>NC_021505.1:0-300000 GCF_000412675.1 Pseudomonas putida NBRC 14164 | reverse complement strand
AGTACTGCAGGGTCAGGTCTGGAGTGAGCTTGTAGTCCAGGCCGCCGTAGCGGAACTTGTTGCTGTCCTGGGTAGCACCGGCTACCGACAGGCCGGTACGGTTGCTCGAAGCACGGCCCATGGCGTGGGTCAGCTGACCGGCGTTGATGGTCAGGTTGTCGATTTCCTTCGACTGGATGGTGCCACCCTCGAAGGTTTGCGGCAGCAGACGGCCATCGTTGGAGACCAGGATCGGCAGGTTCGGCGCCAGGGCGCTACCGTAGTGAACTTCGGTCTTCGAGAAGCGCGCCTTGGCGTTGGCGCCAACGCGAGCCCACTGGCTTTCAGCAGAGCCGTCGCTGTCGCTCGGGAAGAAGCTGCTGTTGTCTGGGTGCTTGCCACGGCCACCATCCAGGTGGATACCCCACAGGGCCTGGGCATCGACACCGAAACCAACGGTGCCTTCAGTGAAGCCGGAGATGTAGTCGAGCTTGAAGCCCTGACCCGACTCGCGGTTGTCAGCACCGCCATCACGGTTGTCGTTGTTGAAGTACATGGTGCGCGAGCTGAGCGACAGTTTGCTGTCTTCAACGAAACCGGCAGCGCCTGCTTGTTGGGCGAGAACCCCCAGTGCCACGGCCAGGGCCAGGCTGGACTTGTACATGTTTTGCTCCTCTACGTTCTAATTTTTGTGTATCTCTGGCGGAGGGATCTGCTGCCCCTTCTCACCGTGGATTGGCGATTTAGTCCCAAAGCGTGACCACTAAGTCAATCGTTTCTAAACGTTTCGCGACTTTGGTCTAAGACGCCAGCTGCGCTACAGGATAATGACAATCCTATAAATCCAAAATGACCGTTTTATGAATTGGTAAGATTTTTACGGAATATGGTTGGAACCTTTACAGCAAAACGTTGTAGCAACCCTGCCATTAATAACCATTTGTTATTTGCAAACGTTTGCTCATAACCTAATTCCGGATCGTTCTATAGGGTCGAAAAAGCCTAGCAGCCCGCTTTGATTTCGCCACTAGGCAGGATCGCCACTAAAGTAGCGGGGCCTTTTACGGTCAATGTGGGAGCGGCCTTGTGTCGCGATGGGGCGCGAGGCGGCCCCAGGACTTCAGCTTCGTCGCGTAAATTGCCGGGGCCGCAGTGCGGCCCATCGCGACACAAGGCCGCTCCCACAAAAACCGCACTCACCTGGGCTTAAAGCATTTGGCTCCTAAGCTAATGCAAAAAAGTTATTTATTTTTAAATTCTTAGATCATTTAGTCTCTCGCCATCCATCGCCCTGATTGCCTGACGAGAGGTTCACCATGATCCCGCACGCTCCGCTGCGCCTGTTCGCCGCCCTGACCCTCGCCAGCACCAGCTGGGTTGCCCAGGCCGCCGACCTGACCGTGGCCTACCAGACCACCGTCGACCCGGCTAAAGTGGCTCAGGTCGATGGCGACTACGAAAAAGCCAGCAAGGCCAGCATCGACTGGCGCAAGTTCGATAACGGCGCCGACGTGATCACTGCGGTGGCCAGCGGCGACGTGCAAATCGGCTACCTGGGTTCCAGCCCGCTGGCTGCTGCCGCCACCCGCAAGCTGCCGGTCGAGACCTTCCTCATCGCCACCCAGATTGGCGCTGGTGAAGCGCTGGTCGCCCGCGACAGCATCAAGACTCCACAAGACCTGATCGGCAAGAAGGTCGCCGTGCCGTTCGTTTCCACCGGCCACTACAGCCTGCTGGCCGCCCTGAAAAGCTGGAATATCGACCCGTCCAAGGTACAGATCCTCAACCTGGCGCCACCGGCCATCATTGCCGCCTGGAAGCGCGGCGACATCGATGCCACCTACGTCTGGGACCCAGCCTTGGGCGTGGCCAAGGAAAACGGCAAGGTGCTGATCACCTCGGGCGAACTGGCCCAGAAAGGCGCACCCACTTTCGATGCCTGGATTGTGCGCAAAGACTTCGCCGACAAGCACCCTGAGGTGGTCAAAGCCTTTGCCAAAGTCACCCTCGACGCCTACGCCGACTACCGCAAGGACCCGAAAGCCTGGCTAGCCGACAAGGGCAACGTAGACAAGCTGGTGAAGCTGTCCGGCGCCAAGGCCAGCGACATCCCGGTGCTGCTGGAGGGCAACGTGTACCCACTGGCCGCAGACCAGGCCAACGCCCTGGGCGCGCCGACCACCCAGGCACTGACCGACACGGCCAACTTCCTCAAGCAGCAAGGCAAGGTCGACGCCGTACTGCCGGACTACTCGCCGTACGTCAGCGCCAAGTTCCTTCCAAACTGATCCGGAGCCCGTCATGGCCTTGCTCGAGCTGGAGCGCATCAGCGCACAGTACCCTGGCGCCAGCACCCCGGTGCTGGCCGACATCAACCTGAGCCTGGGGCCACGCCAGCTGCTGGTGGCCTTGGGGCCTTCCGGCAGCGGCAAGACTTCGCTGCTCAACCTGATCGCCGGCTTCGTCGCCCCCAGCGGCGGGCGCATCACCCTCGACGGCGTACCGGTGCAGGGCCCTGGTGCCGAGCGCGGTGTGGTGTTCCAGGACGATGCCCTGCTGCCATGGCAGAACGTGCTGGGCAATGTCGCCTTCGGCCTCGAACTGGCCGGCGTGCCCCGCGCCCAGCGTGAGGCCAAGGCCCGCGAAATGCTCGCCCTCGTCGACCTCGATGGCTTTGGCGAACGGCGCATCTGGCAGTTGTCCGGTGGCCAGAAGCAGCGCGTAGGCCTGGCCCGCGCGCTGGCGGCCGACCCACGGGTATTGCTGATGGACGAACCGTTCGGTGCCCTCGACGCGTTTACCCGCGAGCAGATGCAGGAACTGCTGCTGCAGGTGTGGCAGCGCACCGCCAAGCCGGTGTTCCTGATTACCCACGACATCGAAGAAGCGGTGTTCCTTGCCAGCGAACTGGTACTGCTGGCGCCCAACCCGGGGCGCGTAGTGGAGCGCCTGCAACTGGACTTCGGCCAGCGCTATGCCGCTGGCGAATCAGCCCGGGCCATCAAGTCCGATCCCGCCTTCATCGAAACCCGCGAGCATGTGCTGGCGCGGGTGTTCTCCCAACGCCAAAGCCTGCAGGAGCGCGCATGAGCAGCCTGGACCTGCCGGTCGCCGGCAAGCACAACGCCCAAACCCGGCCAGCCGCCAAGCAGCGCCGGCCATTGTCCACCCGGTGGATCAGTGCTCTGACCATGGTCAGCCTGCTGCTGGTCTGGTGGCTGGTGACGGCCGCCGGCTGGATCGAACCCCTGTTCCTGCCTTCGCCCGGTGACATCCTGGCCAGGGCCTGGACCCTGCTGACCCAAGGTTACATGGACGCCAGCCTGTGGCAGCACCTGGGCGCGAGCCTGGGCCGCATCGGCCTGGCGCTGGTGGCCGCGACCCTGACCGCGATCCCGGTCGGCATCGCCATCGGCTACAACCGCGTGGCCCGCGGCATCCTCGACCCGCTGATCGAGTTCTACCGGCCCATCCCGCCGCTGGCCTACCTGCCGTTGATCGTCATCTGGTGCGGTATCGGCGAGCTGTCGAAGGTGCTGCTGATCTACCTGGCGATCTTCGCCCCGATCGCCATTGCCACCGCCACCGGTGTGCGCACGGTCGACCCGGCCAAGCTGCGGGCGGCACAGTCGCTGGGCGCGACCAAGACGCAGCTGATACGCCATGTGATCCTGCCCAGTGCGCTGCCCGACATCCTCACCGGCATCCGCATCGGCCTGGGGGTGGGCTGGTCGACACTGGTCGCCGCCGAGCTGATTGCCGCCACCAGCGGCCTGGGCTTCATGGTCCAGTCGGCGGCGCAGTTCCTGGTCACTGATGTGGTGGTGCTGGGTATTTTGCTGATCGCCCTGATCGCCTTCGCCCTGGAAATGAGCCTGCGTGCCCTGCAACGCAAACTGGTGCCCTGGCACGGGCAGAGCCACTGATTGCCGACTGACCACGCCGGCAACCCGGCGCCTAGAACGAGAAAAGACATGAGCCTGACCGTTACCCCTCTCAGCCCGGCCCTCGGTGCCCAGATCAGCGGCGTGGACATCAGCCGCGATATCACTGCAGAAGAACGCGACGCCATCGAACAGGCGCTGCTCAAGCATCAGGTGCTGTTCTTCCGCGACCAGCCGATCAACCCCGAGCAGCAGGCGCGCTTTGCCGCCCGCTTCGGCGACCTGCACATTCACCCGATCTACCCCAACGTGCCGGAAACCCCGCAGGTGCTGGTGCTCGACACGGCAGTCACCGATGTACGCGATAACGCCGTGTGGCACACCGACGTGACCTTTTTGCCGACCCCGGCACTGGGCGCGGTGCTCAGCGCCAAGCAGTTGCCCGCCTACGGTGGCGATACCCTGTGGGCCAGCGGTATCGCGGCCTTCGAAGCCTTATCGGCGCCGCTGCGCGAGATGCTCGACGGGCTGACCGCCACCCACGACTTTACCAAGTCGTTCCCGCTGGAGCGTTTTGGCACCACGCCGGAAGACCTGGCGCGCTGGGAGGCCACGCGGCGCAACAACCCGCCGCTGTCGCACCCGGTGGTGCGCACGCATCCGGTGAGCGGGCGCAAGGCGTTGTTCGTCAATGAAGGGTTTACTACGCGCATCAATGAGCTGAGCGAGCTGGAAAGCGATGCGCTGTTGAGGCTGCTGTTCGCCCATGCGACGCGACCGGAGTTCAGCATTCGCTGGCGTTGGCAGGAGAATGACGTGGCGTTCTGGGACAACCGCGTGACCCAGCATTTTGCGGTGGATGATTACCGGCCGAACCGGCGGGTGATGCACCGGGCAACCATCCTTGGGGATGCACCTTTCTAGCAGTTGCCTGTCTGGCCTCTTCGCGGGCTTGCCCGCTCCCACAGGTACACACAGGTTTCGAAACCGGTGCCGTGCCTGTGGGAGCGGGCAAGCCCGCGAAGAGGCCAGGACAGGAGAGCTTGGTCAGCGGACCAGATGCAGGTACTGCATGTGCCGCTCGTACTGGTCGAGGATGTCGTTGATGATCTGCTCCTTGCTGTAGCCCACCAGGTCATAGTTCTGGCTGCCTTCGCTCAGGTGCACCTCCGCCCGGTAATAGCGGCGGTTCTTCAACTCCTGCGTACCCAGCCCACCCAGGGCGAACGATGGCGTGAAGTAGCCACGCATCTGCACCTGGTAAATGAACGGCTGTTCCTCGCCATGGCCAATCTTCAGGCTGACGTTGTCGTGGCTCGGGTCGTCCTGGGTAATTATTACCAGGCCCTTCTGCTCGAACACTTCACGCACGTCGGCAATCGCCGGACGCACCACATCGTCCATGAAGCGGTACACCTCATCACGCGACGGGAAGTGCACCGCCTGGCTCAGGCGCTGGCGCCAACCGCCACGGCCGCGACGTGACTGGGCGAACGGGGCCAGCGAGTGCATCTGCGCGATCTGCCGTTGCGACTCCAGGTAAAACGCCTTGTGCAGCCCCCACATCATGCACAGCAGAATCAGCGAGAACGGCAACGAGGTCAGCACCACCGCCGACTTCAGCGAATCGATGCTGCCCGCGAACAGCAGTGCACTGGTGATCAGCGCCGTCATCGCGCCCCAGAAGATGCGCAGCCAGTTCGGCCCGTCCTCGTCCGCGTCGCCACCCTTGGCCGACAGAGTCGACAGCACCACAGTGCCCGAATCGGCCGAGGTCACGAAGAACACGAAGCTGATGAACACCGTGGTGGCAATCACCGCCTTGCTCCATGGGTAGGTCTCCAGCAGCAGGTACAGGCTCATCGACGGGTTATCCAGTGCCGACTGGCCCAGCGCGGTCATGCCGTGGTTGATCACCTGGTCCAGGGCGCTGTTGCCGAAAATCGACATCCACGCCAGGGTGAAGCCCAGGGGGATCAGCAGCACGCCAAAGACGAATTCGCGGATGGTGCGGCCACGGGAGATACGGGCGATGAACAGGCCCACGAACGGCGCCCAGGCAATCCACCAGGCCCAGTAGAACACTGTCCAGCCGCCCAGCCAGTCGCGGTTATCACCGTAGGCATACACATCAAAACTCTTGCGTGGCAGAGCGCCCAGGTAATCACCCAGGTTCTGGATCAGCGTGTTGAACAAGTGTTGGGTAGGCCCGGCAAAGAGCACGAACAACAACAACGCGCAGGCCAGGAACAGGTTGATGTCGCTCATCACCCGCACGCCCTTCTCCACCCCGGCAACGGCCACGGCCACTGCCGCGCCCATCATCAGGGTGATGAGGATCACCTGTACCCACTGGCTGTGGCTGATACCGAACAGGTAGTCCAGGCCGGCGTTCAGGTGCAGTACGCCAAAGCCCATGTCGGCACCCAGGCCGAACACCGTGGCAATGATACCGAAGCCATCAACTGCGTAGCCGATAGGGCCGTTGATGCGCTTGCCGATCAGAGGGTACAGCGCCGAACGCAACGCCAGCGGCAGGTTGTGGCGGTAGGCGAAGTAGGCCAGCGCCATGCCGACAAAGGCGAATACGCCCCAGCCATGCAGGCCCCAGTGCAGGAACAGGATCTGCATCGCCTGGCGCCCGGCCTCGGCCGTGCCCGCTTCGCCCTGGGGCGGTTGCAGCATGTGCGTCAGCGGTTCGGAAACGCAGAAGAAGAACAGGGTAATGCTGATACCGGCGGCGAACAGCATGCCGGCCCACGAGAGGTAACTGAACTCGGGTTCGTCGTGGTCGGCACCGAGCTTGATCTTGCCGTAGCCGGACAAGGCGGTGACCACCACGAAGACCAGATACAGCGTCATGGCCAACATGTAGTACCAGCCGACCGTGTTGGCCGCCCAGTTCTGCGCCGCCAGCAGCCAGTCGCCTGCGGCTTGCGGGTTGGAGATGACTACCAGGCCAAAGATGAGGATGAAACTTGCCGCAAAGTAGAACACCGGGGGGTTCATACGGATTTTGCCGTTGGCGGCGGAAGGGTTCGGTGCACTCATCGGGCGTGCACCTCGTCGAATGACGTGAGGTTCGGAATGAACGGGTTCAGCAAAGGAATCCTCCTGTTGAACACCGGCAGCGGACCAGCGTTTTTACATTGAACAAGCGTTCAAGTTAAACATGGATCGGATTTCAATGCGAATTGGGGCGCTGATTGGCGTCCTCCTGCACTGGCCTCTTCGCGGGCTTGCCCGCTCCCACAGGTACTCCACAAGACCGATTCTTTGTGGGTTACTTGTGGGAGCGGGCAAGCCCGCGAAGAGGCCAGTGCAGCCAATATCAATGCCAGATCAGTTCTTGTCCTGGCAATCCAGCTGCAGGTTGGCCTGGGTGATGTTGCTTTCAGCAGGCACACTGCGGGTCAGCCACACGTTACCGCCAATGGTCGAACCCTTGCCGATGGTAATACGCCCCAGCACCGTGGCCCCGGCGTAGATCACCACATCGTCCTCGACAATCGGATGGCGCGGCAGGCCTTTGTGCAGGGTGCCGGACTCATCGCTGGGGAAGCGTTTGGCGCCCAGGGTCACCGCCTGGTAGATGCGCACGCGCTCACCGATGATCGCGGTTTCGCCGATGACCACGCCGGTGCCGTGGTCGATGAAGAAGCTCGGGCCGATCTGCGCGCCGGGGTGGATGTCGATACCGGTGGCCGAATGCGCCAGCTCCGAGCTGATCCGCGCCAGCAGTGGCAGGCCGGCCTTGTACAGGTGATGCGCCAGGCGGTGATGGATGATCGCCAGGATGCCCGGGTAGCACAGCAGCACTTCATCGACGCTGCGCGCGGCGGGGTCGCCGTGATAGGCGGCCAGCACGTCGGTGTCGAGCAGCACCCGCAGTTCCGGCAGCGCAGCAGCAAAGCCCTGGATCAGCTTCAACGCATGGCCATCGACGCTGGCCAGTTCAGCCTTGCTTTGCCGGGCGGCGTAGCGCAACTCCAGGCGCGCCTGGGTCAGCAAGGCGGTCAGCGCGGCATCCAGGGTATGGCCAACGTAGAAGTCTTCGCTCTCTTCGCGCAGGTCCACAGGCCCAAGGCGCATGGGGAACAACGCGCCGCACAGTTGCTCCAGGATCTGCCGCATTGCTTCGCGCGACGGCAACTCGCGCCCGCCCTGCTCGCCAATGCTGCGGCCATTGCGGGTGCGCCATTGCTCACGGGCGCCGCGCAGGCCGCTAACGATGTTGTGCAACTGCCAGTGCGCGGATGAAGGTTGTTCGCTCACGGTTTTCTCCTGCCGTATAGGCCATCTGGTTTTTCGCCAGGCCCGGCCCTTTCGCGGGCACGCCCGCTCCCACAGGTACAGCACCGCTATTGAGCCCTGTGCTGTACCTGTGGGAGCGGGCGCGCCCGCGAAAGGGCCGGGCCTGCCTACATGCGATCCACTCTACGGCAAATCCGCCCCTTGGAAAAAACAACGCTTTATTCCATCCTGCGCTAAGTCAGGCATAAGCCGCGATGACGTAGCGAGCATCCTCGCCTACCCTCAAAGCAGCCAGCACCTGACACAAATCAAAAAGGGAATAACAAAATAATTTTTTATTATTTCCTGGCCTAAGCAGCCAACCCTATAGTCGCCACCTCACTACTTACACAACAAGCGCGGGGCTCTGACATGTCGAAATTCGCCAAACCGCTACTCAACGCCAGCCTGGCCATCCTGCTGGGTGCCGGCCTGCTCGGCCAGGCGTTCGCCGGCGAGCAGTTGAAGACCATCCAGGAAAAAGGCGTGATCAACGTCGGCCTCGAAGGCACCTACCCACCGTTCAGCTTCCAGGACGAGAACGGCAAGCTGGCCGGCTTCGAGGTGGAGCTTTCGGAACTGCTGGCCAAGGAGCTGGGGGTCAAGGCCAAGATCCAGCCGACCAAGTGGGACGGCATCCTCGCCGCGCTGGAATCCAAGCGCCTGGACGTGGTGGTCAATCAGGTGACCATTTCCGAGGAGCGCAAGAAGAAATACGATTTCTCCGAGCCCTACACCGTTTCCGGTATCCAGGCACTGATCCTGAAGAAGAAAGCCGAGCAGTTGAACATCAAGTCTGCGCAAGACCTGGCCGGCAAGAAAGTCGGCGTGGGCCTGGGCACCAACTACGAGCAGTGGGTCAAGCAAGACGTCCCGAAAGCCGAAGTGCGCACCTATGAAGACGACCCGAGCAAGTTCGCCGACCTGCGCAACGGCCGTATCGACGCCATCCTGATCGACCGCCTGGCCGCGCTGGAATACGCGCAAAAAGCCAAAGACACCGAACTGGCCGGCGATGCCTTCTCGCGCCTGGAAAGCGGCGTGGCCCTGCGCAAGGGCGAGCCTGAACTGCTGGCAGCCATAAACAAGGCCATCGACAAGCTCAAGGCTGACGGCACGCTGGCCAAGCTGTCCGAGAAATACTTCGGTGCCGATGTCACCAAATGATTGCTGAAAGCCTGCAACTCGTTGTCGACTCCGCGCCCTTCCTGCTGAAGGGTGCGGGTTATACAGTGCTGCTCAGTGTCGGCGGCATGTTCTTCGGCCTGCTGCTGGGCTTTGCCCTGGCGCTGATGCGGCTGTCGAAGATCTTGCCACTGAACTGGCTGGCGCGGATCTACGTGTCGTTCTTCCGCGGCACGCCGCTGCTGGTGCAGCTGTTCGTGATCTATTTCGGCATGCCGCAGATCGGCATCGAACTCGACCCCATCCCGGCTTCGCTTATCGGCCTGTCGCTGAACATGGCGGCCTACATCTGCGAAATCCTGCGCGCTGCAATTTCCTCGATCGACCGTGGTCAGTGGGAAGCCGCCGCCAGTATCGGCATGACCCGCGTCCAGGCCATGCGCCGGGCGATCCTGCCGCAGGCCTTGCGTACCGCCCTGCCCCCGCTGGGCAACAGCTTCATTTCGCTGGTCAAGGACACTGCCCTGGCGGCGACCATCCAGGTGCCCGAGCTGTTCCGCCAGGCGCAGCTGATTACCGCACGCACCTTCGAAGTGTTCACCATGTACGTGGCGGTCGCGGTCATCTACTGGGTGCTGTGCAGCATCCTCGCGCACTTCCAGAACCGCATGGAAGCGCGGGTCAACCAGCATGACCAGGAGCAATGAGCATGATTGAAGTCAAAGGCCTGACCAAGCGCTTCAAGGGCCAGACCGTGCTCAACGGCATCGACCTGACCGTGCAGCCCGGCGAAGTGGTGGCCATCATCGGCCCAAGCGGCTCGGGCAAGACCACCTTCCTGCGCTGCCTGAACCTGCTGGAAACCCCCGACGCCGGGCAGATCAAGATCGGCGCCATCAGCATTGATGCCAACCGCCCGCTGGGTGGCCAGCAGAGTGCGATACGCCGCTTGCGCCAGCAGGCCGGGTTCGTGTTCCAGAACTTCAACCTGTTCCCGCACCGCACCGCCCTGGAGAACGTGATCGAAGGGCCGGTGATCGTCAAGAAGACGCCCCGCGAGCAAGCCATCGAGCTGGGGCGGCGCCTGATGGCCAAGGTCGGCCTGGCGGGCAAGGAAGACGCCTACCCACGGCGCCTGTCCGGGGGCCAGCAGCAACGCGTGGCCATCGCCCGCGCCCTGGCCATGGAGCCGGAGGTGATCCTGTTCGATGAACCCACCTCGGCACTGGACCCGGAGCTGGTGGGTGAAGTGCTGGCGACCATCCGCGGCCTGGCCGAAGAGAAACGCACCATGATCATCGTCACCCACGAGATGAGCTTTGCCCGCGACGTGGCGAACCGGGTGATTTTCTTCGACAAGGGCGTGATCGTGGAACAGGGCGAGGCCAAGGCACTGTTTGCGGCGCCGAAGGAAGAGCGTACCCGCCAGTTCCTGCGCAAGTTCCTCGGCACCGCTGCCTCCGAGTAAACCTGTTCCGGCCTCTTCGCGGGCACGCCCGCTCCCACAGGTGTCGCACCGGTTTCAATACCTGTGCAGTGCCTGTGGGAGCGGGCGTGCCCGCGAAAGGGCCGGCACATCTGTAACAAATCCCTCCTTCTATACATATTCCAAAGAGTTAGTTCATAAACTTTTTATAAAGCATTAGGGTATATAAACCGGACCACCGGACCAGCACACTTTTGTCGCGACCAGCTGTAGCGACACAACTTTTTTGTGAGGTCAGGAATGGTCAGGATCACAATCACCCCAGTGCGTATCGCCAGGGCATTGAGTGCAGCCAAGGAGCGGTACTGATGTCCAGCCAGCCAAATACCCAATTCCATAGCGATCTCGACAGCTCGCCCCTGCTGCTGCCGGCCAAGGTACTGCGCAACGACGCCGAAGCCTTGCAAGCGGCCCGCGAACTGGCCGAGGTTGCCCGCGAGCAAGCCGCCCGCCGCGACCAGCAACGCAAACTGCCGTGGGCGGAGATCGAGCTGTTCACCCGCAGCGGCCTGGGCAGCATCAGCGTACCCAAGGCCCACGGCGGCCCCGACGTGTCGTTCGAAACCGTAGCCGAAGTGTTTCGCCTGATCAGCGCCGCCGACCCGGCCTTGGGGCAGATCCCGCAGAACCAGTTCGGCATGCTGCAACTGATTCGCCTGACGGCCACCGAGGCGCAACAGGCGCTGATCTTCCGCAGCGTGCTCGACGGTTGGCGCATCGGCAATGCCGGCCCCGAACGCGGCACCAAGGACACGCTCACCCTCAAGGCCCGGATCACCCGCGCGGGCGATAGCTATCGCATCAGCGGCGAAAAATTCTATTCCACCGGTGCGCTGTTCGCCCACTGGGTAGCAGTGAAGGCACTGGATGACGAAGGCCGCCAGCGCCTGGCGTTTGTGCGCCGTGGCACTCCGGGGCTGCGCATCGTCGATGACTGGTCCGGATTCGGCCAGCGCACCACCGCCAGCGGCACTGTGCTGCTGGACCAGGTGCCGGTAGACGCGGAGCTGGTGATCGACAACTGGCGCCAGCGCGATATCCCCAACATCCAGGGCGCAGCCTCGCAGCTGATCCAGGCGGCGATCGACGCCGGCATTGCCGAAGCGGCAATCGATGATGCGATCACCTTCGTGCGTGAAAAGTCGCGCCCGTGGATTGAAGCCAACGTGGACCGCGCCAGCGACGACCCTTATGTGATCGCCGACATCGGCAGGCTGAAGCTTGAGCTGCACGCCGCCGAAGCGCTGCTGCGCAGGGCCGCGCGAGTACTCGACGAGGTCAATGCTGCGCCCATCGACGCAGCCAGCGCGGCCCGGGCCTCGATTGCCGTAGCCGAGGCCAAGGTGCTGACCACCGAAATTGCCCTGCAGGCCAGCGAGAAGCTGTTCGAGCTGGCCGGCAGCCGCGCCACCCTTGCCGAGTTCAACCTCGACCGCCACTGGCGCAATGCCCGGGTGCACACCCTGCACGACCCGGTGCGCTGGAAGTACCACGCGGTAGGCGCGTACCACCTTAACGGCACCCTGCCTGCGCGGCATTCCTGGATCTGATTTGCTGCCTTTGGGGCTGCTGCGCAGCCCTTCGCGGGCTTGCCCGCTCCCACAGGATTACCGCCGCCTGAACTGGCATCACTTTACCTGTGGGAGCGGGCAAGCCCGCGAAGAGCCGCGAAGCGGCCCCCGGAGAACTCTATGACAATCGCTATCATCACCAGCGACGCCCAGGCCCTGGCCGTCGCCGAAGACATCGCCCAGCAACTGCGCCGCGACAGCGCCCTGCGCGATCGCGAGCGCCGCCTGCCCCACGCCGAACTCGAGCTATTCACCCGCTCCGGCTTGTGGGCCATCAGCGTGCCGAAGGCCTTTGGCGGCGCCGGCGTGTCCAACGTCACCCTGGCCAAGGTCATCGCCCGTATCGCCCAGGCCGACGGCTCGCTGGGACAGATCCCGCAAAACCATTTCTACGGCCTGGAAGTGCTGCGGGTAAACGGCAGCCCCGAACAGCAACAGCGCCTGTACGCCGAAGTACTCGCCGGCCGCCGCTTCGGCAATGCCCTGGCCGAGCTGGGCACCAAGACCGCCAATGAGCGCACCACCCGCCTGAGCCGAGACGGCGAGGGCTTTCGCATCAACGGCCGCAAGTTTTATTCCACCGGCGCCATCTACGCCCAGCGCATTCCCACCTCGGTCGTCGACGACCAAGGCGTACAGCAGCTGGCGTTCGTCCCGGCCGACAGCCAGGGCCTGCAGGTGATCGACGACTGGAGCGGCTTCGGCCAACGCACCACCGGCAGCGGTTCGGTGGTGTTCGACAACGTGTATGTCAGCGCCGCCGACGTGGTGCCGTTCCAGAGCGCTTTCGAGCGCCCCACCCCGGTTGGGCCGCTGGCGCAAATCCTCCATGCCGCCATCGACACCGGCATCGCCCGTGCCGCCTATGAAGACGCCCTGCACTTCGTGCGCACACGCAGCCGCCCGTGGGTCGACTCCGGCCTGGACAAGGCCACGGATGACCCGCTGACGCTGAAGAGCTTCGGTCACCTGGCGATCCGCCTGCATGCCGCCGAAGCCCTGCTGGAGCGCGCCGGCGAATACCTCGACCGCGCCCGTGACGACAGCACCGCCGACAACGTGGCCGCCGCCTCCATCGCCGTGGCCGAAGCGCGGGCCATCAGCACCGAGATTTCCCTCGCCGCCGGCACCGCCCTGTTCGAACTGGGCGGCAGCCAGGCAACGCTTGCCGAGCACAACCTCGACCGCCACTGGCGCAACGCCCGCGTGCACACCCTGCACGACCCGGTGCGCTGGAAGTATCACGCGATTGGCAACTACTACCTCAACGATGCCAACCCACCACGCCGGGGGACCATCTGATGGCCAGACAGATTCTGCTCAATGCCTTCAACATGAACTGCATCGGGCACATCAACCACGGCCTGTGGACCCACCCACGGGACACCTCGACCCAGTACAAGTCCCTGGAGTACTGGACCAACCTGGCGCGCCTGCTGGAGCGCGGCCTGTTCGACGGGCTGTTCATCGCCGACATCGTCGGCACCTACGACATCTACGGCCAGTCGCTGGACGTCACCCTCAAGGAGTCGATCCAGCTGCCGGTCAACGACCCACTGCTGCTGGTTTCGGCCATGGCTGCGGTCACCCGCCACCTGGGGTTCGGCCTTACCGCCAACCTCACCTACGAGGCGCCGTACCTGTTCGCCCGGCGCCTTTCCACCCTCGACCATCTGAGCAATGGCCGGGTGGGCTGGAACATCGTCACCGGCTACCTGGACAGCGCAGCCCGGGCCATGGGCCTGGCACAGCAGCCGGAGCATGACCGCCGCTATGACCAGGCCGACGAATACCTGCAAGTGCTTTACAAGCTGCTGGAAGGCAGCTGGGCCGACGACGCCGTGGTCGCAGACCGCGAGCAGCGTGTGTATGCCCAGCCCGACAAGGTGCGCAAGGTCAGCCACCACGGCGAGTTCTACAACGTCGAGGGCTATCACCTGAGCGAACCCTCACCGCAACGCACCCCGGTACTGTTCCAGGCCGGCAGCTCGCAGCGTGGCCTGGCGTTCGCCGGCAACCATGCCGAATGCGTGTTCATCAGCGGCCAGGACAAGGCCGCTACCCGCGCCCAGGTCGACAAGGTACGCGCTGCCGCCCAGGCCGCCGGGCGCGACCCGCAAGCGGTCAAAGTGTTCATGGGCATCACGGTGATCGTCGCCGCCACCGAGCAAGCGGCCCAGGCCAGGCATGCCGAGTACCTGGGCCATGCAAGCCCCGAGGCCGGCGTCGCGCACTTCGCCGCATCCACCGGCATCGACTTTGCGGCCTACGGGCTGGACGAGCCGATTGGCTTCAGCCAGGGCAATGCCATCCAGTCCGCCACGCGCCAGTTGCAGGACAACGCCTGGACCCGCCGTCGGCTGCTTGAACAGCACGCCCTGGGTGGCCGCTACGTAACCCTGGTCGGCTCACCGGAACAGGTGGCCGAACAGTTGATCGCCTGGATCGACGAAACCGGGCTGGACGGTTTCAACCTGACCCGCACCGTCACCCCGGAAAGCTTCGAGGACTTCATCGACCTGGTCATCCCGCAGTTGCAACAGCGTGGCCGCTACAAGACCGCCTACGCCGAAGGCACCCTGCGCGAGAAGTTGTTCCAGGCCGACCACCCGCACCTGCCCGCCGATCACCCGGGCTCGACCTACCGCTTTACCCCAACCCCTGCCCCGACTGGAGCCCTGCACCATGCTTGAGAAACTGTTCCGGCCCGTCGCGGCCTTTGCCCTCACCCTGGGCCTGACCGCCAGTGCCCTGGCTGCCGAACCGCTGAAGATCGGCACCACCTCGGCCTTTGCCATTCCGCTGGAAGCTGCAGTGGAGGAAGCGCACAAGCAAGGCCTGGAAGTGAAGCTGATCGAATTCAGCGACTGGATTGCGCCCAATGTCAGCCTCAACAGCGGCGACATCGACGTGAACTACTTCCAGCACATCCCGTTCCTGGAAAACGCCAAGGCTGCTGCGGGCTTCAACCTGGTGCCTTACGCCTCGGGCATCATCAACAACGTTGGCCTGTACTCGAAAAAGTACAAAAGCTTCGCCGAGCTGCCTGAGGGCGCCAGCGTCGCCATCGCCAACGACCCGATCAACAGCGGCCGTGGCCTGCAACTGCTGGCCAAGGCCGGGCTGATCACCCTGAAGCCAGGCGTTGGCTACAAGGCCACCGAAGACGACATCGTCGCCAACCCGAAAAAGCTGAGAATCCTTCAGGTCGAGGCGGTTCAGCTGGTACGCGCCTACGACGACGCCGACCTGGTGCAGGGCTACCCGGCCTACATCCGCCTGGCCAACACCTTCGATGCCACCTCGGCATTGCTGTTCGACGGCCTGGAAAACAAGGAATACGTGATCCAGTTCGTCATCCGCCCGCAAAGCAAGGACGACCCACGGCTGGCCAGGTTCGTCGATATCTACCAGCACTCGCCGGTGGTGCGTGCAGCATTGGACAAAGCCCACGGCAAGCTCTACCAAGCCGGCTGGGAAGGCTGACATGAGCCAGGCCAGCGCGCTCAGGGCGCCTACACCACAACCATTGCCGCCAACGGTCAAGGAACAGGCCCTGCGCCCGGAAGTCAATGAAGCCCATGTGCGCTTCATCGGCCTGGGCAAGACCTACCCTGGCCAGACGCAACCGGCCTTGCAAGGCATCGACCTGAACATCCGCCATGGCGAGATCTTCGGCATCATCGGCCGCAGCGGTGCCGGCAAGTCTTCCCTGCTGCGCACCATCAACCGCCTGGAGCAACCCAGCCAGGGCCGGGTACTGATCGACCAGGTGGACATCGCGCCCTTCGACGAGGACCACCTGGTCGCGCTGCGCCGGCGCATCGGCATGATCTTCCAGCACTTCAACCTGATGTCGGCCAAGACTGTGTGGCAGAACGTCGAGCTGCCGTTGAAAGTGGCCGGCGTGGCCAAGGCCGAGCGCCAACGCAAGGTGCGCGAGCTCCTGGAGCTGGTCGGCTTGCAGGAGAAACACCACGTGTACCCGGCGCAACTGTCCGGCGGGCAGAAACAGCGCGTGGGCATTGCCCGGGCGCTGGTGCACGACCCCGAGATTCTGCTGTGCGACGAGGCCACCTCGGCGCTGGACCCGGAAACCACCGCTTCGATCCTTGAGTTGCTGCGCGACATCAACCAGCGCCTGGGCCTGACCATCGTGCTGATCACCCACGAAATGGCGGTGATCCGCGATATCTGCCACCGGGTGGTCGTGCTGGAGCGCGGCGAAGTGGTCGAGCAGGGCGAAGTCTGGCGGGTGTTCGGCGCACCACGCCATGAGGTCACCCGCACCCTGCTTGCACCGTTGCAGGCCAGGTTGCCTGCCGCGCTGCAAGCCAGCTTGCGGGCGAGCCCGGTTAGCCGCGACGGCGCTTTGGTACTGAAACTGACCTTGCTCGGCGAACCCGAGCTGTCTGCCCTGTTCAACGACCTGGGCGGCCGCGTGCGCCTTCTGCAGGGCGGCGTGGAAACCATTGGCGAGCATGCCTTGGGGCAACTGATCCTGTCGGTGCAACACTCGCCGCACGATACCCATCAACTGCTGGAACGTGCCCGCCGCTGGGCCGAGGACGTGGAGGTACTGGGCCATGTGGTTTGATCGCCTGCTGGAAGGCTTGCTCGATACCTTGCTGATGGTCGGCGTGTCGTCGCTGATCGCCCTGCTGGTGGGGGTGCCGATGGCGGTGCTGCTGGTCACCAGCGACAAGGGCGGAATCTTCGAGGCACCGCTGCTGAACCGGGTGCTGGGCGCCTTCGTCAACCTGTTCCGTTCGATCCCGTTCCTGATCCTGATGGTCGCGCTGATCCCCTTCACCCGCCTGGTGGTAGGCACCACCTACGGCGTGTGGGCGGCGGTGGTGCCGCTGACCATTGCCGCCACGCCGTTTTTTGCGCGGATTGCCGAGGTCAGCCTGCGCGAAGTCGACCATGGTTTGGTGGAAGCCGCACAGGCCATGGGCTGCCGGCGCTGGCACATCGTCTGGCACGTGCTGTTGCCCGAGGCGCTGCCGGGCATCGTCGGGGGTTTCACCATTACCCTGGTGACCCTGATCAACTCCTCGGCCATGGCCGGGGCAATCGGTGCCGGCGGCTTGGGGGATATCGCCTACCGGTATGGCTACCAGCGCTTTGACAGCCAGATCATGCTGACCGTGATTGCCATGCTGGTGGCGTTGGTGGCGTTGATCCAGCTGGGTGGGGACCGCCTGGCGAAGGGCCTGAACAAGCGATAGACGGGGCCGCAAAGCGGCCCCAGGGTCTCAATCCCAGCGAAGATCTTCAGCCGGCACCGGCCGCCCGAACCAGTACCCCTGCCCCAGCTGACACTGCTCCAGCAGCAGGAAGCTGGCCTGCTCCGCCTGCTCGATGCCCTCGGCATGCACCTGCATGCCCATGCTGCGTGCCAGGGCAATGATTACCCGCACGATCGCGATGTCATCCTCATCCAGAGGCAACCCGGCCACGAAGCCCTGATCGATCTTCAGCTTCTGCACCGGCAAACGCTTGAGCCGCAGCAACGACGAACACCCGGTGCCAAAGTCGTCGATGGCCAGGGTCACCCCCAGCTCGCGTAGACGATGCAGTTGCTCCAGCGCCACTTCCGGGTCTTCCATCACCGCGCTTTCGGTCACTTCCAATTCCAGCAGGGCCGGAGCCAGGCCAGTCTCGTGCAGCACCTCGGCCACCTGCCGGTACAGTTCATGCTGGCCAAACAGGCGGCTGGAAATGTTCACTGCCACAAACGCCAGCTGCCGGCCTTCGGCCTGCCACTGCACCATTTGCCGACAGGCCTGGCGCAGCACCCAGGTGTCAATTTCGGCAATCAGCCCGGTGCGCTCGGCAATCGGGATGAACTCCCCCGGCGGCACCAGGCCCCGCTGGGGGTGCTGCCAGCGTACCAGTGTCTCGACCCCTACCTGTCGGCCTGTCGCCAGGTCATGTACCGGCTGGAAGTAGGCCCGCAGCTCATTCTGCTCCAGTGCCCGGCGCAGCTCACCGGCGGTCTCGACCCGGTGCTGGGCGTGAGCGGTCAGCTCTTCGGTGTACAGCGCATAGCAGGCACGCCCGTTGCTTTTGGCCTTGTACAACGCCGCATCGGCATTACGCAGCAACTGCTCGGCGCTCAAGGCGTCGCTGGGGAACAGGCTGATACCGACGCTGGCACTGATGAACAGGCGATTATCCTCGAACACGAACGGCTCGCGCATGCGTTCGATAATGCACTGCGCCAGCTTGCCCGCCTGGCCGACCTGCTGGCAGTTCTCGGCCAGCACACCGAACTCGTCGCCACCCAGGCGTGCCAGGGTTACGCCATTGCCCAGCACCTCGCCCAGGCGCTCGCCCACCAGCTTCAGCAACTGGTCACCGATGGTGTGGCCCAGGCCGTCGTTGATACTCTGGAAATGGTCCAGGTCCAACAGCAGCAGGGCACAACCGCGCTTGTTGGCCTGGGCGGCCGCCAGGGCCTGCTCGACCCGGTCGGTGAACAGCAGGCGGTTGGGCAGGCCGGTCAGCGGATCGTGGTGCGCCAGGTAGGCCAGCTCCTGTTCCGAATGCTTGATCGCACTGATGTCACTGAACACCGCTACGTAATGGCTCAGCTCACCGTCGTCATCGCGGATGGCGCAGATGGTCTGCCATTGCGGGTAGATTTCGCCGCTTTTGCGCCGGTTCCAGATTTCGCCGCTCCATTCGCCCTGCTCGGCCAGGGTGGCAAAGATCTGCTGGTAGAACGCCTGGCCGTGGCGGCCCGATTTGAACTTGCTCGGGCGATGGCCGATCACCTCGTCCTGCTGGTAGCCGGTGATGCGCATGAAGGCACGGTTTACGTGCACGATCAGGCCTTGGCGGTCGGTAACCAGTACGCCTTCGAGGGTACTGTCGAACACCGCAGCGGCCATTCGCAGCCGCTCGCGGTCCTCGCAGCGCAAGCGCGCACCGACACCGATGAAGTTCAGCAGCCGCACGCGCGACACATAGATCAGCACGGCACTGAACAACACCCACAGCACCACGTTGATCTGCCGCCCCACGGTCAGTGCCAGGGGGTCGTCAGTCATGCCGTGCAGCATCACCTCGGCGAGCGCCAGCCAGAGGATCGAGAGCACCACATACAGCGCAGCCATGCGCAAGGCGTCGCGAACGGAAACAGACATGTCGGGTGGGATTGCCCATCAGAAAAGAATGGCGATTATAAAGGTTCTGCTGCTCTGTGGGAGCGGGCATGCCCGCGAAGACGGCAACTCGGCGCATGGCACCGGCGTTGCCGGTGTTCGCGGGCACGCCCGCTCCCACATGGATGGCCTGAAATATCGCGTCGTCAGCTTTGACTGGTTTTATTTCCCTGCCAAGGGATAATCACCCCCTCCTCCTGCATTCCGAGGGTTTTTACACCTATGTGGTACTACGGCCTGCTCGACTTGTCGGCCTGGCAACTGGTCGGCATCACCTTGTTGATGACCCACGTGACCATCGTCAGCGTCACGGTCTACCTGCATCGCTACTCCGCGCACCGGGCCCTGGAGCTCAATGGCGCGCTCAAGCACTTCTTCCGCTTCTGGCTGTGGCTGACCACGGCGCAGAACACCCGCGAATGGACCGCCATCCACCGCAAGCACCACGCCAAGTGCGAAACCCCCGACGACCCGCACAGCCCGGTGCACAAGGGCCTGGGAACGGTGCTGCGCAAGGGCGCCGAACTCTACCGCGAAGAGGCACGCAACCCCGAAACCCTGCGCATCTACGGCAAGAACTGCCCGGATGACTGGATCGAGCGCAACCTCTACTCGCGCTACAAGCTGGGTGGCATCGCCTTGATGGCCGTGATCGACCTGCTGCTGTTTGGTACCATCGGCATCACCATCTGGGCGGTGCAGATGATGTGGATCCCGTTCTGGGCTGCCGGCGTGGTCAATGGCCTGGGCCACGCGCTCGGCTATCGCAACTTCGAATGCCGCGACGCTGCCACCAACCTGGTGCCGTGGGGCATCGTCATCGGCGGCGAAGAGCTGCACAACAACCACCACACCTACCCCAACTCGGCCAAGCTTTCAGTCAAGCGCTGGGAGTTCGACATGGGCTGGGCCTGGATACGCCTGTTCTGCCTGTTGCGCCTGGCCAAGGTGCAGCGCGTGGCGCCGATTGCCCACCGTGTGGCGGGCAAGGCCAGCCTGGACATGGACACTGCCATGGCCATCCTCAACAACCGCTTCCAGATCATGGCCCAGTACCGCAAGCTGGTGATCGGCCCGCTGGTGAAACAGGAACTGGCCCGCGTCGATGCGTCGGTGCGTCACCACTTCCGCCGTGCCAAACGCCTGCTCTCGCGCGAAACCAGCTTGCTGGAAGACCGCCACCATGTGCGTATCGAGTCAATGCTTGCCCATAGCCAGGCGCTGAAGACCATTTACGAAAAGCGCCTGGCCCTGCAGCAGATCTGGGCGCGCACCAGCGCCAACGGCCACGACATGCTGTCTGCCATGAAGGACTGGATACACGAGGCCGAAACCAGCGGCATCCACGCCCTGCGCGACTTCGCGGCGCAGCTCAAGACCTACTCCCTGCGCCCCACCGGCGCCTGACCGCCGTTGATCGGCACGCCCCATTGCGGTGCGTGCCGTTCGGAACTTAGCCACCTCGACGCCACTCAAATCTGGCACATCGCCCGCGTGGCGGGCCGGATGCTGGCCGCACGCTTTTACGTCGAGACCCGCTTCGTGCACATGGCCAAGAACATTCCAACAATATTGCCCGGCACCTCACCTCCCGAAGCCGCCCAGACTTTACTGGCGCTACTCCACGCCCAAGGCGAGGTTGCCCGCCTGAGTGAGCGCGACCAGCTGTTCAGCTCATTGCTCGACAGCGTCAATGCGGTGCTCTGGGCCTTCGATTGGGAAACCCGCCAGGTGCTGTACGTCAGCCCCGCCTACGAGCGCATCTTCGGCCGCCCGGTGAGCCTGGTGCTGGCCGACTACAACGAATGGCGCGACAGCATCTACCCCGACGACCTGGAGTTCGCCGAGCGCAGCCTGGCCCAGGTGCTGATCAAGGGCGCGGTGGAAGACCGCGAATACCGTATTCTCAATGCCGACGGCCAAGTGCGCTGGCTGAGCGACAAGTGCTACATCAACCAGCAGCGCGAGGACGACCGGGTGATCATCGTCGGCATTGCCGAAGACATCACCGAGAAAAAGCAGCTTGAAAGCGAGTTGCAACGCCTGGCCACCACCGACGTGCTGACCCAGAGCAGCAACCGCCGGCACTTCTTCGAATGCGCCCAGCAGGCCTTCGACACTGCCCGCGAAGACGGTACGCCGCTGGCCTTCCTGTTGCTGGATATCGATGATTTCAAGGTCATCAACGACAGCTATGGCCACCAGGAAGGTGACCAGGTGCTGCAACGCATCGCCGACAGCGGCAAGGCCGTGCTACGCCGTGGCGACCTGTTCGGGCGCATTGGCGGTGAGGAGTTTGCCGCGATATTCCCGGGTTGCGATGCGCAGATGGCGGAACAGGTTGCCGATCGCCTGCAGCGGGAAATCCAGCGCTTAAGCTTCAACCACGGCGAACAGACATACGGGGTGACAGTGAGCCAAGGGCTGACCGGGCTGACCGAGGAAGATGTGGCACTGGACAGCCTGTATGCCCGGGCCGATGCGGCGATGTACCAGGCCAAGCGGCAGGGCAAGAACCAGATCGTCCGCGGCTGACCCCTCCCCCGCAGATAAGGGTATGGCTGGGGCTGCTTTGCAGCCCTTCGCGGGCTTGCCCGCTCCCACAGGTCCGGCTGGAATACGCTGCGCCTGTGGGAGCGGGCAAGCCCGCGAAGGGCCGCAGAGCGGCCCCAACATCTCAGCTGGGCACTTCAGCCTCCGCCGCAGGCGGCTCTTCCCGGGGCTTCACCTCAGGGTTATCCACCTTGCGCAGCCGTTTCAGCTCCGGCAGGCCCAGCTTCAGCAAGCGCGCGGTCTTGCCACTGGCCACTTTCTCCAGCCCCTGCTCGGCCGGCAGCCGCGATAGCTGCCCGGCCAGGTTCATCGCCAGGATCTCCCGCGAATACACGCCACCGCCCAGCTGGTAGATCGCCGCGATCAACTCGCGCAATGCCAGCGGCAAGCGCCAGCGCGTGCGTAGCGCCGAACCGAACGCCGCACCAAACTCATCCAGCGATTGCTGCACGTTGCGTTCGTCCAGCTCGCCCCCGGCCAACCGCCACTCTTGCAGGCAGCGCAACACCGCCAGGTCGCCCAGGCAATGCAGCAACCCCGCGCAATAGCAGCGCCCTTCGTCCAGCTCGAGCATGCGCGCCAAGGTACGGCCATATTCGGCCGTATGCAGGGAAAGGTCCCAGTAGCCGGCTGCGTGCTGCGCCAGCAACGGGTCGCTGAGCCGTGCACTGCGCTTGAGGGTCATGCCCAGAATCAGGTTCATGCTCTGGGTACTGCCAAGCTTGTTCAGGGCCTGCAGCAACGTTTGCACCGGTGCTTCACGGTGCAGCGCGGCGCTGTTGGCAGCCGCGATCAACACGGCGGTAACCTGAGGGTCGCTACGCACTTCCTCTTCGAGCACCTTCAGGTTCAGGCCCTGAGGGTTGAGCGCCCGCTTTATCGCCACCTGCACATCGGCCAACAGCGGCCCGCCATCGGCGGTAGCACGGCGCTGCTCCAGGTATGCGGGTAGGCTGGCACCTGCCTGCAAGGCCGGCACCGGGCAGGCGATTTCTTCGCCAACGGCCACCAACAACTCTTCCAGGCGCTTGCGCAGGTTGTCCAGGTTCAGTGGTTTGCTCAGGTAGGCGGTGGGGTGCAGGGGCAACACCTCGTGCACACTGGCGCTGTCGCTGCGGTTGCTCATGAGGATGAACGGCAACCCCGGCCCTTTGGCGCGCACCTTGCGCAACAGGTCCAGGCCATCGACACCGGCCAGCTCGCGGGCGGCGATAATCAGGTCTGGCTTGCTGGACAGTGCGCTGAGTGCCTGCGCACCATCGGCGCATACCTGCAGGCGGGCATCGCAGCGCACGCTGAGCAGCATCTCGCTGAGCATGTCACGCACCCAAGGGTCGCCTTCGACAATCAGTACGCTGGGTGGGGTGGGGTCTACAGCGCTCATCGCCAACTACTCCTGAATAGCCTGACACACATTCCGTCGCAGCTTCCAAAGCAAATCCTCCGCTAACCATAGCGCCCCATGGCTTTTCTGGGCACAAAAAAAACCCGCCGAAGCGGGTTTTTTCAGAAGCACATCACATCAAGCGAGTTCAGCGAAGCACTCTTCGATGATGGCCAGGCCTTTGTCCAGCAGTGCGTCTTCGGCAGTCAGCGGTACCAGGATACGCAGAACGTTGCCGTAGGTGCCGCAGGACAGCAGGATCAGACCCTTGTCGCGTGCCTTGGCGACAACCTGGCCAACAGCAGCAGCGTTCGGGGTGTGAGTGCCTTTCTCGAAGACTTCAACAGCAATCATCGAGCCCAGACCACGGACGTCGCCGATGATCGGGTACTTCTTCTGGATTTCGCGCAGGCCAGTGGTCAGGCGCTCACCTACAGCCTTGCTGCGGTCCAGCAGTTTTTCTTCCTCGAACACTTCGATCACAGCCAGGGCCGCAGCGCACGCGATCGGCGAACCGGCGTAGGTGCCGCCCAGGCCGCCCGGCGCGATGGCGTCCATGTACTCGGCCTTGCCGCACACACCGGCCAGCGGGAAGCCGCCAGCGATGGATTTGGCGAAGGTGGTCAGGTCAGGCGCAACGCCCATCTGTTCCATGGCGAAGAAGGTACCGGTACGGCCAGCGCCAGTCTGTACTTCGTCGGCGATCAGCAGGATGCCGTGCTGGTCGCACAGGGCGCGCAGGCGCTTCATCAGCTCTTTCGGCGCTGGCAGGAAGCCGCCTTCGCCTTGTACTGGCTCGAGGATGATCGCAGCGATGTCTTTAGGCTCGGCGTCGTTCTTGAAGATACGCTCGACCGAAGCGATTGCTTCGTCAACGCTCACACCGTGCAGCTCGTTCGGGAACAGCGCACGGAACACGCCGCCTGGCATCAGGCCCATGCCAGCGGAGTACGGAACGACCTTGCCGGTCAGGCCCAGGGTCATCATGGTACGGCCGTGGTAAGCGCCGGTGAAGGCGATGACGCCAGCACGGCCAGTGGCGGCACGGGCGATCTTGACGGCGTTTTCAACGGCTTCGGAGCCGGTGGTGACCAGCAGGGTCTTCTTGTCGAAGTCACCTGGTACCAGCTTGTTGATCTTTTCGCACAGCTCTACGTAGGGTTCGTAGGCCAGCACCTGGAAGCAGGTGTGGCTGACTTTGGTCAGCTGCTCTTGCACGGCTGCAACCACTTTCGGGTGCAGGTGGCCGGTGTTCAGTACTGCGATGCCGCCGGCGAAGTCGATCAGTTCGCGGCCTTCAACGTCGATCACGGTCGAGTTCTTCGCGGTGTCGACGAAGATCGGGTGGATCTGGCCAACGCCACGTGGGACGGCAGCTACACGACGTTGCATCAAGGATTCGTTGGTCTTGCTCATAATGCCCTCATTGCGCCGACAGGAATGGCGCTTTTATTCGGGGGTGGCTGGGAGTGCTCGCGCACAGTATTCGTTGATCGACTGCCGTAAACGCCCTGGCCACCAGGTACTGCGATGTAAAAAAGGCCAGCGAGACGTCGCTCTCGCGCCCCGCTGGCAGAGGTAAAGCCTTTACCGTGCTATCAGACGCTGATGCACAGGTATTTGATTTCGAGGTAGTCCTCGATACCGTATTTGGAACCTTCGCGGCCCAGGCCCGAAGCCTTGATGCCACCGAACGGTGCCACTTCGTTGGAAATCAGGCCGGTGTTGATACCCACCATGCCGTATTCCAGGGCTTCGGCAACACGGAACACACGGCTCATGTCGCGGGCGTAGAAGTACGAAGCCAGGCCGAACTCGGTGTCGTTGGACATGGCGATGACTTCGGCTTCGTCTTTGAAGCGGAACAGCGGCGCCAGTGGGCCGAAGGTTTCTTCCTTGGCGACAGCAGCAGTCTTCGGTACGTCAACCAGGATGGTCGGCTCGAAGAAGTTGCCTTCGATCAGCTTGCCACCGGACAGCACCTTGGCGCCTTTGGAGACGGCGTCTTCGATGTGTTCCTGAACCTTGGCGACAGCTTTACCGTCGATCAGCGGGCCAGTGGTGGTGCCGTCTTCCAGGCCGTTACCGATCTTCAGCTTGGCAACTGCAGCGGCCAGCTTCTGGGCGAACGCGTCGTAGACACCGTCCTGCACGTAGATACGGTTGGCACAGACGCAGGTCTGGCCATTGTTACGGTACTTGGAGATGATCGCGCCCTCGACCGCCTTGTCCAGGTCGGCGTCGTCGAACACGATGAACGGGGCGTTGCCACCCAGCTCCAGGGAAACCTTCTTGATGTCCTTGGCGCATTCCTGCATCAGCTGGCGACCGATTTCAGTCGAACCGGTGAAGGACAGCTTGCGTACCAGGGAGTTGCCGGTCAGTTCGCCGCCAACTTCGCCAGCGCTGCCGGTAACGACGCTCAGCACGCCAGCCGGGATACCGGCACGGTGTGCCAGCTCGACCAGGGCCAGGGCGGAGTAAGGGGTTTGCGATGCAGGCTTGAGCACCATGGTGCAGCCAGCGGCCAGGGCCGGGCCGGCTTTACGGGTGATCATGGCAGCCGGGAAGTTCCACGGGGTAATGGCCGCGGTAACGCCGATTGGCTGCTTGATGACGATCAGGCGCTTGTCTGGCTGGTGGCCCGGGATGGTGTCACCGTAGACACGCTTGGCTTCTTCGGCGAACCACTCGATGAACGAGGCGGCGTAGGCGATTTCGCCCTTGGCTTCGGCCAGTGGCTTGCCTTGTTCGGTGGTCATCAGGCGAGCCAGGTCGTCCTGGTTCTCGATCATCAGTTCGAACCAGCGACGCAGCTTGGCCGAACGCTCTTTGGCGGTCAGTGCACGCCAGGCCGGCAGGGCCTTGTCGGCGGCTTCGATGGCGCGGCGAGTTTCCGCGGTGCCCATCTTCGGCACGGTACCGATGACTTCACCGGTGGCCGGGTTGGTCACCTTGATGGTCTGGCCGTTGTCCGCATCCAGCCACTCACCATTGATATAGGCTTGCTGGCGGAACAACTGAGCGTCTTTGAGCTGCATGTCGGCTTCCCGAATTGTTGATTGTTGAAAAGCGCCCAAGGCAGGGCATCGAGCGTTTGAAATCTCAAACGAATGCTAAGCGGCTGCTGGGGTGTTGGACAATAGGCTGTTCGAAAAAAAGAACGAATGGTTGAACAGCCGGGCGGAAAATTCATCTTTTGGGTAGTGGCAACCGGCCTCTTCGCGGGCACGCCCGCTGCCACAGGTACTGCACCGAATTCGAGACCGATGGGGTACCTGTGGGAGCGGGCGCGCCCGCGAAAGGGCCAGTACAGGTTAGACGAATGAACTGAAAGAAATGTGAAGGGAGGACCGACGGCCCTCCCAAAGGGGATGGATCAGAATGCCTTGGCCAGGTCGATCACCAGTGCCCGGTAGCCGACACTGCCCGGCTGCCGACTGTGCACCTTCAGCTCCACCAGCACCTCCTGGGTCCCGCGTCGCACCTCGTTGAGCACGGTGGTGGTCAGTTTCTCGGGGGTGAGGAAGTTCACCGAAGCCGAGTAAATGAACTGGGTGTCGGTCTCTGGCCGGTAGGCCACCACCGAGGTCACCGGGCTGTACCACTCGTCGCCGCGCTCCTTGCCATACTCCCATACCTGCTCGACCGTGCCCTTGGCTTCGTCGATGCGGTACTCCACCGCCCGGCTGTAGTTGCCGGCAAGCTTGGTCGGCGCAAAGTCGCGCCCCCAGCCGTTGTCGAACACGGTCAGCGTGCCTTTGCCAGTCAGCCAGGCGGTGTGCTGGGTCCACGACCAGTCGAAGTTTTCGCTCGCAACCGGCGTCAGCACTTTGTCGCGCAGGCGCTCAGGCCAGCCTTGGGGCGAGGCAAGAATCCACTTCACCTGCTTGTCACGACCAATCTTCACCACGCCCTGATGCCGTGCTGAAACGATGATGCTGTCGTCATCTGCGTCGTAATCGATGGCATTGACGTGTGCCCAGTTGCGCCCGGTACCCACCCCTGGGGTGTCACCAAAGGGCAGGTTACCCTCGGCCAGCTCGTTAGCCAGGCGGTCGTCCTGCTTCTGCACCCCTTCGGGCAACTGGATCGCTGCCTTGCCGAGGGTTTCCAGCAAATCGCCGCGGTACGGGTCGAGGATCTGGTTGAGGTCCCAGAAGTCCAGTACATCCCCGGCTTCGCTGACCTCGATGATGTGGTCGCGAATCGAACGCACACGCTTGCCGTCGGGGCGGCGGTAGTCGCTGGTGCCCACCCGCAGCAGGTAGGTGCCGTTGGCGGTTTCGCGGATTTCGTGGGAAAAGTCGGCGAATTTGTCGGGCAGGCTGCGCTGCCAGATGCGCCGGCCCAGCAGGTCGTACTTGGAGTAGGTCTGGCCCTGGCCCCAGATCAGCTTGCCGTCGCGGGTCTGCTGGAAGCCCATGGTGCCGCCCAGGCCGTCGCGGCGGTTGGAGTCGTGGATCTGCTCGATGTCCAGGTACCAGCGCACATCGCCATTGCTGTCGGCAATCCAGTTGTTGCCCACCTGGTCCCATTCCGCTGCGCCACCCAGGGCATTCCACTTGAAGGCGCGCCCCCCCGGGATGTCACCTTGCAGGTGGTTGAACAGGTACAGGCGCTTTTCAAAGCCTGGCGCCACCTTGACCGGCTGCACTTCTGGCAACGCGGCGGTCTGCCTGGCCACCACCGGCAGGCGCACGGCCGGGGCGTAGATCTGGTACTGCTCGCGAATGCGCTCGCCGTCGAGCTTGTAGGTCACCTCGACCTGGTTGACGTAGTCCGGGTACAGCCCGAATACCGGGATGCCGCCGTAGGTCCACAACGAACGGTCAGACACGTCATAGACAATGTCCACACCGCGCTCGCCACGCCCCTGCACACGCACATGCGCATCACTCAGGCTGCGCCCACCGTCGCGGATGATCGCGGTCAGCGGCGCAAGGCGGTACGGGTTGACCACTACGTCCCCGAGCAGCGCTTGGTCGCGCTCCGGGACTTTCGCAGTAAGGCAGGCGCCTTCAGGCAGTGCAGGGGTTTCGGTCTTGGCATTCATGGCAAAGCTCCTTGTGCTCAGAAGTCGTAACGGGCGGTGGCGCCGAAGGTGCGCGGGGTGCCGAGCACGCCGGCATAGCCACCGTTGGCGGAGTTCCACAGGCTGGTGAAGTAGGTTTTGTCGCCGGCGTTTTTCACCCACAGCGACAGGTCGACCACGCCATCGCCCTGGTCCAGGCGCACACCGGCGGAAAGGTTGACCAGCGCATAGCTGGGGATCTGGCCGAAATCGGAATCGTCGATGGTGCCCACGGCCTTCGAGCGGAAGGCGTAGCTGGCAGTGACGTAGGGCTCGACGTGCTGGGTGGCCTGCCACTTGTACTGGGTGTTGAGGTTGGCAATGTACTTGGAGGCGCCGACCACCTGGTGGCCGGACAGGTCGCAGGTGGCGGTGGCATTGGCCAGGCTCACCTCAGGCGGGCATGGGGCATCCTTGTACTCGGTGTAACGCACGTCGTTCCAAGAGCCGTTGAAGTTGACCGTGAGGCCACGGATCGGCAGCGCCGTGGCTTCGAACTCCAGGCCACGCGAGCGCACGCTGCCGGCGTTGGCCAGGTACTGCACGCGGTTGATCTGGTCGTAGACGTTGGCCTGGTAGCCGTGTACTTCGGCCCAGAACAGGTTGCTGTTGAGTTGCAGGCGGCCGTCGAACAGCGTGCTTTTCAGGCCCAGTTCGGCGTTGTTGACCCGCTCGGTTCCCACCAGCAGCGAATCGGTGCCCAGCCGTGGTGCAGCGCCGACGGTAAGGTTGACGCCACCCGACTTTTCGCCGTGGGTCAGGGTGGCGTAGCCCAGCAGTTGTTCGTTGAAGCGGTAGCTCAGCCCCAACAGGCCGGAAGGGCTGAAGCTGTACTGGTTGAGGTCGCCCGAATCGTAGGCTCCTATCCGGGCCTGGCGCGCGGTGGCAGCGGCCCCGGTTACTGCAGCACCACCTTCAGGCGCATCGCGGGTCACCCACGCGCTCTTCTCTTCATAGGTACCGCGGATGCCAGCGGTGAAGTCCAGGCGGTCGGTGACATGCCAGGTGCCCTGGGCGAACAGCGCATAGCTGTCGGTATCGATGTGCCCGTCGCCGATGGTGTTGACGTTGTTCAGCGCACCGGCCGGGGTGAGGTTCCAGACATCCGCCTGCGGCCCGTAGTAAGTGAAGGATTTGTTGTCCAGGTCCTGCTTGAAGTAATAGGCACCCAGCACGTAGTCGAAGGCGCCACCGGTAGGCGAAGCCAGGCGGATTTCCTGCGAGTACTGCTTGTCGCGTACCGATACCCCGGCGCTGTAGAACACCGGCACGTCCAGGCCATCGTCGTTGCGCGGGGTAAAGTCCCACCAGCGGTAGGCAGTGATCGAGGTCAGGGTGAAGTCGTTGGGCAAATTCCAGTTGGCTTCCACCGAGGTGCCGCCCTGGAACACCGTCACCTGCTGGTCGGCGTCGAAATTGACCTTGCGGTCCTTGCCCGACACCAGCGTCGCGCCCGCCTGAGCGGCCAGGCTTTCGTAGCGGTTGACGCCATTGATGGTGGGGCCGGTGCTGTACAGGCTGAGGATGCCGTTATTGGAGTCTTCTTCGTTGTATTCGCCAATCCAGCGCAGGTTGAAGGTGTCGCTGGGCTTGAACAGCAGCTGGGTGCGAAAACCCTGGCGCTTGCCGCCGTTGAGGTCGTCACCGTTGTGGATGTTCTTCACATAGCCGTCGTCTTCGGTGCGGTAAGCACTAATGCGTCCGGCCAAGGTCTCGCTGATCGGCCCCGAAAAGCTGCCCTGGGTTTGCAGATAGCCGTCTTCGCCAATCGACTGCTGGATGCTGCCTTCGCGGTGGAAGGTGGGCTTGCGCGTGTTGATGTTGAGCACGCCGGCCGTGGTGTTCTTGCCGAACAGCGTGCCCTGCGGGCCGCGCAACACTTCCAGCTGCTCCACATCCAGCAGGTCGAAAACCGCCATGCCCGGGCGGCCGAGGTAGACGTTGTCCAGGTAGATGCCGACGCTGCCTTCCAGGCCATCGCTGGCCGGGTTGTTGCCCAGGCCACGGATCGAGATGCTCGACTGGCGTGCATGCACGTAGGCGACGTTGGTGCTGGGCACCAGCTGTTGCAAATCCTGCACGCGGTAGATGCGCTGGGTTTCCAGGGTTTCGCTGTCGAGCACGCTGATGGGCGTGGGCACGCTTTGCGCGGTTTCTTCGCGGCGGCGGGCATTGACGGTGACGGTGCCGAGCTTGGCTTCCTGCTCTACCGCCGGGGTGGCGCTGACCGGCTCTTCGGCGAAGCTGCCAGATGACACCGCCAGCAACACGCCGGCGGCCAAGGGTTGCAAGGTGAAACGCGACGCGCGCGCAGGCCAACTGGAAAGTCCGGACATGCAAATGCTCCTTGAGGCGTGGGCCCTGGCGAGCATTTCCGTTGGCGGAACCGAATCGCGATCAGTCGGGCTTATATTCTTTTAAGTAATATAAATATTTGCAATTCATATTTAGTGGAATAAGTAACACCCTTTATAAGGGGACTCACCCTTGTCAGCAATTGCATTTGACCGAAGGTTTTAATGTAAAAAATGCATATCGATCTGCGTCAGTTGCGTCACTACATCGCCCTTGTCGAGCACCGCAGTTTCGTGGCCGCTGCGGCGGCCGTGAACCTGTCGCAATCGGCCTTCAGCCGCAGCATCCAGACCCTGGAGCACAACATCGGCTGCCGGCTGGTGGACCGCGCGAGCAAAGAGCTGGCGCCGACCCGCCAGGGCTTGCTGGTGCTGGAGCATTCGCGGCGGCTGGTGCACGGGGCGCACAATCTGGTCAACGAAATCCACCAGTTCAATGGCGCCACCACCGGGGTGGTACGCTTCGGCTCCGGCCCTGCGCCAGCCGGCGGCCTTGTGCCGCGCGCGGTGGCCCGCTTCGTGGCCGAGTACCCGGCGGCGCGCACCTGCTTTCAGGTGGACAACTGGCAGGCGCTGAACCGCAAGCTGGTGGCCGAGGAGATCGAGTTCTTTGTTGCCGACACCCGCCAGTTCGAGTCCGACCCGGACTACCAGGTGCACAAGCTGACACCACAGCGCTGGCACTTCTGCTGCCGCGCCGGGCACCCGCTGACCGAGCAGGAGGCCGTGCAGGCGCGCGACCTGTTCGACTACCCGATGGCCACCACCTTCCGCCCGCCGAACATCCGCAAGATCCTCAGCGACCTCAGCGGGCGGCAAGACTTCCTGCCGGCGGTAGAGTGCGAGCACGGGTATGCGCTACTGAATGTGGTGATGCACTCGGACACCATCGGCATTGCCTGCAATGCCAACTTGCGGCCGTATCAACGCGAGGGCGGGTTGGTGCAGTTGAAGCTGGCAGACCTGACGCCCGAGCAGGAAGAGGCGTGCCATACCCGCTATGGAGTGGTGAGCCGGGTGGGGTATGGTTTGTCGCCGTTGGCGCAGGGGCTGGTCAGGCAGTTGATTGCCTGTGATACCGGGTTGTGACGGGCGGGGGCTTCGCCCCCGAATCGCCGGCAAGCCAGCTCCCACAAGATCACCGCTGCCTTCTGCCCTGTGAGTTACCTGTGAGGTACCTGTGGGAGCTGGCTTGCCGGCGAAAGGGCCGCAAAGCGGCCCCGGCAATATCAGCCTTTACGCGTAGTCCGGCTCAGTTGCCCATTCACACCCACCGGCACCTCCCCCGCCAATGTCACACGCCGCACCACACGCGGCTGGGTGCCGTAATCATCCACCGCATAATGCTGCGTCGCGCGGTTATCCCAGATCGCCACGTCTCCCGCCTGCCAGCGCCAGCGCACGGTGTTTTCCAGGCGCGTCACATGCCCTTGCAGCACAGCGAACAGGTGCTGCGAATCCGCCAGCGAATACCCCTTGATGCGCTTCACGAAATGCCCCAGTTGCAGCGCCCGCTCACCACTGATCGGGTGCACACGCACTACCGGGTGCTCGGTCTCGTAAACGGTCGATGTGAACACCTTGCGATAACGCTCCAGCTTGGCCGGGTCGACATCCGGCTTGATGCTGGCGTAGTCGTATTCGTTGCTGTGCACCGCCCACAGCTTGTCGGCCAGCTCGCGCAGCGGCTCGGGCAGTTCCTGATAAGCCGCGGCGGTGTTGGCCCAGACGGTGTCGCCACCCGAAGCCGGCGCTACCACGCTGCGCAGTATCGAAGCCTTGGGGTAGGCGTCGACGAAGGTCACGTCGGTGTGCCAGGAGTTGGCCCGCTGGCCTTCGGCGCCATCAAGTTGCAGCAGGTAGCTGGTGCCATCCACCACCGGTACGGTGGGGTGGGCGACCGGCTCGCCGAGCAGTTTGGCAAAGCCTTCCTGGCTCTGGTCATCCAGGTGGGTCTGGTCGCGGAAGAAGATCACCTTGTGCTGTACCAGTGCAGCCTGGATAGCCTCGATGGTGGCTGCATCGAGGTCGGCGGACAGTTGCACACCGCGGATTTCGGCGCCGATACGGCCGGCAACCGGGTGAATGTCGAGTTCGAGAGGCTGTGGCGCGGTGGCCAGGGCGGCATTGCTCATGGTCGTGGTCCTTGCGGTCATTGTCGGGTTTTTGAAGGTTTATCGGGCGGCCTGCACGGCCTGTTCCTGTTTCAGCGCAGCATCGAGGAAGCGCGGTTCGATCCAGTCGGCTACCTGGAAGCCGCGGCGGATCAGGCGTTCCTTGGCCGCCAGGTCTACGCCCTGCTGCAGCTGGCCGACGAAGCCAGCGTCCAGGCGTGGGTCGAAGTAGTGGGCGAGGTCTTCCTTGGCCAGGTCATCGCTGAGGATGCTGCGCGGCCAGTTGGCGTTGCTGGCCACCAGGTCGATGTAGGCCGCGCGGTTGTGTTCATCCCGCAGCCAGGTACTGGCCTGCTCCTGAGCGTTGACCAGGCGCTGGACCAGCTCGGGGTACTTGCGAATGAAATCGCCGGTGCCCAGTAGCACCGCCTGGGTGCTGCCGGCGCCTTCGAGATCCCGCGAGTTGACCGGCAGTTCGACCAGCCCGCGCTCACGTAGCGACAGCAGGTTGGACAGCCCCCAGGTGGCGTCAATCTGCTTGGCGGCCAGTGCGGCATTGGCGGCGTTGAAGTCCAGGTTGATGACCTTCAGCTCGCGCTCGGTCAGCCCTTGGCTTGCCAGAGCGCTGGCGAACGACAGCTGGTTGGCCGTGCCGCGGAACACCGCCACGCGCTTGCCCTTGAGGTCATGCAGGGTCTTGATGCCAGAGCCGGGCACCACGCCCAGGTAGCTTTTGACCCCACGCACGCCTGCCGACAGCACGCGGGTGTCCAGGCCATTGGCCTTGCCGACGATCGCGGCCAGGTCGCCCAGGTAGGCGAAGTCGGCTTGGCCGTTGGCCAGTGCCTCGTTCACCACGGGCCCGGCGCCTTTGAAAAAATGCCAGTCGATGCGGATGCCGTCCTTGGCAAATTCCTTCTCCAGCAGCTGCTGGTCACGCAGCACATCGACCACGCCACCGGCGCTGGGCTTGCTGCCGGCGCTAAGGTCCGGCACGGCGATGCGAATGCTGTCTGGCTTGGCGGGTTCAGCCGCGTGGGCACCGAGGCTGAAGGCCAGCCCAAGGGCGGTGATCAGGTGGCGCAATGGGGTTTTCATGGCAAGGCTCCTTGGCAGGCTGCCACCGGCGAAGGCCGGCGCTTTGGCCAGAAGCTAGGCAGGTCTGGTTAGAACCTACAAAGATCAAAACTTCATTTTTTAGTAACTGAAAGACATAAACCAAGCGGCATGCGGGCCTGCGGGGAGCTTGCGGAAAACGCATGGAAAATATGAGGAAAACGCAACGGCGAGGGGCTTCCGTATGCAGGGAACGCATGCTCTTATCTCTTGAAATTCACTTAATTGTTTTTTTAATTCCATAAGTGAATAACCTAACAACGCTTCGAGAGATGGCCGATGAATGGAGTTCTGAGCAGGAATCGGGGGGGGCCGCTACGCGACCCATTCGCGGCGCAAGGCCGCTCCTACAGGGGTCGCATCTTCTCTGGGGAGCGGGTGCTACCCTGGTTGCTGCCTGTGCTGATTGCGCTGCTGTGGATTGTTGCGAGTCGGCAGCACTGGATGAGCGAGCAGATCCTGCCGGCACCGGCGCTGGTGTGGCAGAGCGCGCTGGAGTTTGGTTCCGGGGAGCTGTGGGGGCACCTGTGGATAAGCCTGCAACGGTTGTTCTGGGGGCTGGCGGCGGGCATTGCCAGCGGCTTGCTGCTGGGGGTTTGGCTCGGTGCTTCGCGCCGGGCGCAGACGCTGGTACTGCCGACCTTCGTAGCGCTGGCCCAGATCCCTACCCTGGCCTGGATTCCGTTGTTCATGTTGTTCTTCGGCATCGGCGAGTTGCTCAAGCTGGTGGTGCTGGTAAAAGCCGTGGTGGTGCCGGTTACCTTGCACACGTTGGTGGGTGTGCGCGATGCCCAGCCAAAACTGCGTGAGGCCGCTGCGGCGCTGCGCCTGCCCCGGCACCTGCTGTTCCTGCGCCTGTTACTGCCGGCCGCCCTGCCGGCCTTCCTCACCGGCGTGCGCCTGGCGCTGGCCACCGGTTGGACCTCGCTGCTGGCGGTCGAGTTGCTGGCCTCCAGCGAGGGGATCGGTTACCTGATGGTGTGGGGCCGCCAACTGTTCATGCTCGACCTGGTGATGCTGTGCATTCTGGTGATCGGCCTGGTCGGCGCCGTGCTGGAGCGCAGCTTCTCAGCCCTGGAAAAACGCCTGCTGTACTGGCCGCAACCAGCCACTGGCGAGCAGCAGCGCGGGCCTGTGCCCCGCGGCTGGCAAAGCCTGTTGCTGCCCCTGGGGCTATTGGCGCTGTGGCAGGCCAGTAACAGCTTTGGCTGGGTTGACCCGAACATCCTCACCTCGCCACTTGAGGTACTGCGCACGCTGTTGGTCGGCCTGGCCGATGGGTCGTTGCCGCAGGCCTTGTTGCTGAGCCTGGAACGTACCCTGAGCGGCCTGCTGCTGGGCGGCGCCGCAGGCTTGCTGGCCGGATTGCTGCTGGGGCTTTCCAGTGCGGCCGAACGCGTCTTCGGGCCAAGCCTGTCGGCCTTGCGCCAAGTGGCGCTGTTCGCCTGGGTGCCTTTGCTCACTGCGTGGTTCGGCCTGGGTGAAGGGGCCAAGCTTGTGTTCGTTGGCCTGGCCGCATTCTTCCCGCTGCTGATCGCTACCCAGCGCGGTATCGCCAGCCTCTCGCCGCAACTGGGCGAAGCGGCCCGCACCCTGCGCCTGAACCTGTGGCAACGCCTGCGCCTGCTGGTACTGCCCGGCGCGGCCCCGGCGATTTTCGCCGGCCTGCGCCTGTCGCTGATCTACGCCTGGCTGGGCACCATCGGCGCCGAATACTTCATGCCGTCGGACGGCGGCATCGCCAGCCTGATGATCGGCGCCCAGCAACTGTTCCGCATGGACCAGGTGATGGCCGCCATGGTCCTGATCGGCCTGGTCGGCGCCCTGCTCGGCACCCTTGGACAACGCCTCGAATCGCGCGCCACGCGCTGGAGAACCGCATGAACGCATTCAACACCTCGCACCTGCAGGCGGCCAACCAGCCCGACACCACCCCGCCGCTGGTCAGCTTCGAGGGGGTCGGCAAGGTGTTCAGCGTGGACGGCCAGCCGCTGGAGGCTATCCGCAACTTCAACCTGTCGATCAACGAGGGCGAGTTCATTGCCATCGTCGGGGCTTCCGGTTGCGGCAAGTCCACCCTGCTACGCCTGTTGGTGGGGCTGGATACCGAATACAGCGGCAGCATCCGCGTCGATGGCCGCGCCGTCAGCGGCATTGATGGCGAACGCGGCATCGTGTTCCAGGAGCACCGGCTGTTTCCGTGGTTGAACGTGGAACAGAACATTGCCCTGGGGCTGGTCAACGAGTCGCTGACCCAGGGTGAACGTGCCCGGCGTGTGCATGAATTCGTGCAACTGGTGGGGCTGGTCGGCTTCGAGTCGGCTTATCCGCACCAGCTGTCGGGCGGCATGGCGCAGCGCGTGGCCATTGCCCGTGGCCTTGTAGCCAGCCCGCGTATCCTGCTGCTAGACGAGCCGTTCGGCGCCCTGGATGCCCTGACCCGCCAGCAACTGCAGGACGAGCTGCTGGCCATTCGCGAACGGGCAGGTATCACAACCTTGCTGGTGACCCACGATGCCGAGGAGGCGACGTACCTGGCTGATCGGGTTGTGGTGCTGGAGCCACGTCCGGGCAGGATCAAATCGGTGGTCGAGATAGACCTGCCGCATCCACGATTGCGCACCGGTGTTGCACTGCATGGGCTGCGCGAGAAGGTGCTGCACCAGATCACGGGGGATGGCGGCTACCTGCCACCGCCGGTGCGACGGGTCGAAGGGCTAAGGCCGGAGCTGATTGCATTGTGAATGACCGGCGACAATTTCAGTGCTGACCAGGTCACGCAAGTAAGCCCAGGGGTAGATCCCGCGCTCATGCCCATCGCTGAACACCAGCTGCACCCCATACCCTTGTGACTCGATTTGCACCACGCGCACATCGTCGCGCACCAGGCTGATCGCACCCGACAGCCGCGCCGCACGGCATTGTGAGCAAGGGCAGGCACCACGCAACCGGGTATGGCTGAGGCTGTGCTCGCAGTCTTCCCATTGCAGTACCAACTGCCCTGGCCCGCGCAGGTTGCGAATGGCTTGCGGGGCGTTCATCGGGCAGCCCCGCGCAGTTGCGCCAGGGCAATCCGCACCGCCTTGCGCACCTCGGGGTCGCTGTCGGCCTCGGCGGCCTGCAGCACCGGCAAGGCACGCGCCTGGCCCAGCTCGCCCAGCGCCAGCGCCGCCTCCTTGCGCAGGTTGGCGATGCCATGGCCAAGCAAGCCGCCAAGCGCGTCCAGTGCAGCGGCGTAGCGCAGCCGACCCAGGGAGCGCGCTGCCCGCAGGCGTACCTGCCAGAAGTCATCGGCAAGGGCATCCACCAACGCCGGGCCTGCTTGGCCCTGACCGACTTTGCCTAACGTGGTGGCGGCTTCCTCGCGCACTTGCCAGGCCTGGTCAGTCAATGCCGCCACCAACGCAGGCAACACCGAGTTGTCGCGGGCAAGGCCCAGCGCGCCGATGGCCGCGCGGCGCACCTCGGTGTCCGGCTCGGCCTCGGCGAGCGCTGCCAGCGCCAGCAACGCCGGCTGGTGCTTGAGCCAGCCAAGAATGCCCACTGCCTCACGCCGCACGGCGGCGTCGTCATCGGCCAGCGCCAGCAGCGCAGGGTCGGCGGCATCCTCCAGGCGCAGCTCGCGCAAGGCTCGCAGGGCACTGGCGCGGACGAAGGCATCGGCGTGTTTGACCCATGGCAGGATCAGCTGGCCGGCCTCAAGGCTCTTGAGTTCGCTGAGGCTCTGTGCGGCTGCCAGGCGTACAGGCTCGGCGGCATCGGCCAGCGCAGCGCACAGGGCTTGCACAACTTCGGGTTCTTCCCAGGCCTCAAGCAGGCGCGCGGCCTCGGCACGCACCTCGTCGGCGGCGTCCACCAGCAGGGCATCGGTGAGCCAAGGCAAGCCATCCGGGTCTTCCAGGTCGGCCAGCTCGATCAGGGCGATTCGGCGCACGCCAGCGTCTGTGGCATCAAGACGGGGCAACAGGGCAACAATTTCGGGGTTGGCGGTCGTTCGGTCAGTCATAGCGCGATCCGTAGCGGTGGGTGGTCAGTGTCCGGCAGGCCCAGCGGGGTCAGGCGCGGCAGTTCGCGGCCTTCCTCGTGGCGCAGCAACGCCAGGCAGTGACGCTTGAGGTGAGTGAATTCAGGGCTGGTCAGCAGGCTGGCGCGGCGCGGGCGCGCAAAGTCCAGGCGCAGGTCTTCGATGAAGCGACCGGGGCGCGGGCTCATCACCAGGATGCGATCGGCGAGGAACAGCGCTTCGTCGATATCGTGGGTGACGAAGACTACGGTGGTTCGGATGCTGGCCCAGATATCCAGCAACAGCTCCTGCATCCGAGCACGGGTTTGCGCGTCCAGTGCGCCGAAAGGTTCGTCCATCAGCAAGAGCCGTGGGCGGTTGATCAGCACCCTGGCAATTTCGGCCCGCTGCTGCATACCGCCGGACAGCTGGTTGGGCCAGCGCCCGGCAAAGTCGGCCAGCCCCACCAGTTGCAGCATTTCGCGAGCCTGCCGGTGACGTTCGGCGCGGCCCAGGCCCTGCATCTTCAGGCCGAAGGCCACGTTGTCGAGCACGCTACGCCAGGGCAGCAAGGTGTGGTGCTGGAACACCATGCCACGCTGCGGTGACGGCCCGGCAACGGGCTGGCTGTCCACGTTCAGCTGGCCGCTGCTGGGCACCAGGTGGCCGGCCAGGGCGCCGAGCAACGTCGACTTGCCACAACCGGAGGGGCCGAGGATGCAAACGAATTCGCCCGGCTCCACGGCAAAGTCCAGCCGCTGCACCGCCTCGAACGCTTCGCTGCCCTGCCCCAGGCGAATCGACAGGCCACGACCATCGATACGCCCCTGCGCCTGTTGATAACTGTTCATCAACTGGCCCTCCGCGTGCGGTACCACGGCGTGGCCAACGCCCCCAGGCGCTTGACCAGGGCGCTGCTGCCCATGCCCAGCACGCCGATCAGCAGCATGCCGACAATGATGTCCGGGTAGTTTTGCAAGGTGTAGGACTCCCAGGTGTAGTAGCCGATGCCGAACTGCCCGGAAATCATCTCGGCAGTGACCAGGCAGAACCATGACGTACCCATGCCGATGGCAAGGCCCGTGACGATGCTCGGCAACGCCCCAGGCAACACCACTTCGCGCAGGATCGCCCAGCGCCCGGCACCGAGGCTGCGCGCCGATGCCACCAGGCGCGGGTCGACGGCCTCGACGCCATGCACGGTGTTGAGCAGGATGGGGAACAACGCACCGGTGAAGGTGATGAACACCATCGACAGTTCCGACGACGGGAACATCAGGATTGCCAGCGGGATCCACGCCACCGCCGGAATCGGCCGCAGCACCTCCAGCGGCGGCAGCAGGGTATCTTCAGCCCATTTCAAGCGGCCGATCAGCAACCCCAGGGCCACGCCAACCAGTGCCGCAGTGGCATAACCGGCAAATACCCGCGACAGGCTGCTGCCCAGGTGCGCCAGCAGGGTGCTGGAGGTCAGCAACTGCCAGGCAGCGTCCAGCACCGCCCTGGGTGTGGGGACATAGGTGAACGTCAGCAAACCAAGGTCCAGTTTCACGTTTGCCGCCACCTGCCAGAACAGCAGGCAGGCCAGCAGCGACGCCAGGCGCAGCGGCCAGCGCTTGAGGTTGCGGGTCATGTCGGTGCCTCCCGGTCAGCGCTGGGCGACCAGCTTCTGGTTGGCGCTGACGAAGTCCAGCGCCTCGCCACCATGGGCCTTGGCATACTGCTCGGCCTGGTCCTTGAGCAGGAACGCCGCCAGTTCGCCTTTACCGTTGCGCACGAACCAGGCCTGGTTTGCCAGCAACTTGATGCCGCTGTCGGCGGCCTGGGCGTAGATGGCGCGGATGTCCTTGCCCTCCTGCTCCAGCTGGGCCAAGGCACCAAGGGCGGCCTCCGGCGAAGCGTAGTGGCGGACCTTGTCTTCACCGCGCACCCAGATCTGCGCCAGGCGGCTGAAGTCGGTGATCGGTTTGCCGGTCAGCGCGTCATTGGCCTTGAGTGGCTGCGCGTCGTAGTCTTTCAGCGCCTTGTCGTAGTCCAGGCCAGCCTCTTTGAAGGCGGCACGGATGTACTGGTCGTCGATGAACCTGTCGGTGTCCAGGCCACGGTCGGTCTTTTTCAGCAGCTTGAGCGTATCGATGGATGTAGCCACTGCCTGGCGGTATTCAGGCTTCCACGTCAGGTCGCGGGTCTGCAGGCCGAGCGGGCCGTGGAACAGGTAATTGACCTCGGCTTCGATACCCGTGACCTTCTCGATCAACTCGCTGTACTTCTCAGGCTGCGCAGCGATCAGGCGGTCGGCTTCAAGGCTGGCGCGCAAGTAGGCGGTGACCACTTCCGGGTACTTCTTCGCGTAGTCGGCATCGACCAGGGCACCATGGAAGGTCGGTGCGTTGGCCTGGGCGCCATCGTAGATCTTGCGGGCGAAGCCGCGGTTAGGGAACAACTCGGCGAACGGCACGAAGTCGGCGTGGGCTTCGATGCGGTTGCTGCGCAGGGCGGAGCCGGCGATTTCCGGCGCCTGGGCGATGATTCGCACATCTTTCTGCGGGTCCCAGCCCTGAGCGGCGACGGCGCGCAACAGCATGCCGTGGGCAGTGGAGGCGAACGGCACGGAAATGGTCTTGCCCTTGAGCTCCGCCAGCGACTGCACGCTGGAGGCGGCGGGCACGACGATGCCGTTGCCACTGCCATGCACGCTGCCCGACAGCACACTGATGAACAGGCTGCGCTTGCCGGCATCCAGATGGGCAACGCCGTTGAACGACCCCGGGAAGTCGGCCATGGCGCCGAAGTCGAGCTTGCCGGCGACCATTTCGTTGGTCAGCGGCGCACCGCTGGTGAAGTTCTTCCACTCGACCTGGTAGGTAGCGTCCTTGTACTTGCCGTCGTGCGGCAGGTACTTGTCCAGCAGGCCCAGCTCACGGATCAGCAGGCCACCGGTGGCGCAGTTGATGGTGGTGTCCTGGGTGCCGATGGCGATGCGGATGTTTTCGGCACTGGCGCTCAGGCCAGTGAGCGCCAGCGCGAGGCCGGCCACGGTTGCAACAAGGCGCATGGGTGTTTCCCCTCGAATCGTTATAAGAGTTGGGGTCGTCTCCGCCGCCCGGCTTGGGTGGTGGGAAACGAGGGGCACAGCAGGAGGGCGTCCGGTGGTTCGCCGGATGGCAGGATGAATCAGCGCAGCAGGTACGGGATGTCGACCTTCACCGCACCGGTGGGGCAGTCCTTCTCGCAGGGCATGCAGTACCAGCATTCGTCGAAAGCCATGTAGGCCTTCTGCGTGGCCGGGTTGATCGCCAGCAGGTCCATGGGGCAGACCTCGACACACACGGTGCAGCCTTTTTCGGCGATGCATTTGTCTTCGTCGATGGTGACCGGGGCGCTGCTGCGGAAGAAGATTTCTTGCGGCTGGTAGGCCATTTCACGGAGTCCTTGGGGCCTGTGGCCCTCGTTCTGTTTTTTGCAGAGGCTGATGGCCTCATCGCCGGCAAGCCAGCTCCCACAGGAGGGTGCAGACTTCACCGCCGATGCAGTACCTGTGGGAGCTGGCTTGCCGGCGATTGGGCTGCAAAGCAGCCCCATTCAGGCTGCATCAGCCTTCACTCGCAACCGGTCATAGGCGGTCTGTTCATCGGCATCCAGGGCGATCAGGTAGGGTTCGACGGCCTTCCTGAAACTGGTCATTTCACCGTGCTCGCCCTTTTTCAGGTGGCAATGGCAGAACCACTCGCTATCGTTGCGCTCAGGGAAGTCCACCCGGTGGTGGTACAGGCCCCAGCGGCTTTCCTCGCGGAACAACGAGGCCCGCGCCGCCATCTCGGCGCAATCGCGAATCACCGACACTTCCATCGCACGCATCAGTTCATGAGGGTTGCTGGCCTTCATCTGCTCCAGATCACGCTCGATCTCGGCAAAGCGCGCCAGGCCGATTTGCATCTTCTTGGTCACCTTCGGCGGCTGCAGGTAGTCGTTGACCATGCGCCTGAGCTTGTACTCGACCTGGGCTGGCGGCAGGCCATGCTCACGCTGCAGCGGGGCAAACACCCGCGCGCGCTCGCGCTCGACTTGCTCGGCATCGACCTCGGCGAGTTCGCGCCCGGCCACGTAATGCGCGGCGTTCACACCGGCAAACCAGCCATAGGTAAAGGCGCCGAGCATGTAGTTGTGCGGGACCGCAGCCATGTCGCCAGCGGCATAAAGCCCTTTGACGCTGGTCTCGGCCTTTTCATTGACCCACACCCCCGACGCCGAATGCCCGGAGCAGAAACCGATCTCGGAGATATGCATCTCGACCATGTGCTGGCGGTAGTCGGTGCCACGCCCGGCGTGAAACTGGCCACGGCTGGGGCGCTCGTTGCTGTGCAGGATCTCTTCGATGTTCTGGATGGTCTCTTCGGCCAAGTGGTCCAGTTTGAGGAACACCGGGCCATTGCCGCCTTCGAGCTCCTGGTGGAACTCCCACATCATCTGGCCGCTCCAGTAGTCGCACTCGATGAAGCGCTCGCCCTTGCTGTTGGCGGTGTATCCACCCAGCGGGCCGGTGACGTAGGCACAGGCCGGGCCGTTGTAGTCCTTGATCAGCGGGTTGATCTGGAAGCACTCGAGGTTGGCCAGCTCGGCGCCCGCATGGTAGGCCATGGCGTAGCCGTCACCGGCGTTGGTCGGGTTCTCGTAGGTGCCCATCAAATAGCCTGACGACGGCAGGCCCAGGCGCCCGGCTGCGCCGCAGGCAAGGATTACCGCCTTGGCCCGCACCACCCGAAACTCGCCGCTGCGGCAATCGAAGCCCAGCACACCCGCCGCGGCGCCTTCGCCATCAAGCAGCACACGGGTGCAGACCATGCGGTTGCTGATCTCTACCCGGGCACGCTTGAGCTGGCGGTACAACACCTTCTTGATGTCGTGGCCTTCGGGCATGGGCAGCACGTAGGCGCCCATGTGGTGAACTTTCTTCACCGCGTAGTCGCCGGTTTCGTCCTTCTCGAACTTCACGCCCCAGCGGTCGAGTTGCTCGATGGTTTCAAAGCTGTGGGTTGCGTAGGCATGCACGGTGGCCTGGTTGACGATGCCGTCATTGGCCACGGTGATTTCCTTGGTGTACTGCTCGGGGGTGGCGTGGCCGGGGATGATGGCGTTGTTCAAGCCGTCCATGCCCATACTGATGGCACCGCTGCGCTTGACGTTGGCCTTGTCCAGCAGCAGCACGCGCAGGCTTTTGTCCTGCTCCTTGGCCTTGATCGCCGCCATCGGCCCGGCCGTGCCCCCACCGATGATGATGATGTCGTAGTCCTGGGTATGGATGCTCATGCCTTGCCCCCTTTCTGGCGATCAATGCGCAGGCGGTACTGGAAGGCATCGCCGCGGTAGTAAAGGTGTTCGAAGTCCAGCGGCGTGCCGTCGGCAGCATGGGTCAGGCGCTCGATGCGCATGATCGGCGAGCCTTCTTCAACATCCAGGGCCTGGGTCAGGTCGCTGTCGGCCAGTACCGCATCGATGGCCAGGTCGGCGTGGCCAAGAGCGATGGCGCAGTCGTTTTCCAGCAGCAGGAAGATGTCGCGGGTGACCAGGTCGGCCTTCTCCAGTTTTTCGCCGACAGCCTTGGGCAGCCAGGTAAGCTCCAGTGATACCGGCTCGCGGTTGATCAGGCGCACCCGGCGGATCTCGGTGACCAGGCTACCCTCCTCGACCTGCAGCCGGGCGGCAACCAATGCGTTGGCCGGCACATGGCGGAAGCTGCGCAGGCGGTTGATCACTTCGTAGCCCATCTGCGTCATCGACTCGCCCAGGCCCTGCAAGGTACTGACGTTCTGGAACGCCTTGGGCTTGGCGACGAACGTGCCTTTGCCGTGGATCTTGAAGATCAGCCCTTCCTTCTGCAGGTCGCCCAGCGCTTGGCGCACGGTGATGCGGCTGACATCGAAGGCCTTGCCCAGTTCGCTTTCCGAGGGCATGCGGCTATGCGGTGGATAAGTGCCGTCGAGGATGCGCTCGCGCAGCAGTTCCTTGAGCTGGGTATAGAGCGGTACCGGGGACAGGGGGAGCAGTTCGGCCATGGGATCTCTTCGCTGATCGATGACTTGTTATAACAAGTTGTGACCAGAGGATAGAGGGCATAAGAAGGGTGTGGGAAATATTGATATCGCATATGGATAGATAAATTTGCGCAGGCCGGTGGCCCGCAAAAGCCGCCTGCGCAAAAAGAGGAAAAAGGCCACAGATCAAGGCGATGGACGTCAACGACACAGATGGGTATCATGCGTGCGCGTTGCACTCGTAGCTCAGCTGGATAGAGTACTGCCCTCCGAAGGCAGGGGTCGTGGGTTCGAATCCCGCCGAGTGCGCCATATCAAAAAAGCCCTGGGAGATCTCCCGGGGCTTTTTCGTTTATTCCGCGTGCCCTTCTATCAACTGGCCGGCACGCCTGTCACCGTGCAACGCCATGTACCTGGCCAGTTCGCCCAGACGCTTGTCCAGCGCCTGCAGCAGCCTGTCGCGCGTACCGTTCACTTCGTTGGCGTTGAAAATGCCGGGCTCTTTCAAGTAAAGCTGGAACTGCTGGTTGATCTGCCTCGGCGAGAGGGTCACGAAGTTCTGCCCGGCGTTATGGTTGTACAGCGCCACCATCTGCCCCATGTCCTGATTGGCGTTGCGCACAAACGCCATGCTCACATACTGCCCAGGGCGCAGGCGCACACCATTGTTGTTCAGCTGGAAACACGCCTCGGTGCCATTCTCCAGGCGCACCCAGAACTCGTGCTCCTGAACATTGTGCGCAGTGACCTGCATGGTCGATGAGCTGCTACCGGTATGACCCGTGCCCTGCCACATGTGGCCACCGGTGGAGCGGTGCGAGTGGTAGGCGTCCAGGTGCGTCTGGTTGCGCTTTTCGCTTTCCAGCACCTCGCCGTTACGCACGAAAAACATCAACTGCCGCTCAAAATGGTTGAACGGCTCCTCGACGAAATTGACGTCTTCCGGGGTCAGGGTGATGTCATACATGGTGCGGATCATTTCCGCGCGCGCCGCCTTGTCGCGTTTGGCCTGCTCTTGCAGCTGGGCACGACGCTGCTTGGCATCGTCAATCGCCTTCAGGGCCTGGGCCTTGAGCAACGGCGTTTTCTCTTGCGCGTAGCCTGCGGCCTTGTCACTGGCTTCCTTGATCAAGGGCGCGGCTTTCTGCCCGGCCTCCACCGCCAGGTCCTTGGCCTTTTCCAACGCCTGGGCGGCCTTGGCGGCCAGCTCCGGGTTGGCATCGTAGGCCTTTTTCTTCAGGTCATCCCAAAGGCTCATGCTCTTCGTGCTCCATTCGTCGATGATGAGTTGCCGATGCCGTTGATCGGACCAGGCGGAGTGTAACCGGATAAAACGTCCTTTGACGTCAAAAAGCCATCCATATGAATTGACGAAAAAAGCACTTTGCCATTAGTGTGGCTCGGTTTTTCGGTATTGTTTAATGGATACCGAATGGATTCGGCTAATAGACTAGGTAGGTCTACAAGGATGCGCGGAGTATTACTACGCAGCGGTAGAAGTGAGCACTTCACCGCATTGGGCGAGACTGGCCAACCCGTCTATCGCGCTGCTTTGCAGATTCGCGAAGCGATTCGGCGCAAGTACCCGGAGCACCCGGAGCTGATCGAACACCTGGCCATCCCGCAGAGCGATGAGCAGGGCCGCACCATCGATTGGTACAGCGACCGCCCAGGCGATGTAATCCCCTGGAGCAGCGCCACCGAGGAAGAACGCGCGCCAGCACGTGCGCAGCTCGAGGTGTTGCAAACCAAGATCAACGCCCTGAGCAACACCTTGCTTGGCCTGGACGCCAACGGCCAACCCTCGGCAACGGCCAGAAAGGCCGCCGAAGGTGATAACGCGGTGTTCGGCAAGCTGCTGACCTGTGTCGTGCCCTTCCCTGACGAAAACTTCGTCTACCTGGTCGATGGCCGCCCTGTACTGACCTTCTGGGGCTTCATCCATGCCGGTGCCGAGCGCAGCCGACAGCCCCTGCACTGCCTGTATCCGCGCACCGCACCCATCGCCGAAGCCGTAGCCACGCCGCCGGTTCCCCCAGCCGCGCCGATTGCGCCGGCAGCAGCAGCGGTAGCGCCAGCCGCTGCCGTCGCGCGCCTGCCGTGGTGGCGCAACTGGCGCTGGCTGCTGCCCTTGCTGTTGCTGCTGGCGCTGCTGCTCCTGCTGTTGTTCGGGCTGCGCGGCTGCATCCCTGGGGTAAACCTTTCCGGTCCAGGCATCCCGGACTTTGGCCGCGATACCTCTGCATCAAACAACTACCAAGCCCAAGTGCCTACACAATCGTCGGGCATTGCTGGCGCTGCGAACGGTGCAACGGGTGTAGCTGGCCCGGACGTGGCGGTGAGCACCGGCAACCCGGCGAGCCTGCCGGGCGGCGCAGCCGATGCAGGCGGTGCCGCGCCACAAGGCGATAGCCAAGCGCCGTCGGACAATGCCGACACCCCTGCGCAGGGCAAGCCAGAAACACCGCCAGCGCCGGAGCAACCTCCAGCGCCAGAGCCAGAGCAAGCATCCGACACACCACCGCCAGGCGGGCCCGAGGCATCAACGCCAGGGAACACGCCCCCTGCGCCACCACAGCTGGCCGATGAGCAAGCGCAAACCAGCGCTCAGCCGCCGCAACCTGATGACTTGAGCATTCCGCCAGATGCGGCCGACGGCAACGCGGACTTCCTCAACGGCAACTGGGCGGGTGCAGGCATTCAAGAAGCCGGCACTGGCAAACCCCTGCGCCTGAAGTACGACTTCCAGAACGGCAAGGGCCAGGCCACGGTCACCCGCCCGGACAACGTGCAGTGCCATGCGCCAGTTGCCGCAGCCATGCAAGACGGCCTGTTGTCGATCAACAGTTCCGGCCAGGCCGCCTGCGCCGATGGCAGTAGCTATGACCTGCCGCAAGTGGGTTGCAAAGCCAACGCCAACGGCGCTGCCGATTGCAACGCCAACTACGGTGCCAAAGGCTTCGACATTCAAATGAAAAAAGCCGGCTAATCACACGAGAAACGCAGAAGATGTTGCCCGAAATCACCCAGTTCGAAGAAACGGTCACGCTGGTCAGCGATACCGGAATTCAATTCATGGATTTCGCCCTGCGTCTCGGCCCGGATGGCGAGCAGACCGGCAAATTCGTCCAGCTCAACAACGGCATGGTGCCGACACGCCTGCTGTGGTCCAAGGAGTACAAGGACTTCTACGAGCCCGAGCCAGACAAAGTGGTGCAGGTAGAGTTCGACACCAGCGAAGAGAGCCACTTCCGCCTGCCCATGGAAGACAGCCTGAAGCTGCTGGACGGGGTCTGGTTGCCGATCCCGGTCCTGCGTTTCACGCCGCCTTATCGCTTTGACGAAGGCCCGAACAACTGGGCGCGCATGCGCCTGGTCAAGCTCGCGGAGCCCGATGTCGACGGCAACACCCACCGCCTCACCCTCGGCTTCGACAGCCGCACCATGCCAGTGGTTACCGGCGCACCGTACCTGGCGCCCAACGAAGACGACGTACGCTCCGGCGTGGCGTTCAAGCTGGCGTGCAGTGCCCGCGAATATGGCTGGTTCCTGACGCACACATGGATCCGCGACTGGCTGGTGGAGGTGTACACCGAAGCGCGTGCCGAGTGGACGCGCGAACGCCTGGATCGTGACCTGCAGGGCAACCGCCACCTTGGCCACTATCTGAACCTGCTGAGCCTGTTGCGCCGCCCGGTCCCGGCCGAACAGAGCAACGAAAAGCCAAAGGTCGAGATCCCGGAAATCAAGGTGATCGCCAACGAGGCCAATGGCATCGTCAAGCCGATCCCGGTGGACCTGGTGCTGGACGTCGGCAACTCGCGCACCTGCGGCATCCTCATTGAGGACCATGGCCAGGCGGGTTCGGGCATGCGCCACAACTACGTACTGGCACTGCGCGACCTGAGCGAGCCGGAAAAAGTCTACAACCAGGCTTTCGAGAGCCGGGTCGAGTTCACCCACGCCGCCTTCGGCAAAGACCACCTGTCGATCAAGAGCGGCCGCCACAATGCCTTCCAGTGGCCGACCATCGCCCGTGTCGGCGGTGAAGCCAGCCGCCTGGCCAGCCGCAACCGCGGCACCGAAGGCTCGACCGGCCTCTCCAGCCCCAAACGCTACCTGTGGGATGAAAAGGCCTACGGCCATGGCTGGCGCTTCAACACCGCCTACGTCAAGACCGACAAGGAGCCAATGGCCGTCGCCGCGCCGTTCGCCAACCTGATCAACGACCGTGGCCAGCCGCTGTACCTCAAGCCCTTCGACATGCCGGTCTTCAACCCGCGCTATTCGCGCAGCAACCTGATGACCTTCATGCTGGCCGAAGTGGTGACCCAGGCGCTGACCCAGATCAACAGCCCGGCCCAGCGCTCGCGCCAGGGCCATGCGCGGGTGCCGCGCCTGCTCAACAGCATTACCCTGACCGTTCCACCAGGCATGCCCCAGGCCGAGCGCAGCCTGCTCAGCAACCGCCTGTACGAGGCGATTGGCCTGGTCTGGAAGAGCCTGGGCTGGCACCAGGACGAGAGCAACCCGTTCAAAGGCAAGGACGTCGCGACCCGCACCCCGTTCCCCAGCGTGCGTGTGGAGTGGGACGAAGCCAGCTGCGGCCAGCTGGTCTACCTGTACAACGAGGTCAACGAGAACTTTGCCGGTCACCCGGAGGAGTTCTTTGCCACGCTGGCCCGCCCGGACAAGCTAGAGCATGAACAGATCACCCTGGCGACCATCGACATCGGCGGCGGCACCACGGACCTGGTGATTACCGATTACCGCCTGGATCGGGGCACCGGCGGTGGCGCCGGCGCCAACGCGCACATCGTGCCGAACCAGCGCTTCCGTGACGGCTTCAAGATTGCGGGCGATGACATCCTGCTGGATGTGATCCAGGAGTTCATCCTGCCCTCCTTCGCCAGCGCGCTGCGCAATGCCGGCGTGCCGGCACCGGATGCGCTGATGTCGAGCCTGTGCGGGAACGGCGGAGCCACCGTCCAGGAACGCCTGCTGCGCCAGCAGTTGAACCTGCAAGTGTTCGTGCCGCTGGGCCTCGCACTGCTGAAGGCCTACGAGCAGTTCGACCCGGCCCTGCCACCCGCCGCGGTCGAGCAAACCTGGCAGCAGGCGCTGGGTGAAGCCGTTGTCAGCGACAAGGTGCTGGCGTACGTCAACGCTGCCGTGCGCCGCGAAGTGGGCCGCGATGGCACGCTTGACCTGCTGCAGACGCCGATCACCTTCGACCTCGAACAGGTGCACGCCGCGTTCATCGGCGGCCAGATCAACGTCACCAGAGCACTTGCCGAACTGTGCGAAGTGGTCGCCAAGTACCCTTGCGACATGCTGCTGCTGACGGGGCGGCCATCGCGCCTGCCAGGCATTCAGGCGTTCATCCGCCAGCGCCTGCCGCTGCCGCCCGGGCGCATTCTGCCGATGCAGAACTACCGCACCGGCGGCTGGTACCCGTTCCATCGCAACGGCCTGATCGACGACCCGAAGAGCACCGCATCGGTGGGCGCGATGATCTGCCTGCTGTGCTCCAACCACAGTGTGCCGAACTTCTATTTCCGCACCGCCGCGCTGAAGCCTTACTCGATCATCAAGCACTTTGGCCAGATCGACGCTGCCGGCACCATCAAGTATCACGACGTGCTCTACCACGACCTGAAGTCTGATAAAGGCCTGATCGAACTGCCCATCGTCGGCGAAGGCGATGAGCGTGGTACGCCTTGGCTGGAGATGCGCGGCGACCTGCACCTGGGTTACCGCCAACTGGCCACCGAGCGCTGGTCGGCCTCACCGCTTTACACCCTGCGTTTCACCCCCTCGGGCAAGGCAGCGTTCTCCAGGGCGATTGGCAAGAATGGCGAAGCGCCGGTATTGCGCATACGCCTTGAAGTCGAGCAGTTCGAACAGGAAGAACGCGACCAGGGACTGATCAGCGACAAGCTGGTCATCCAGAAGCTGGAATCGAACATCCAGGATGCCGACTTCGACTTCGACCGGGATCTTGAACTCTCACTCAACACCATGCCAACCATGAGCTTGAGTGACAGCGACTATTGGCTCGACAGCGGGAACGTCAAAGGAAAATGAGCGACCTTACGCCAAAGCAACAGCAGTTGATGGGTGCCTGGGGCGCCATTCACAAAGGCGCCGGCGAGGCGCTGGAATGGATCGAGCAGGTGCGTGGCAATGCCGCCAGTGTCGAGGCCGAGGCCGATGGCCTGGGCCTGCGCCTACGGCGCGCGCGCAACAAGGCGAAAAACCTCCAACGCAGTGCCGGCAACCCGATGACCGTGGGCTTTTTCGGCCTTTCGCAAGCGGGCAAGTCCTACCTTATTTCCGCGCTTGCTTCCGATGACCACGGCAAGCTGGAGAGTGACTTTGGTGGCCAAGTGTTGGATTTCATCCGGCATGTCAACCCACCGGGCGGCGGCGGTGAGGCCACCGGCGTGGTCACGCGTTTCAGCCACATCGCCAAGCCATGCCTGGACGTCAACTACCCAGTCGAAATCACGCTGTTCAGAGAGATCGAACTCGTAAAGATTCTGTGCAACTCGTGGTTCGAAGACTTCGACCTTGAGCGAGTGGACCACAGCTACAGAGAGCAAGATATTCAGACTGCGCTCAGTGAATTTGAAGGCCAGGACGCAGGCCAGGTACAACCTGGGGTTAGCAGCGATGATGTGGTTGCGCTGTGGGACTACCTGAAAAGCAACTATGAAAAGTCCACACGCGTCCTTGACGACCAGTACTGGCCACGTGCAGTAAAAATCGCGCCGCGCCTTGCGCTACGCGAGCGCGCGAAATTGTTCTCTGTACTGTGGGGTGGGCAGGCGCCCATCACCGACTTGTATTTACTGCTGGCCGGTGTTCTGCAGAAGCTGGACCATGTCGAAACGCTACATGCGCCCATCAGCGTGTTCAAGCAGGAAAATATCAGCGTTACGGCAACGCCTTACAACATCATGGGTGTAGACCTGCTCAGCCGCCTGGGCACTAGACACGACGTGCAAGTCAATGTTCTGCCGGGCAGAGACGGCAAGGTACATACCAGCGTCAGTATCTCCGTAGCGCAGCTGGCGGCACTGGCGGTAGAAGTGAACTTCTGCTTGCGGACCAAGCCAACTGCCTCGGTCGCCCATGGCGTCGACATTCTCGACTTCCCCGGCTACCGGACTCGCAATAAATACTTGTCGGTTGATGAGGCGGCCTTGAAAGAGTCCGCTGACGAAGTCCATCCGTACTGGAACCTGATCCTGCGCGGCAAGGTTGCCTATCTTTTCGAGCGTTACAGCGAAGCGCAAGAGATGAATGCTCTGGTCATCTGCACAAGCAGCGTGAAGCAGAGCGATGTCATCAGTGTTGGCCCGGTGTTGACCCGCTGGATCCACAATACCCAGGGCGCAACCCCGAAAGAGCGGGGCCAGCGCGCGCCAGGCCTGATCTGGGCCCTGACCATGTGTGACGGTTGGGCCAACCTCGAACTTGGCAAAGATGACGCGCACAAGTTCAAGGCCGCCGAGCGGCTGATGAAAATCACCATTATCGAGCGCTTTGGCAGCCAGGAGTGGATGAAGGAATGGTCCATCGGCAAGCCGTTCGACAATACCTACATGGTCCGCAAGCCACGCCTGAAAGAAACCGCGTTCATCGAGCGTGACGAGCAAGACCAGGAGCTGCGCGTGATCGAGCGCTACGTCGACGATATCAAACAGCTCCGACAATACGTTGTCGACCTGCCGGCGGCCAACCGCCATATAGCCAATACCGGTGCCGCCTTCGATGCCATGATGACGTTGAACGATGGCGGGATCAGCCGTTTCAGCACCAGCTTCTCGTCGATCAATGACCTGGACTTCAAGCTGGCGCGTATCGAAGAGCAGCTGGAACAGTGCCGCACCGACCTGCTGGAGCACGGCCTGAACACCTGGCGCGAGGAAGACTTCGAGCAACTGCTGAACAAGAAGCGTGAAAAAACCCAGTACCTGCTCGACAACCTGGGCGCCGACCCGGACGCGATCAGCGAACTGATCCATGCCTTGCAGGTGCCTGTCGAACAGCTGCGTGAACTGTACCTGGGCGGTGTGTACGACATCGACGGCATTGACGGCGAGGCCGGCGAAGAGCCAGAACCCGCCGTCAGGGCCCCGGCCAACAAGGCCCCGGCACTCAACTTCGGCAACGTGTTCGGCAACACTGCCTCGGCAACGCCAGCAGTTGCCCCCAAGCCTGTGGCCAAGCGCCTCAACTCCGAGCAACGCTTTGTACGCGCGGCGCTGAAGGCGTGGATCAAGCATATGCGCGAGCTGGGTACGCAACCGCTGCGCCTGAGCAGCCTGCGCATGAGCCGCGAAGTGGTCGAGGCCTTGGTCGAGGAACTGGTCAGTGCAGTGCGCCGACCGGCCTTCATCGAACAACTGGATGCCGCCGTCATGCGCCGGATTTTCAACGGCGTGCGCCGTGACCAGATAGTCCAGCGCCAGGTCCTGACCGTGCAACTGGCCATGCGGGACTTCCTGTCCTGGTTCGACCTGCTGGGCAAACCTGTCAGCGAGCGCCCGACCGCCCTGCTGGGTGAGAGCCAACCCGTATTTGGCGCCTACCAGACCTTTGCCCAGGGCGAATTGCCAGTGCTCCCGAAAGAGCCGTCCAACCAGGAGCAGAGCTTCCAGATCGACTGGCTGTCGAGCCTGGCCTGGCTGACCCAGGAAAACGCCAAAAGTGGCGCGGACCCGGAAATCACCACCGAGCAGCGACGCCAGTTGGCGGTGCTGCTGAACACCTTTCAAGCGAGTTGATTGCAATGGGTATCAGAGTTGATGTGCTGCCACTGGACGTGAACACACCAGGCCAAGGCCTGTTGCGGATCACCGGCTGGGAAGGCACCAGCGAAGGGCTGCAATGCTCTCTGCAAAGTAGCCAGTCCCACGAGTTTCTTCATGATGGCGGGCACTGGGCCAAAGTGGCTCACTGGTTCCGCCTGGATGGCATGAATGCTGTCGCAGGCGCCCCGGCCATCGAAACGCGGATCGGCCCCAACCTGATCAACCCATTGCTGCAAGCCAGCGGTACCGCCACCTTCCGCATCGAGGTCAGCAACCCGCAGACCGGGCGCAGCGACCTTGGCATGGTGCGTATCAACAGCGCCATCATCGCGTCTGTCGAGTCTGGGCCAGCGCTGGAGAAATCGCCGCCCCCGGCACCCTTGCCCAGCGCGACGGTGATTGTCGAGCCACCTGCGGTGACCACCTTTGAGCCTGTTCCGGTAGTGACGGCAGAGCCCGTGCCCGAGGCCGCGCCAGCCCCCCAGCCAGCACCTGTGGCACCGCCGCCGAAGGCGCCTGCCAAGCAAGGCCAGAAGTGGCTGCTGCCCCTGTTGGCCCTGATCCTGCTGGCGCTTGCCGCCGGGGGCGGTTGGTGGTGGTTCAACCGCAGCGCAGGCGAAGCAACTGCAGCCGTGCCGCCTGAAGACAAGCCCGTCGCACAGGCCGACGCGGCCAAACCTTGTTCGCTGGGAAGCATGCAAGGCCAGACGTCACTGGCGTTCCTGCAGTCGTGCATCCAGAGCAAACCGGACAGCGCCGCACTGCTTGAAGTGATCAGTTTGGCCAAGGCCAACGACCAGTGCGATGTGGCCCAGCGCCTGTATGCCAATCGCGCCAATGCCGGTGACATCCAGATCGCCACGGCCTACGCTCACGAATACGACCCCAAGTACCACCAGCCAAGCAACTGCTTCAAGGCCCCGGAAGCCGCCACCGCAGCCTCCTGGTACGAGACCATCCTCAGCTTCGATGAAAACAACGCCGAAGCCAAGCAGCGCTACGAGGAGCTCAAGCCATGAAGATGCGTAGCATTGGCGCCGCGCTGCTGGCCTTGTCGCTCAGCCCTGCCCTGCAGGCGGCCGACAAGCCCCTGCTGCAGGACGGCAAGAAAACCCTGTTCCAGCGCGTGTTGACCACGCCAGGCTGCAAGCTGAGCGATAATGCCGGGGCTGCCCCTGGCGCCGCACAACCCACCTTCAGCCGCTTCTACGTGTACGAACGCGCCCAGGCTGACGCCCGCGAGTGGCTGCGGGTCGGCCCTGACACCCAGGGCAAGAGCATCGGCTGGCTGCCTGCCGATTGCACCGTCGAATGGAAAATGCAGCTGACCCTGGCGTTTACCAACCCCGCCAACCGTGATCGGCTGATGTTCTTCAAGGAACGCAACCAGCTCGAAGGCATTCTCAACGCCCCCGACCCGGTCAGCCATGTGGCCCCGCTACGCGCCAAGCTCAAGCACGGCACCGAGGCGCCCGGCGTGCTGGCCGAAGAGCCCGAATACTTCGTCGACCTGCAGAAAAACTTCTACCTGCTGCCCGTGCTCAGCGGCGAAGAAGTGATGACCGAGGAAGGCTTCCGCACGCGCATCCTCAATGTGGCTTCGGTCAGCAAGGCCGACAGTGCCGCAGCCGCCACACCAGCACCTGCCCAGGGCGCTGCCAACCAGCAGTTGAAGGCGTTCAGCGCGGCCGTGGTGTTCGTCATCGACTCGACCATTTCGATGGACCCGTACATCGATCGCACCCGCGAGGCGATCAAGCGCGTGTACGGGCAGATCGAGAAGGAAAACCTCGGCAAGCAGGTCAAGTTCGGGCTGGTCGCCTACCGCTCCAGCACCAAGGCCGTGCCGGGCCTGGAATACGTCAGCAAGATGTACGCCGACCCCAACACGGTGAAGGACGGTGCCGACTTCATGGCCAAGGTGGCGGACCTGAAGCAGGCCAAGGTGTCCAGCAGCGAGTTCAACGAAGATGCCTACGCCGGTGTCATGTCTGCCGTCGACCAGATCGACTGGAGCCAGTTTGGCGCACGCTATGTGGTGCTGATCACCGATGCCGGCGCCATTGACGGGGGTGACAAGCTGTCGAGCACCGGCCTTGGCGCCGAACAGGTCAAGATCGAAGCCAGCAACCCTGGCGTGGCCCTGTACACCCTGCACCTGAAAACCCCCAGTGGCGCCAAGAACCACAGCTCCGCTGAAGCGCAGTACCGCACCCTGTCGAACTACCCGGGCACCAACACCTCGCTGTACTACCCGGTCAATGCCGGCGATGTGGAGGCCTTTGGCCGCAAGGTCGACGGCCTGGCTGCAGCCATCACCCAGCAAGTGCGGGCGGCCTACATGGGCGAGGCGGCCATCGGCAGCGCAAACAATGCCAAGGCCGACCCTGCCGAGAAGAAAATGCTCGAGGATGCCGCACTGATCGGCCACGCCATGCAGCTGGCCTACTTGGGCAAGGCCAACGGTACCCAGGCGCCGCCGGTGTTCCAGGCCTGGATCAGCGACCGCGACCTGATCAAACAGAACGTGCCGACCACCGATGTGCGCGTCCTGCTGACCAAGGCCCAACTCAGCGACCTGAGCGATGTACTCAAGCAGATCCTGGATGCCGCCAACGAAGGCATGATTTCGCCAGACGAAATGTTCACCCGCCTGCGCTCGGTTGCCGCGACCATGGGTGCCGACCCGAACCAGCTGAAGCAAGGCTCGACCACTCGCGTGGCAGACCTGGGCGTGCTTGGCGAGTACCTGCAAGACCTGCCCTACCAGAGCGAAGTGCTGAACCTGGACGAAGAAACCTGGAAGGGCTGGGATGGCCTGGCCCAGGAGAAATTCATCCGCAGCCTGAGCACCAAGCTGCGCCATTACCAACGCTACAACGCCGATGTCGACCGCTGGGTTGCCCTGGCGCCGGGCAGTGACAGCCGCGACAACGTCTACCCGGTACCGCTGGAAATGATGCCCTGACCCCATATGCTCGATATCAAGGGACTACTAGTCGTTCGAGGCGAAGGATCGCAGGCTCACCGGGTACGGCTGGACGCCTTGTGCCTGCAACCCGGCGAAGTGCGTGCCATCACGGGCGAGAGCGGCTGCGGCAAGAGCACACTGCTGGAAGCCATTGGCCTGCTGCTCAAGCCTGAGCAACTGACGCACTACAGGCTTGGCCCGCAACGCCAGGACGTGGCCAGCCTGCTGGCCAGCGACCAGCAGCCAGCGTTGGCGGCATTGCGTTCGCGCGAGCTTGGCTTTGTGCTGCAGAACGGCGGGCTACTGCCTTTTCTCAGTGTGCGCGACAACATCCTGCTGCCACGCCGCCTGCTCGGCCTGCCACCTGCCAGCACGGCGGTGGACAAGGCTGTCGAGGCACTGCGCCTGGCACCGCTGCTGGGCAAATTGCCCCAGGCGCTGTCCATCGGCGAGCGTCAGCGGGTGGCCTGCGTGCGTGCCATCGCCCATGAACCCCGGGTGCTGTTGGCCGACGAGCCCACCGCCGCGCTCGACCCGCACAATGCAGAGCGGCTGTTCGAACTGCTGCTGCAGCTGGTGGCTGAGCTAGGGCTGAGCGCCTTGATCGTGTCCCACGACTGGGCTCTGGTCGAACGCTTCGGCCTGCCGCGCCTGGGTGCCATCAACGGTCAAGGGGAAACACGCTTTGAACCCATGGCATAAGCGCCTGCTGCTGCTGGCCCGGTTATCCCTGGCCGATCTCTGGCACGACCGTAACGTTTCCTTGTGCATGGCGGCCTCGCTGGTCGCTGTCATTGCCCCGCTGTTGTTGCTGTTCGGCCTCAAGCACGGGGTGGTCAGCCAACTGCAACAGGAACTGCTCAGCGACCCCCGAAACCTTGAGGTCAAGATGCTCAGCAGCGGCCATTTCGACCAAGCCTGGCTGCAACGGTTGCAGGCACGCCCGGAGGTGGGCTTCGCCATCGGCCAGACCCGCTCGCTGAACACCCAGGCCGACCTGCTAGGTGCACACGGCCGCTTCGCCGACAACGTCGAGGTCATCCCTACCCGGGCCGGCGATCCCTTATTGGCAACAGACCTGAGTGAGCTGGCGCCCGACCAGGTGATTCTCAGCGAACGAGCCGCCGAACGGCTCGACGCCAAGGCCGGTGACACCCTGCGCTTGCGCGTTGCCCGGCGCCTGAACGAAGTCAACGAGCGTGGCGAGCGCACGTTGCAGGTGCGTGCCATCGTCAGCTCGGTGCGCTTCGCCCGCCCTGCAGCCTTCGTCAGCCCCGAGCTGCTGATGGAGCTGGAACACTATCGCGACGGTTATCTGGTCGCCAGCCTCGGGGCAAGCAGTGGCCAGGCCCTTGATGCCCTGAACGTCGGCTACGCCCGGGCCCGGGTCTATGCGCGGGACATCGACAGCGTGGCACCGCTGGAGCGTTGGCTTAACGAACAGCGCATCGAAACCGCCAGCCGCCTGGCAGAAATAAACAGCGTCAAGGCAATCAACCACGTGCTCGGGCTGATTTTCAGCGTTATTGCCGGGGCCGCCCTGATCGGCTGCATCGCCTCGCTGGTCGGCGCCTTCCTGGCCAACATCGATCGCAAGCGCCGGCACCTGGCCGTGCTGCGCCTGCTGGGCTTCAGCAGCCCCGCGGTATCGGCCTACGTGGTGCTTCAAGCACTCGTGCTGAGCCTGGTGGGCTACCTGGGCGGCCTTGGCAGCTACTACCTCGGCAGCCTGCTGTTCGACCGGTTGCTGGTCAGCAGCCAGGCAACCGGCGCCTTCATTTGTCACATCACCGTATGGCATGGCCTGGTCGCCCTGCTGCTGGCCTTCCTGGTCGCCGGCCTGGTCGCCCTGATCGGCGCCTTGCGTGCCATACGCATACAACCTGCGGAGAGCCTGCGTGAACTCTAAAGCCTACAGCCGCCTGCTTCTGGCGCCACTTGCTCTCGGCTTTGCGCTGCAAGCCACAGCGGCGACCTGGGAAGAGAAATACTACAACCCCATGGCCGACGCCGATGACGTGGTGCTGCCCATGCCGTGTGACGGCGCCATGGTGTTTCGCAAGGTGATGATCCCGGTGGCTGGCCCGCTGGACGACTACCCCATCAACATCGGCCAGGACAGCGCCGAGTGGGGCTATGTCGAGCAAACCCGCCCGGCGTTCATTGCCGGCAGTTTCACCAGTGCCAAAGGTGAGAAGTCGCGCTACTACCTGCTGGCCAAATACGAGATGAGCCAGCTGCAGTACAAGGCGTTGATGGACGAAACCTGCCCGACCGCCTCCAACAAGCAGCGCCTGCCGATTGTATCGGTGTCGTGGCTGGACGCCCTGCAGGCTGCCGACAAGTACAACCGCTGGTTGCGTGCCAATGCACCCGACAAGCTGCCCCGCGAAGATGGCGCCCAAGGCTTCTTGCGCCTGCCAACCGAGGTGGAGTGGGAGTTCGCCGCGCGTGGCGGTTTGCAAGTCAGCACGGCCGAGTTCCGCGATGGCCGCTACCCCATGCCCGAAGGCCTGAATGCCTACGAGTGGTTCGCCGGCGCGCAGTCCGCCAACGGCCAGTTGCAACTGAGCGGGCTGCTCAAGCCCAACCCGCTGGGCCTGCATGACATGCTCGGCAATGCCAGCGAGATGATGTTCGAGCCGTTCCGCCTGAACAAGCTCGACCGCCAGCACGGCCAGGCCGGTGGCTATGTGGTGCGCGGTGGCAACTACCTGACCAGCGAAAGCGACCTGCGCACCTCGCTGCGCCAGGAAGAGCCGTACTACAACGCCGAGGGTGCAGTGGCCAAGAAAACCAACGGCCTGCGCCTGGCCATGGTTTCCCCGACCCTCACCTCGCGCGACCGGGTAAAAAACATCGAGAAGAGCTGGAGCAACCTGGGCAGCGATCAACCAGCTGCCGAAAGCAAGCAGAAAGGCACCGTCAAGGCGCTGGAAGAGCTTGCTTCCAACGTGGAAGACGAAGCCCTGAAGAACCAGCTCAAGACCGTCGAGAACCAACTGCGCGCCAGCAACCAGCAGCAGCAGGAAGCCCGAGACCAGGCGATTCGCGCCAGCCTCAACCTTGGCGCCTTCCTGTGCACCAAGATGCTCGACGACGGCCAGTACCTGGACTTTTTGCAGAAAAACTACGCCAGCAACTGCAAGGCCGGTGAAGAAGACCCGACCTGTGGCGTGCGCAAGGTCAAGCTCGAAGAGCAGCAGGAGCGCCTGCACAAGCTCAGCCGCTACTACGCCAGCTCCCTGGTGGAGTCGGGTTCGCTGTACGGCAAGGACCTGCTCGAAGCCCAGGTTCCAGTGCTGGACGGCTCGTTCAAAGCCAACAAGAACCTCAAGGACCTGTCGCCCTATCTGCGTACCCACTGGGCCAACCAGATGTCGTTCCTCAAGACACAGAAGATTGATGCCAACGCATGGCTGAACAGCTGCAAGACCGTCGCACACTGACCCAAGGACATCCAGGAGCCACCATGAACTTCCCTACATCCACCCGTATCAACCCTTGGTTGGGTCTGCTGATGGCTGCTTGCCTGGCCGTTACCGGTTGTGCCAATACCGGTAGCTCGATGACCGGTAGCCAGGGCACTGTCGATCCGCGCCTGACCAGCGGCAACGATGCCAAGTTCTTTACCACATCGGGCTTCCAGGCCTGTGCCATCGCGGCCAGCGCTGGCATTCTTGCCTGCATGCTGTCCAACTCCGGCAATAAGGCAGCCTGCTCGATCATCGCCGGTGTCGGCGCGTGCGGTGTGGCCATGGGCGCCAACTACTACCTTGATCAGCGCCGGGCGAAATATGCCGATACCACCGAGCGCCTGAACGCGATGACTACCGAAGTGCAGGGTGAAACCGCCAAGGTCGCACAGCGCAGCGATACGCTGCAACGCGTCATCAACGACGACAAGCAACAAATTGCCAGCATCCAGCAGAGCATGAAAGCCAAGACCCTGGACAAGGCCAAGGCCCAGCAGGATATCGCCAACATCGACCAGAACATCGGGTTGATGCGCAAGGACCTGACCAACATGAAAAAACGCGTTACCGAATACCAGCAGGTGGCCAAGCTTGAACGTGATGGCGGCGCCAGCCAGGCCGAAGTGCAAAAGGTCGAAGCCGAGATCACCAAGATGAACACCAAGGTCGCCTCGCTGCAGCAGGAGGTCGATGGCCTCTACAGCCAGCGTTCGGCAATCACCCTGGGCTGAAGGAGTGCACGCCATGTTTCTACGTAACTGCCTGTGCCTGGCACTGCTGGCCAGCCTTGCCGGTTGTGCGACCACTGCCTCCCAGTGCAATGCCTCCGACAGCAGCGCCAGCCTGATCGGCAAGCTCAACTGCGATTACGGCGGAGGTTATGCCGAGGGTGTACGCAACAGCGAACAGGAGCTGCTCAGCGCCAAGGAGCAGAACCGCCAGTTCAACGAAGTGTACGCACAACTGAGTGCACTGCAGGCCTCGACCCGCCAGGACCTGCAAAGCCAGCAACGGCAGCAGGCCAGCCTGGAAAAATCGTTGAACGACCTGCTCGGCACGCTCAAGGCGCGCCATGGCAACAAGAGCGATGTGCAAAAGCAGATCGCCGGCCTGGAGCAGCAGCTCAAGGCTAACCAGGCCGCACCCTCGCAAAATGCCAGCAACGCCCAGATCGAAGCCCGCAAGCAGAAGCTCGCGGCCCTTCAACAACAGGTCAGCCGCCTTCAGCTGAGCCTGGGTTACGAGTAAAACCTCATCGGCAGCTTCGGCTGCCGAATCTTCTCAGGATATCCACATGCAGCGGGTCACCCGCGACACCAGCCCCGCCAAGGACGACCTGCGGGTGCTCGAACAGGCCATGGCGATCATCGTCAGGCATTTTCCGCCGAGCATCGCTCATCTGTTTGCCACCCCACGCAACGGCAAGGATGGCCTGCGCGAATGGTGGTCGGAACTGCAAGGCCAACCGCACCGATACCATGACCTCGGCGCCGAGCAACAGGCCGCGTTGCTGCGCCTCTACGACGAGCGCCAGGAAGCCGTACACCAGCTGGTAAGCAAACTGGAAAGCCTGGGCCAGGCCAATGATGCTGCGCTGCTGCGCAAGCTCATCGGGCCTGCCGACCTGAACAACCTGTACAGCATCAACGGCCAACCGCTGGTCGTGCGCTGGGCGGAACCTGCCCCGGTCAAGCCGTCGCCCGCACCGCTGCCGCCACGACCCGCGCCCGTGGTACGTCGGCGCTGGGTATGGCTGCCATGGTTCTTGTTGCCACTGCTCGGCCTGCTGTTGCTGGCCCTGGCCTTGTGGTTCGGCTGGCCCTACCTGCAGCATTGGCTTGGCAACCGCCCCGCCACGCCCTTCGCCTGCGTGAAAGACAGCCGCATACAGCCGCCCGAATTTTCCGTGGTGCTCGACACCTCGGGCTCGATGCTACTCAACGTCGCCACCACCCTTGAAGACGAACAATGGTTCTTCCAGCACATCAATGACGACCCGAACATCGATCAGCAGCGTGTCGCGCAACTTACCCGCGCCCCGGTGCGTATGGACGTGGCCAAGAGCAGCCTGACCCACCTGATCAACGACCTGCACCCGGCGGTGGATATGCGCGTGGTGACCTTCGATGGCTGCCGCGCGCCGCTGGACCACGGCGTGTTCACCCTGGCCCAGCGCCCGGCATTGATCAAAGGTATTCAGGCACTGGTACCCAATGATGGCACCGCCCTGGCGGCCAGCCTTGATGTGGCGGCCAAAACAATGAACGGTCGCGACCGCGATGGGGTGATCCTGATGTTCATCGACGGTGCCGACGGCTGTGAACAGGACGTGTGTGCAGTGGCGCAGCGGATTGCCCGCGAGCAGCCGAGGTTGCGCGTCAATCTGGTCGACATCAGCAACAGCAATTTGGCCAGCTGTGTCGCCGAGAGTACGGGTGGGAGCATCTATTCCGCCAGCGATGCCGGGCAGGTTGCCGCTGCCATCAAGCTTGCCAGCCAGGAAGTCTCCAGCACAGCCGATTGCGACTAGGACAAGACATGCAAAGGGTAAACCGCGACACCCACGCCAGCCAGGATGCTGCCAGCGCGCTTGAACTCAGGGTGGCGTTGATCCGCCAGCACTTTCCGCCGGGCATCGCTCACCTGTACGCGATACCCCGGCAGGGCCGCGACGGTGTGCTGGAATGGTGGTCTGAACTGGAGGGGCAACCGCATCTGTATGCCACCCTCGGCCGAGAGCAGCAGGCTGCCTTGCTCAAGCGCTATGAAGAGCGCCAGGCAGCCGTCAGCCAATTGGCCGATGAGCTGCAACGGCGCGGCCAGGCGCCCGCAGCCGAAGCGTTGCGCACACTGATCGGCCGACCCGACCTTGCCAACCTGTACAGCATCAACGACGAACCCCTGGTGATTCGCTGGGGGCAGCCGGCACCTGTCGCTGCGCCGCCCGTGGTGTCGCCACCTCCGGCACCGCGACAGCCCGCGCCGGCCAAGCCAAAACCCGCACCAACCCCCAAGCCCACCCGGACACGAACCGTGGTGATGACCGAACGCCGCCGCCTGCGCCTGTGGCCCTGGCTGCTGTTTGGCCTGTTACTGCTCCTGCTCTACTGGCTGTACAGCAGCTGGCCTGTGCTGTACCAGCGCTGGCAGGGCTATACGCAGACTGCAATCTGTACCCCGGGGGGTGCCTTCCAGGCGTCGGAGTTTGCGGTGGTGCTGGACACCTCGGGCTCCATGGACCAGCGCATCAGGGTGAAAAAGGAAGATGACCCTTGGTACATCGGCCTGCTGGCCCGCATTCCTTACGTTGACGAACTGCTGGCCAACAACCAGCCGCAACGGCTCACCCGCATGGACGTGGCGAAAAGCTCGCTGACCGCAGTGATCGGCGACCTGGACAAGGCCGTGGACATGCGCCTGGTCACCTTCGACGGCTGCCGCAGCCCGGTGGACCACGGGGTCTTTGGCCCTGGCCAGCGCGAAGACCTGGTCAAGCGGGTGGCCGACCTGAACGCACGTGGCGGGACGGGGCTGGGTATCAGCCTGCAAGCAGCCGCCAGCAAGATGAACGGCCGTGACCGGGATGGCGTGATCGTGATGTTCGTGGATGGCCGGGACAGTTGCGGTACCAGTGTGTGCAGCGTGTCGGAACAGATCGCCAAGAACCAGCCGCGCCTGCGCATCAACGTGGTCAACATCAGCGCCAGCACCGGCTCCAACTGCGCAGCCAGCAATACCGGCGGGCGGGTGTATACCGCCAACGATGCCGCTGCTGTGGCCGCGGCACTCAAGGAAGCGAGCCAGGAGGTGGCCGCGACCGGTTGCCCGTAGGCGCAATGACGGCTGATGACGTTTTTCAATCGACTCCATGCCGTTTCCTGCATTGCCGTGCAGAGCGCCGTGCCGGATGCTTTAGTTACTCCGAGACAGCGCTTTTTTCACCCGCAGAGGCCCGTATGAAGACCGTCGAACAACTCCTCAAGACCAAGTCCCAGCACCAGACCGTTTACACCATCGGCCCGGATGACTCGGTGCTCGACGCCCTGAAAGTGCTGGCGGAGAAAAACGTCGGTGCGTTGCCCGTGGTCGAGGGCGACCAGGTGGTGGGTATCGTCAGTGAACGGGACTATGCGCGCAAACTGGTCCTCAAGGGCCGCTCTTCCGCCGCCACCCCGGTGCGCGAAATCATGAGCGCACCCGTGGTCACTGTGGAGCCCAAGCGGAAGCTCGATTTCTGCATGAACCTGATGACCGACCGTCACCTGCGTCACCTGCCGGTGGTCGACAACGGCAAGCTGCTCGGCCTGCTGTCGATCGGCGACCTGGTCAAGGAAACCATCACCGAACAGGCCAGCCTGATTCAGCAGCTGGAGCAGTACATCCGCGGCGAATGACGCCCCTCAATGGTAGGCGCGCTCCAGCTCGTCCAGTTGATGGTCGAAGCTGCGCAGGCGCGCCGACCAGGTGTACACCAGCACCTCCAGGTCACGGTTGAGCACGGCAGTATTGCCATTGCCACTGCAGGTGGGCTCGCCCAGGTCCAGCTGGTAGCGTTCACGGGCCATGGCCTGGGCTACGCTGGACAGGTCGCGGGCATTGGCCAGCCAATGGTGATGGTGGTCATGGATTTCACGGTCCAGTGCCCGGCACTGGCGCTTCAGCGCATCCAGGCTCTGCTCCAGCGGCGTGCCCTTGAGCTCGCCCATGACTTCTTCGAACGTGCGCCCCGAATGCCAGTAGCTGCCCCAGAAATAGCGGTCGAATACCGTCTCGACGCGGCGTAGCGCCACCTTGGTGTTCCAGATGGTGAGCAACGTTCGTCCCTGAATCACTTCGCGCTTGTTCAGGTGCAACTGTTGCCAGGCGATCCAGGTCAGCGCCACCAATACCACCGCCACCGTGACAGCGGCAGCCGCATACAGGAAGTGCACAGCCTGGTTCATCTGTTGCGTTTGCCTGATGCCATAGAAGTAACTGGCCGTCAGGGTGCCCAGGATCGTCACGGAGCACCAGAAACCTGGTGCATAGGGATCTTTCATCGCGCTATCCCCTTATTGTTTTCCTGAGCATAGCAACGGCCAATCACTCGTCAGGTGCCGCTCGGCGCTTTATTTTCGGGGGCGGCGCAACGCTTCGTTAAGTTGGTCGAACGGCACGGCCCAATCGGAATCTTCAATGATGCTTTCCTTGAGAAAAGCACGCTGGGAGTCGGTCCAGAACGGCGCATCCACCAGCTTTATCTCGTTCTTCAGCGGAGAATGGCTGGTGATGAACTGATCGATACTCTCGGGATCGTCGGGCAAGCCCAACTGTTTGAACAAGTCGGCAAAGGGATGGGTCGGCGCTTCCATGGTTCCTCCTGAGCGCCAGGCAGGCCGTCCACGACGCCCGTCTGGCATGGGTGTGAAAACATCAGCACAGCTCGCGCACTTCGGCGTGCGGCACCAATTTCATGTACTGCTCCATGCTCATGTGGATCAGGTGATCGTGGTCACCCGCCTCCAGATAGACATCGCCTTGGCGAGTAAGACTCGGATCAAGCAGCATTTTTATCTGGTAGGCGTCGCCAAGGGCCGGTACGGCGCCGCGCTCGCAGTCGCCGAACAGGCTCGGCAGGCCGCTTTCGCGGGTCAGTTGCCAGGCCCCGGACATGCGCACCTTGGTCATGTCCAGATGCCGGTTGGCCGGTAGCACGGCCATGATGTAGTTGCCATGCCGGTCATCGAGCATCACCGACTTGGCGACCCGCTCGGCGGGCACGCCGGCCGTACGGGCCGACTCCAGGCTGGTGGCCGAGTGTGGATGGGGAATGATGTCGTAGTCGCAGTTGGCCTTGTCCAGGCGGGCCTGCAGGGTCTTTGCCATACGCATGATGCACCTCCGGTTTCGCCCCCCAATCTCCAATTTTAGGCCGGCTGGAGCCAGCCAGGGCTAAACTTGTGTAATAGGGTCAAACGAGGTGACGACAGGTGATCGCCCGCTGCTGGCGCTGGCTGTTGCTGCTGTTGCTGCTTGGCATCACGCCAGGTGGCCAGGCAGCGCCCGCTGCAGTGTGGGTGCTGGGCATCGATGATGCCATCGGCCCGGCCAGCGCCGACTACCTGGTACGCAGCCTCGACCAGGCCCAGGCCCAGGGCGCGCAACTGGTGGTGATCCGCCTGGACACCCCAGGTGGCCTGGACAGCGCCATGCGCCAGATGATCAAGGCGATTCTCGCCAGCCCCGTGCCGGTTGCCACCTACGTGGCTCCAAGCGGTGCCCGCGCTGCCAGCGCCGGCACCTATATTCTCTACGCCAGCCATGTTGCCGCGATGGCCCCCGGGACCAACCTGGGGGCCGCCACGCCCGTACAGATTGGCGGCCCCCCAGGTGCGCCCAAGGACGACAAGGCCAAAGGCAGCGATGATGAAACCTTGTCCCGCAAGCAGGTCAACGATGCCGCTGCGTACATCCGCGGCCTGGCGCAGCTGCGCGGGCGCAATGCCGATTGGGCGGAGAAGGCCGTGCGCGAGGCTGTCAGCCTCCCTGCCAGCGAAGCCTTGCGGCTGAATGTGATCGACCAGGTAGCTGACGACCTGCCTGCCCTGCTGCGCAAACTCGACGGCAAAACGCTGGAGGCCGCCGGCCAGCCACACCAGTTGCAGACAGCCGGCGCCAGCCTGGTAGAGCACCTGCCGGATTGGCGCACCCGGGTACTGGCGGTCATCACCAACCCCAGCGTGGCGCTGATCCTGATCATGGTCGGCGTGTACGGCCTGTTGTTTGAATTCATGAGCCCCGGCTCTACCGTGGGAGGCGTGGTCGGCGGCATCTGCCTGCTATTGGCACTGTACGCCCTGCAGCTGTTACCGGTGAGCTTCGCCGGGGTGGCGCTGATCTTGCTGGGCATCGCTTTCATGATCGCCGAAGCCTTCCTGCCCAGTTTCGGCGTGGTCGGGTTTGGCGGCATCGTTGCCTTTGTGGTCGGCGCGCTGATCCTGATCGACACTGACGCACCCGGCTTCGGCATCCCGCTGGCCTTGATCGGCACCCTGGCAGTGCTCTCGGCGCTGTTTATCGGCGGGGTGCTGGGCATGGCCCTCAAGGCACGACAACGCGCGCTGGTCAGCGGTGACGCCGGCCTGGTCGGCAGCCTGGTCACCGTCACCCAAGTGATGGCAGGCAACCCGTTCCGTGGCGTGGTACTGGCCCAGGGCGAGCAATGGCAAGTGCAGTGCGCAACGCCGCTGCAAGCTGGCCAGAACGTGCGGGTGACCGCGCGCCATGGCGTGATGCTGGACGTGAGCGCCGCCGCGCCTGCGGCGCAAGGAGACTAACCATGTTCATGCAACTGGGTTTTGGTGCCGTGCTGATCGTGCTGGCAATGCTGTTGCTGTCGGCGTTTCGCATCCTGCGCGAATACGAACGCGGCGTGGTGTTCCAGCTGGGGCGCTTCTGGCAGGTGAAGGGGCCGGGGCTGATCCTGTTGATCCCGGTGATCCAGCAAATGGTGCGGGTAGACCTGCGCACCGTGGTGCTGGATGTGCCACCACAGGATGTAATCACCCGCGACAACGTTTCGGTCAAGGTCAACGCGGTGCTCTACTTCCGCGTGCTCGACCCGCAAAAGGCGATCATCCAGGTCGAGGACTTTCTGGTAGCCACCAGCCAGTTGGCCCAGACCACGCTGCGTGCGGTGCTGGGCAAGCACGAACTGGATGAGCTGCTGGCAGAACGTGAGCAACTGAACGCGGACATTCGCCAGGTGCTGGACGCGCAAACCGATGCCTGGGGCATCAAGGTGGCCAACGTCGAGATCAAGCATGTCGACCTCAACGAATCGATGATCCGCGCCATCGCCCGGCAGGCCGAGGCCGAACGCGAACGGCGGGCCAAGGTGATCCATGCCGAGGGGGAATTGCAGGCGTCGGAGAAGCTGATGCAGGCTGCGCAGATGCTGGGCAAGGAGCCTGGGGCGATGCAGTTGCGCTATATGCAGACGCTGGGGGCGATTGCGGGGGACAGGACCTCGACCATTGTCTTCCCGATGCCGGTGGACTTGCTGACGGGGCTGGTAGACAAGCAGAAATAGAGTTGGGGCCAGACCAGGCCCCGGCGGTCTGTCAGAGAGGCGCGCGACGCAGGGTAGCGAGGAAGGTCGCCGCCCCAATGAACAACCCGGCAAACGTCCGGTTCAAGCGTTTCTGCTGCTTGGGTGTACGCAGCAGGCGCAACACCCGCGAGGCCAAACCGGTGTAGCCCGCCATCACCAGCATGTCCACGGTGATCATGGTCACGGTGATTGCCACATACTGCGGCAACAGCGGTGCATGCGGGTTGATGAACTGCGGCAGTACCGCCAGCATGAACACCAGTGCCTTGGGGTTGCTGACGTTGACCAGAAAGCCGCGGAACACCAGGCTCAGCGGTTTGCCGATAGGGCGCACGCTGGACTCATCGGACATGTCCATCGGCAAGGCGCGCCATTGCTTGTAGGCCAGGTATACGAGGTAGGCAACGCCGAACCATTTGATGACCTGGAAGGCGGTGGCCGAGGCGGCCAGGATGGCGCCGACGCCGGCGGCAATAATGGCGATTTGCACAATCAGGCCCAGTTGCAGGCCCAGGGCGTTCCAGTAACCACGCCAGAAGCCGTATTGCAGGCCGCTGGACATCGAGGCGATCGCCCCGGCACCGGGTGACAGGCTGATCACCCAACAGGCGGCAAAGAAGCCCAACCATACTTCCATCGACATCACACACCTCGCTCGAACACTTGTTGCAAAAGGTTAAGCTAAGGTTTTGGTGAAAAAATAACCAGGGATTTCTGATGGATTTTCTATCGCCTGTACCGGCCTCTTAGCGGGCGCGCCCGCTCCCACAAGTACTGTGCAGTTTTCAGACCCTGTGGGATACCTGTGGGAGCGGGCATGCCCGCGAAGGGGCCAATACAGCTTCAGTCAGCTTCGGCAGCTGTTTCTTTGTGCAGGGCCTGTACCTCGGCCCCGCGCCAGCGCCGGACCGACTTCTGGAAGAACTGGCTATTGGGCACCTGCACCAGCGCCCCGCCCGCTTCGGGCATTTCCAGCAGGGTGGTAAACAGCAGGTTGATCGCGATCACCCGGCCTTTCACGCCCGGCTTGTCCAGGGTATCGACCAGTTCGACCACATCACCAATGCGAAACGGCCCGACCGTGAAGATGAGCACCGCGCACAGCAGGTTGGACAGCACGCTCCACATGGCGAAGAAGGCCACCGCCGCCACCGCGACAAAGCCGGACAGCGCCGTCCACAGCACGGTCGCCGAAACGCCCAGGCGCTCCAGCACGAACAGCAGTGCGCTGCCCATGATCAGCCAGCGCAGGCCGCCACGCACCGGTACCAGCAGCTCTGGTGGCAGCGGGTAACGCTGGCCCAGGCGGCTCAACCCGCGAGCAACGATGCGCTGCAGTACGAAGGCCGCCACCAGGATCAACAGAATCTGCAAGCCCAGCCAGAAGGTGTCCATCCATTGCCCTGGCAGCAGCGAACGCAGTTCCTCCATCAGGACAGCGCCTCGAGCTCGGCCTGCATGCTTTCGAGGGTTTCCAGCGCTTCCATCCAGGCTTCTTCCAGCTCGCCTTCGCGTTGCTTGAGCTTGGTCTGGCGCGCCAGCAGGTCACGCAACTCGTCCTTGCGCGCCGCTTCGTAGAGGCCACCGTCACCCAGCGCGGTCTCGATCTCGGCCAGTTGCACGTGCACCTGGTTGAGCTCGGTTTCCAGCTTGTCGGCCGCCTTCTTGTGCGGGGCCAGTTGCTGGCGCAAGGCTGCGGCAGCCTGGCGCTGGGCTTTCTTGTCGGTCTTGTCCGGGTTGACCGGGGCCGTACTGGCCGGCGCGCTGCGCTGGCGGTACTCGACCAGCCAACGGCTGTAGTCGTCCAGGTCTCCGTCGAAGGTTTCGACCTTGCCATCGGCCACCAGCAGGAAGTCGTCGGTCGTGCTCTTGAGCAGGTGACGGTCGTGCGACACCACCACCACGGCACCGGCAAACTCCTGCAACGCCATGGTCAGCGCCAGGCGCATTTCCAGGTCCAGGTGGTTGGTTGGTTCGTCGAGCAGCAGCAGGTTCGGCCGTTCCCAGGCAATCAGCGCCAGCGCCAGGCGGGCCTTTTCGCCACCGGAGAAATTCACCACCGGCTCGTCAGTGCGGGCGCCATGGAAGTCGAAGCCACCGAGGAAGTCGCGCAGGGTCTGCTCGCGCTCGGTGGGGGCAATACGCTGCAGGTGCAGCAGCGGGCTGGCCTTGTCGTCCAGCGAGTCCAGCTGGTGCTGGGCAAAGTAGCCAACCGCCAGGTTCTCGCCACGGACCAGGCGGCCCGACAAAGGCTCCAGCTCACCCGCAAGGTTCTTGATGAGGGTCGACTTGCCGGCGCCGTTGGGCCCGAGCAGGCCAATGCGCGCACCCGGGGTGAGCTGCAGCTTGACCTTGTCGAGGATGGCCTTGTCGCCATAGCCCAGGCGGCCTTCGGACAGGCTCAGCAACGGGCTGGAGATTTTCTGCGACTCGCGGAAGACGAAGTCGAACGGCGAGTCGACATGCGCAGCCGACAGCTCCTCCATGCGCTCCAGGGCCTTGATCCGGCTTTGTGCCTGGCGGGCCTTGGTGGCCTGGGCCTTGAAGCGGGCGATGTACTTTTCCATGTGCGCGCGCTGTGCCTGCTGCTTCTCGTAGGCTTGCTGCTGCTGCGCCAGGCGTTCGGCACGGGTGCGCTCGAAGGCGGAGTAGCCGCCCTTGTACAGGTTCAGCTTGCGGTGCTCGACGTGCAGCACATGGTCGACCACGGCGTCGAGGAAGTCACGGTCGTGGGAAATCAGCAACAATGTGCCGGGGTAGCCCTTGAGCCAGTCTTCCAGCCACAGGATGGCGTCGAGGTCCAGGTGGTTGGTGGGCTCGTCGAGCAGCAGCAGGTCGGACGGGCACATCAGCGCCTGAGCCAGGTTCAGGCGCATCCGCCAGCCACCGGAGAAGTCGCCGACGCGGCGGTCCATCTGCTCGTTGGTGAAGCCCAGGCCCGCCAGCAATTTGCGCGCACGGGCGTCGGCGGTATAGCCGTCGGCGCCTTCCAGCTCACTGTGCAGGCGCGCCAGGGCGGTGCCATCGTGGGTCTGCTCGGCCGCAGCCAGTTCGGCCTGGACCTTGCGCAGGCGAAGATCGCCGTCGAGCACATAGTCCACGGCCAGGCGGTCGAGGGTGTCGACCTCTTGGCGCATGTGGGCGATGCGCCAGTCGCCGGGCAGCTGGCAATCGCCACCATCGGGCGACAGCTCACCGCGCAGCAAGGCGAACAGGCTGGATTTCCCGGCGCCGTTGGCGCCGATCAGGCCGGCTTTGTGACCGGCGTGCAGGGTCATGTCGGCGCCGTCTAGCAAGCGCTGCGGACCACGCTGTAAAGTGAGGTTGGTTAGTCTGATCATGATGGTCGCGGAGTCTACCAGCTTCCTCGGCCCATAGCGCGAGTGGAACCATGCACACCGACCTGTGGAATTACGCCTTGGCCCTGTATGCCAGGCCCGGCGTGGAAGCGGCCTGCCTTGAACTCCAGGCGCAGGGTGGCGATGTCTGCCTGCTGCTGTGCGCCACCTGGCTGCAGGCACGTGGCGTGGCCCTGCTGGACGCGCGCGCGCAAGCCCTGCACGACATTGCCGAGCCCTGGCAGCGGGAAGTGGTCGGCCCGTTACGCAGCCTGCGCCAGCAATGGCGAGAGTCAGCGTCGGGTGATACGCAACTGGCGGCGTTGCGTGAGCAGCTGAAGGGGCTGGAATTACAGGCAGAAAAAGCGCTGCTCGCGCGTATGCAGGAATGCTCGCGACAGTGGCCCGCGGACTCCCTTGAGCCCACGGACGACTGGCTGGCCCGGCTGGCGCCGGAGCCTGCCCGACACCACGACGCGCTGGATCTGTTGCGCGTCGCGGCGGCTGCGCTTCAGGACGCCGAAGACGGTGCCTGAGCCGGGGTGCTGGCAGGTGCCGACGGTGCTGCCGAAGCGGCCGGGGTGGCCGAGTTGGTTGCTGCGGCCGGGGTGCTGACGGCTGGCGTAGCAGGTTTGGCGTCGGCTGGCTTGCTGGCAACAGGCTTGGCGGCAGATGGCTTGGCGGCCGGACGTGCAGGAGCCTTGGCGGCAGCAGGCTTGGCCGCTGGTTTCGCAGCTGGTTTCGCGGCAGCGGCTTTGGCTGGCGCTGGCTTGGCTGCAGGTTTGGCAGCGGCAGCAGGCTTGGCCGCAGGTTTGGCGGCAGCACTCGCTTTGGCAGCTGGCTTCGCTGCGGGTTTGGCAGCAGCAGCCGCTTTGGCAGCTGGCTTCGCGGCAGGTTTGGCTGCAGCAGTAGTCTTGGCAGCTGGCTTCGCAGCAGGTTTGGCTGCAGCAGTGGCCTTGGCAGCTGGCTTCGCGGCAGGTTTGGCTGCAGCGGTGGCCTTGGCAGCTGGCTTCGCGGCAGGTTTGACTGCAGCAGTAGTCTTGGCAGCTGGCTTGGCGGCAGGTTTGGCAGCAGCAGTAGCCTTGGCAGCCGGTTTAGCGGCTGGCTTGGCAGCCGGTTTAGCGGCTGGCTTGGCAGCCGGTTTAGCGGCTGGCTTGGCAGCAGCAGCGGTTTTGGCAGCTGGCTTGGCGGCAGGTTTGGCTGCAGCAGTAGCCTTGGCAGCTGGCTTCGCGGCAGGTTTGGCTGCGGTGGTTCTGGCAGCTGGCTTGGCAGCGGCAGGCTTGGTGGTTTTGACGGCGCGCTGGTCAAGGGCTTTGGCGGCGGCTTCGCGAACCTTGCCTACACCTTGGGCCAGCTTGAGGCTGTCCTGAGCATCGCGCTTGAGTTGCTGGATATAAGAGCGGGTCTGGGTTTGACGTTCCTTGAGGGCATCGAGCAGCCCTTCAAGTTCACCAACGGCTTTTTGCGCTTTGGACTGCGCCTTGGCTTTGCCTGCCTTGGCGGCGTCCTGCAATTTCAGGCGACCGTTGTGCAGTTTTTCCTGGGCCTTGCCACGCTGCTTTTCCAGTTTGGCCAGCAGTTTTTCCGCATCAGCCAGCGCTTGCGAGCAGGCATCTTCCAAGTGTTCGAGCAGGCTGCCCGAAAGTTGCTGGAGCAGGTGTAACGGCGTACTTACTGGCTTCTTTTTGGCCGACATGGTTTACCTCCTGGCTGACGAGATTGCGGCTCATACTATGCTTCTGCTGCTACCGCCGCTAGGGCATGTTGACAGTAATATTTACGCCGCGTTGCATGCCTGGGCAAAGTTGTTATCTTGCAGCTGCGTGAAAGTGTAGTTGCTGAATTAATCATTGCTGATATTTGGGAGTCAGGGCATTGCCTCGATATCTTGTATTAGGTTTATGCCTGCTGGTGCCAGTTGCAATGGCCGACAGCAACGACCATGACCTCGCCTACAGCCTGGGCGCCAGCCTGGGCGAGCGTCTGCGCCAGGATATGCCTGGCCTGCAACTGGACGCACTGGTCGAAGGCCTGAAACAGTCCTATCAGGGGCAACCCTTGAAGCTCGACAAAGCACGTATGCAGGCCGTGCTCCAGCAACACGAAGCCCAGGAAGGTGACGCCGCCACGCAGAAGTTGCAGGCAGCCGAAACACGCTTCATGGCCAACGAGCGTGGCCGTTATGGGGTACGCGAACTACCGGAAGGTGTGCTCTACAGTGAACTGCAGCCAGGCACAGGCGCGCAGCCCAAAGTTGGCGGTAAAGTGCAGGTGCGCTATGTGGGCAGGCTGCCGGATGGCTCGGTGTTCGACCAGAACCAGGCGCCCCAGTGGTTCAGCCTGGATTCGGTGATCGAAGGGTGGCAGGTGGCCTTGCCAAGGATGCACGCCGGGGCCAAATGGCGCCTGGTAATCCCGTCAGCGCAGGCCTACGGCGCCGAAGGCGCAGGTGACCTGATCGCACCCTACACGCCCCTGGTGTTCGAGATCGAATTGCTGGCGGTTGGCGACTGACGCCAACCTTCAGGCCTCGACTGTGCCTTCTTCCTTGTGCGCGTTGTGCAGCACTTCGATCAGGCAATCTTCGAGTTCGAAGCGCTCGTGCAGCAGGGCACCCAACTTGGTCAGCTTCTCGGCAAAACGAGCCGGGTCCGAGCACTCACCTTTTGTACAATGGTCGTTGAAGGCCAGAGCAATCTGGGTACTGTCATCGATGCGAGGATTGATCTGCGTGGCCAGCTCCAGACCGCGCGTGTCACCAAATTCCTTGGCTTCACTGACCAATTGTTCGCTGACCTCGAAGTGCCACGCCGAAACGTAGTCGACAAGGAGAGCACAGAAGTCCCCGTGCGTATCCTTGTCGGCGAAGGCCGGCTTCACATCGCGCAAAGCACGGAAAGCCTGCACCAGTTCCTGGCGCTCATCCAGCCAACGGTCGATCAGCTTGTGAACCCCACCCCAGCGTTCCTGGGCATTCTGACAACTATCGAGCATGGCAATCTCTTCCCTTCTGGGTAGATGCCGCTGCACCTCGCACCACGACCGCGCAGCACAAAGGTGACATCAGCAGGACGGCATCGAGCAGTTGTATTTTCGGTATGCGTGCTGGGAGATTATTCCCGCGCGTGCTGCCCATCAAGGTACGCAGCGGACAAAGTTCATACAAGTGTTTAATACCCTGTTAATACGCCATTGGTCGCGCTAGTGGCCCAGCCTTGTTCCAGGTCAACTTCTTGCCAGGGTGCGGAAACGATACGCCAGCAGGCAACTCAAGGGCGGCACGGCCAGCAACAAGAAGGCCAGCAGGCTCCACTCAGGCAGCGTCAGGTCGAGAAAGCTCCAGGTCAGCGAGCTGCATTCGGGGCCGCCGAGCAGCAATTGCCGCGCCGCCTCGCTCCAGGATTGCTCGAACACACGCCCGATCGGTACCGGGCATACAGGGATAGCACCGCTGGCCCCCTGCAACCAGACATGCCGTGCCGCCAGCAACGCGCCAGCCAGCGTGCAGCCCAGCGTCGCCCGTGCGTAATGGAGGGTGCCCTGCGTGCCTGGTGCCTGCAGCACCGCCGCCATGCTCAGCAGTGCGTACACCGCTAGCAGCAGCCGCTGGCTGAAGCACAACGGGCACGGCACCAACCCCCGTATGTTTTCCAGGTGGTATGACGCGACCAGCACCGCCAATGCGGCCAGGCAGGCAGGAAGGAAAAAAGTGCGCAAACGGGCCGGAAGCATGGGCGGTGAAAGTCCCGGGGAAGATGTTGTGGTGTGAGACGGTAGAGGAAAGATGCGCTTTGTATCAAGGCGCGACAGTAGCGACAAGTCGCTGAATGGCGTAGGAAATTTCAAGCGATACGGTAGGAGGCGGCTGAGGAACCGCACTGCAGATCTAACTGGCAGCGGTAGAAAAGTTACCCAACGCCAAAGCCCGCACCTTGGCGCGGGCTTTGGGGTGGGTCAGGCGCGTACGCCTTCTGGCAGGGGCAGCGCCAGCAGGCGCTCGTCCAGCAGGCCAAGGCCCTCCTGGAACAGCTGGTTGCTTCGCTCGGTCTCGCCCAGGCCAGCGAGCAGGCGAGCCAGTTCGGCACAGGCCTCGGGGTTGCGTTCCATGCGCAGGCTGCTTTCCAGGTAGTCCCGCGCCTTGCCCCACAGCCGGTTCTGCAGGCTCAGGCGGCCCAGGGTCAGTAACAGGCTGGCGTCTTGCGGGTGATCCTTGAGCCAGCCTTCGGCGGTTTGCAGCTGGCGCGCCGGGTCATCACCGCGCACCAGGCCGTACAGGCGGGCCAGGTGGCTTTCGTATCCACGCTTGAGGGCGGTGCGCAACACCTGCTCGGCTTCGTTCTGGGCACCTACCTGGCGCAATTGCTCAGCGTAGGCCAGCACCAGTTGCGGCTCCTGGCGCTGGGCCGCGGTCAGCTGCTGCCAGGCGCGTTCCAGGGCCTGACGTGCGCTTTGCGCATCTTCGCCACGGGTGGTGGCCAGGCTCAGGTTCTGGCCCCAGGCGCGTTGCTCCAAAGCGGCCAGCTCCGCGGCAGGCAGCACCTTGCCCTTGCGCAGGTCGGGCAGCAGGCGAATCAGTGCCGACCAGTCACCGCGCTGCAGGTACAGGCGCTGCAGCAGGCGCAGCACCTGGCCGTTGTGAGGGTGGCGTTCCTGCATGGCCAACAGGGTTTCCAGGGCGCCGTCACTTTCACCACGGTCCATCTGCAACTGTGCATGGGTCAGGGCGATGGCCAGTTCTGCTTGCGGCTGACGCTCCAGCGCGCGCTCCAGCAGGTTGTCGCTGTCTTCGGTGCGGCCCTGCTCGTTGGCAGCACGGGCGGCACCGAGGTAGTACAGCAGCGGCTGGCGTTCAGCCTCGGCGGCACGGTGCAGGTGGCGTTGAGCACTGGCCCAGCGGCCCTCGGCAAGGTCCAGCTGGCCCTGTTCGATGGCCAGACGGATGCGCCGGCTGCGATTACGCCGCGACCACGGGTTGACCACACCGCTGGAGGTCAGCACCAGGCCGACCAGGTAACGCAACAGCCACAACAGAGCGACCACGGCCAGCAGCCCGGCCAAGGCCGCCCACAGCCCCGATTGATAGCGGAAGCTTCCATAGGAAAGCAGTACGTAACCGCTGTGCTTGGCGACCGCAATACCCAGTGCCGCGGCAATCACGATTGCCAGCACGGCCAGCAGGTAGACACGCTTCATGGTTTGCCCCCTTCAGCCTCAGCCGGCAGGTGACGGCGCTGAATGTAGGCCTGCACGGCCGCCAGGCTTTCGCTGAGGTCGGGGGTAACCACCGACACCGGCTGATCGGCCAGGGCATTGAGGCTCTCAAGCATGGCCTTGCTTTGCGGGTTGTCGGCGTTGAAGTTGGCCAACAACACACTGCGGGCGTCGTCCAGCGCCTGGGTGTAGACCTTGGCGTCACCATTGAGCGCCGCCCACTGGGCCTGCTCGATGGTCAGGCTCAGGGCCAGGCGCAGCTGGTTCAGTTGCTGGCCGGCCAGCAGTGGCCGCACGTTTTCATCGGCGTTGAAGTCGATCTGGAAGTACTTGGAGATTTCTGCCCACCACTGCGACAGCCGGCTGGCACCATCGCCGTCGGCGGTCAGGGCACCCAGCGCATCGGCATTGCTGTCGAACTCGGGCGACTGCGCACTCAGCTGCTGTACCAGCTCACGCTGTGCAGCCAGTTTCAGGAACAGGCCGGTACGGTCCGGTTGCTGGGTGCTGTTGAGCGTGGCCAGGCTGCGTGCCAGTTGCTCACGGGCAGCGAAGGCACCCGGGTCGCTCTGCTCGCGCAGGATCTCGTCGGCGCCTTCGACCAGGGCCTTGGCGCTGGTGATGTCCTGCAAGGCCGACAGGCGCAGGGTAGCCAGGCGCAACAGGTGCTCGGCTTCAGCCAGGCGCCACTCTTTGCGGCTTTCGCCTAGCACGGTTTCCAGGCGCTGGCTGAGACGCTGCTGGTCGCCCTGCAATTGCGCCACCAGGCGCCGGCGGTCTTCCAGCTCGCTGGCCGCCGGCAGGCTGGCCAGTTGCGCGCTGATCTGCTGTTCGCGCTGCTGCAGGGCTTCTGCGCGCTGGGTGAGCGCCTCGATGTGCTGGCCCTGGTTGAACTCGCTGCCTTGCAGTTGACGTACCTGCCAGACACCCCAGCCACCTACTGCCACCCCGGCCGCACCCAGCAGCAAGGCCAGCGCTGCCAGGCCACTGCCGGAGCGCTTGGCAGGTGGGGCGGTGACAGGTTCCGCCGGCGCCTGTGCCGACGGCTGATCATTATTGGACAAGACAGTCTCGCTCACGTATCCATCCTTTGCATGGGGGCGCATCGCGTTCAGCTTAGCGCCTTAAGAGGCAGGTGCAGCGCTGCGCTGCACGGCTACCAGCAAGGCCGTGGCACTGGCGCCACGGCAATCCACAACCTGTTGGGCCCCAGCGGCCCGGGCCTGTTCGGCAACCCGTGGGCTGGGCACGAACAGCGGCAGGCGTGCCAGCTGCGGCCAATCCGCGCCAGCCAGCTGCTGCAGATGTTCAAAACCCTGCCCACTGCTGACCACCAGGCCATTGAGGCGTTCCGCTTCGATGCGGCGCTTCAGGGTGCCCGCCGGGTAATCCGGCAGGCAGCGACGATACAGTTCCAGATATTCGACACTAGCACCTTGCTCTGCAAGACGCTCTGCCAGCAGTTCGCGACCTCCGACGCCGCGCACGACCAGGACACGCGCTGCAGGCACGGCAACGGCCTGAAGCAGGGCCGGTAACGCCAGCAAGGCTTCGCTGTCATCGCCACGCGGCGGAGTGTTTACCTCCAGCCCGGCGCCCTGCAGCACTGCAGCGGTTGCCTCACCCACGGTGAACCAGCCTTGCCGTGGCGGCTGCAGGCTGGCTTCGGCCAGTTGCTCAAGCAACAACCGGGCAGCTGGCTTGCTGACCACGATGATCGCCTGGAAGCCATGCAGGCCTTCCAGCAGAAGACGCTGCCGGGGCTCCACGGTGACGGGCTCTATCGCCAGCAGCGGCAGGCAGCTGCTGCCCACCCCCGCTGCCGCCAGGCTTTGCGCCAGCGCCGCACAGTCCTCGGCAGGCCGGGTCAGCAGCAGGCGCCATTGGCTCACGGGTGGCCGGCCTCGCCGTAGACTTCCTTGAGGATGGCCTCGGCACCTTGGCCCAGCAGGTCTTCGGCCACCTGTACGCCCAAGGTCTCGGCACCAGCGCGAGGGGCACGGGCTTCGGCCACCAGCAGGGTACCCCCGCTCGGCTGGCCAACCAGGCCACGCAGCCAAAGCTGGTCACCTTCGAGCACCGCGTAGCAGGCAATCGGCACCTGGCAGCCACCATTCAGGTGTTTGTTCAGGGCGCGTTCGGCCACTACCCGGTCGGCGGTGTCGGCATGGTGCAGCGGCGCCAGGAGTGCGTGGATCTCGAGGTCGGCACTGCGGCACTCGATGCCCACCGCACCCTGGCCGCCAGCCGGCAGGCTGTCATCGACGCTGATGGTGGCGGTGATGCGGTCTTCAAAGCCGAGGCGGATCAGGCCGGCGGCGGCGAGGATGATGGCGTCGTACTCGCCGGCGTCCAGCTTGGCCAGGCGCGTATTGACGTTGCCCCGCAGGAAGCGGATTTGCAGGTCCGGGCGGCGCGCCAGCAACTGGGCCTGACGGCGCAGGCTGGAAGTGCCGACGATGCTGCCGGCAGGCAGCGCTTCAAGGCTGTCAAAGGTGTTGGAAACGAAGGCATCACGCGGGTCTTCACGCTCGCAGATGCAGTACAGGCCCAGGCCTTCGGGGAAGTCCATGGGCACGTCTTTCATCGAATGCACGGCGATGTCGGCTTCGTTGTCCAGCAGGGCGGTTTCCAGCTCCTTGACGAACAGGCCCTTGCCGCCGATTTTTGCCAGCGGCGCGTCGAGCAGCTTGTCACCCCGGCTGACCATGGGCACCAGGGTCACCAGCAGACCGGGGTGGGCCTGCTCCAGGCGGGCTTTGACGTATTCGGCCTGCCACAGGGCCAAGGCACTTTTACGGGTGGCAATGCGGATTTCGCGAGTGGACATGGAACGCCCCGATCCAGAGAAATGCCGCCGATGATAACAGCATCTCCTTTATCGCTTGCAGATGTGGATCAGCTGAGGGCCTCTTCGCGGCTAAAGCCGCTCCCACAGGGTGAGGTGCCGCTCTACAGGCCAATGATCAACCTGTGGGAGCGGGTTTACCCGCAAACAAGGGCACAGCCCTTGCCATGCGGGCGCCGTGTCAGAGGGTCTGCATCATCTTGCGCACGCCGGCAACATGCCGGCGGCTGACTGTCAGGGCATCACCGTCCAGGCCTTTCAGGTACAGCTGAAAGTGCCCCAGCGGGGTACGCTGCAAGCGTTCTATGCGCTCGCGGGCAACCAGCGCATTGCGGTGAATACGCACGAAGCGTTCGCCAAATTCATCCTCCAGGGCTTTGAGCGGCTCGTCGAGCAGCACTTCCCCGGCCTCGTGGCGCAAGGTGACGTATTTGTGGTCGGCAATGAAATAGATCACCTGGGGCAAAGGAATCAGCTCGATGCCTTTACGCGTGCGGGCACTGATGTGGCTACGTGGGCCGCCACCTTCATTGGCCGGCCGGGTAAGCGCCGCCAACTGGGCGCGGTTGGGTTTTTCGGCCTTGCGCAAGGCATCGCGCAACGCCTGGGCCTGGAACGGCTTGGTCACATGGCTGAGGGTACTGTCCTTGAATGCCTCGGCACCGTATTCGTCATCCCCGGTGCAAAACACCACCGCCGGCGGCGCCTCGCGTTCGCACAGGCGAGCGGCTACCTGCAGGCCATCCAGGCCTGGCATGCCGATGTCCAGCAGGACCACATCGGGCTTGAGGCTTTCGATCAGCGCAAGGGCCTCCTCGCCGTTGGTGGCGCTGGGCTCCAGCACGGTGTAACCCTCCAGTTCGCCGAGTAGCCGGCTGAGGCGTTCACGGCCTTGGGGTTCGTCATCAACGATCAGGACATTCATAATTGCGCTGGATTCCTGAATGAGTCTCGCACAGGTATAGCGTAGACAGGTGTGGTTCGAGCGACACTGCGGTCACGCTCTAGACCGGTGCGATGGCCAAAGATTCACTCGGACGGCAGATTCACCGCCAGTCCTTTGTCCAACTGTAGACGGTCCGTGGAACACTGCCGTTCATTCCTTAAAATCCTTCTCTGCCATTTTCCGGGCATTTCTCTCGACCGGCGCCCTGCGGCAGCCAGCCCAACCCTGCTATTATCGGCGCCACTTTTTCGTTCACGCCTGCAATGAGTGAATCCATGAGCACCGACAAGACCAATCAGTCCTGGGGCGGCCGCTTCAGTGAGCCCGTCGACGCCTTCGTCGCCCGTTTCACCGCCTCGGTCGATTTCGACAAGCGCCTGTACCGCCACGACATCATGGGTTCGATCGCCCATGCCACCATGCTGGCGCAGGTCGGCGTGCTCAGCGATGCCGAGCGCGACACCATCATCGATGGCCTGAAGACCATCCAGGGCGAAATCGAAGCCGACAACTTCGACTGGCGCGTCGACCTCGAAGACGTGCACATGAACATCGAAGCACGCCTGACCGACCGCATCGGCATCACCGGCAAGAAGCTGCACACCGGCCGCAGCCGCAACGACCAGGTAGCCACCGATATCCGCCTGTGGCTGCGCGACGAAATCGACCTGATCCTGGCCGAAATCACCCGCCTGCAGCAGGGCCTGCTGGAGCAGGCCGAGCGTGAAGCCGAAACTATCATGCCCGGTTTCACCCACCTGCAGACGGCTCAGCCGGTCACCTTCGGCCACCACCTGCTGGCCTGGTTCGAAATGCTCAGCCGCGACTACGAGCGCCTGGTCGACTGCCGCAAGCGTACCAACCGCATGCCCCTGGGCAGCGCCGCGCTGGCGGGCACCACCTACCCCATCGACCGCGAACTGACCTGCAAGCTGCTGGGCTTCGAAGCCGTGGCCGGCAACTCGCTGGACGGCGTGTCGGACCGTGACTTCGCCATCGAATTCTGCGCCGCTGCCAGCGTGGCGATGATGCACCTGTCGCGCTTCTCGGAAGAGCTGGTGCTGTGGACCAGCGCGCAGTTCCAGTTCATCGACCTGCCGGACCGCTTTTGCACCGGCAGTTCGATCATGCCGCAGAAAAAGAACCCGGACGTGCCAGAGCTGGTACGTGGCAAGAGCGGCCGCGTGTTCGGCGCCCTCACCGGCCTGCTGACCCTGATGAAAGGCCAACCGCTGGCTTACAACAAGGACAACCAGGAAGACAAGGAGCCGCTGTTCGACGCTGCCGACACCCTGCGCGACTCGCTGCGTGCCTTTGCCGACATGATCCCGGCGATCAAGCCAAAGCACGCCATCATGCGTGAAGCGGCCCTGCGCGGTTTCTCCACCGCCACCGACCTGGCCGACTACCTGGTACGCCGTGGCCTGCCGTTCCGTGACTGCCACGAAATCGTTGGCCACGCTGTGAAGTACGGCGTGGACACCGGCAAGGACCTGGCCGAGATGAGCCTGGACGAACTGCGCCAGTTCAGCGACCAGATCGAGCAGGACGTGTTTGCCGTGCTGACGCTGGAAGGCTCGGTGAATGCCCGTGACCACATTGGTGGTACGGCACCGGCGCAGGTACGCGCTGCCGTTGTTCGTGGCAAGGCCCTGTTGGCGTCTCGCTAACCCCCAAGGCGAGGGCTTCGCCCTCGTTCGCGGGCACGCCCGCTCCCACAGGTATTGCACAAGTTTCAAAAACGGTGCAGACCTGTGGGAGCGGGCATGCCCGCGAAGGGCTCAACACCAGACTCAGCGCTTGCCGCTGCGGATCATCTCCATGAAGGCCGGCATCGACGCTTCCTTGTCCGCCACGATCCGCGCCATGTGCGGGTTCTCGCCCATCAGCTGCAGCAACGCCTTGGCCTGCGGGAAGTCGGCCAAAAAGTCGATGTTCAGCACTTTCTTGCCCACGGCATAAGCCAGGTCGACCGAGAAGCAGAACATCAGGTCTGCCAGCGTCAGCTGCTCACCCGCAACATAGGGCGCAAAGCGACCGTTGCGCTTGAGGGTGGCAAAGCCGGCCAGCAAATCGGCACGCGCTTTCTCTTTGACCAAGGGCTCAACCGACATGCCGAAGAACGACTCGGCATAGCAAGTACGCGCCGGCAGCTCGATGTACAGCTCGATTTCCTTGAGCAGCTCACGCACCTTGGCCTGCCCGAACGGGTCGGCCGGCAGCAGTGCCTTGCCGCCTTGGGTCTGCTCGATGTAGTCGAGGATTACACTGGTTTCGCTGAGGAAGCCGTGCTCGGTCTGCAGCACCGGCACCTTGCCCCGCGGGCTCACTTCCAGCGCCTGTGGCGCCTGGCCGCCATAGAAGGTGACTTCTTCGAAGGGCAGGCCTTTTTCCAGCAGGGCCAGCTTGACCATGTTGTAGTAGTTGCTGACCGAGAATCCATGAAGCTTGAGCATGAGGTAACAGCCTCCAGGCCGTAAGGGGTTGGCCCGGCTTTTATAGACCCTAAGCCCGCCCCTGACCAGCGTCATGCACCCCGTCAATGCCCGGGCATTGCCGCCACGGGCGTGGCACACTGTGCATCCCATCACAGGAGTACCGCCATGAGCGAGCCCACCGACATCGACAATGACGACGAAGCCTTCGCCGAGGCGACACTGACCCAGGCCATCGAAAACCAGATTGAAAGCGGCGAACCGCCTGCGGCCAAGGCCACCTTCAACAAGCTGACCCTGGTCGGTTACGAGCGCGAGGACATCCTCAACCTGATGGCCCATGTGCTGGCCTTTGAAATCGACAACATGCTGGTGGAAGACCGCGCGTTCAACGGCGAGTGGTACGAGAACGCGTTGCGGGCGCTGCCGGAGCTGCCGCCTGAGATGGATCAAGGCGAGGACGAATAACCCGACTACACTCGAAGGTCAGGCACCGTAAGCGGTGCCGCCATCCTTGTCTGGAAGTCAGGAGTCGCCATGTCTTTTACCCCCGATCTGATCGCTGAACTGGAAGTACTCGCGCTGTTCAAACACGACAGCAGCCAGGAAGGCATCAAGATAAACAGCAACGCCGCCCCTGCCCTGGTCGCCGCTGCGCAACGCCTGCATGAAAAGGGGCTGACCGATCAACCCGATGGCGGCTACCTGACCAGCCTGGGTCACGACGCCGTTGACAGTGTCCAGCTGCTGCAGAACATCCTCAAGGCGCCACAGCCGGCCTGAACAGAGATCACAAGGGGCCGCGCTGCGGCCCCCGGTCAGTTGGCCGTTGCCCTGCGCTTTTCCACCAGCCACGAGCGCCCATACAGGAACACGATGGCCAGCAAGGCCACCGCCTGTGCCGACAGCGAGTAGGCATCAGCGTGAATGCCCAGCCAATCGAACTCGAAGAACGCCACCGGCCGTGTGCCCAGCACCCCGGCTTCTTGCAGCGCCTTCACGCCATGCCCCGCAAACACCACCGACAGCGCGCAAAGCAGCGCGGCGTTGATGCTGAAGAACAGCGTCAGCGGCAGCTTGGCAGAACCGCGCAAGATCACCCAGGCCAGGCCCACCAGCAGCACCAGCGCCGTGGCGCCACCCGCCAGCACCGCCTGGTGCCCGGCAGGGCCTGCCTGCAACCACAGGGTTTCGTAGAACAGGATCACTTCGAACAGTTCGCGGTACACCGAGAAAAACGCCAGCATCGCAAAGCCAAAGCGCCCGCCGCCGCTGACCAGGCTGCTTTTGATGTAGTCCTTCCAGGCAGCAGCGTGGCGGCGGTCATGCATCCATACACCGAGCCATAGCACCATCACCGCGGCAAACAGCGCCGTGCAGCCTTCCAGCAGTTCGCGCTGGGCGCCGCCCACATCGATCACATAGGCCGCCACCGCCCAGGTGGCGAACCCGGCGACCAGCGCCAGCCCCCACCCGATGTTGACGCTGCGTACCGCCGACTGCTGCCCGGTGTTACGGAGGAAGGCCAGGATCGCCGCCAGCACCAGAATTGCCTCCAGGCCTTCGCGCAGCAGGATCAGCAAACCGGAGATATAACTCAGCGACCAGCTCAGGCCGTCGCTGCCCAACAGCTTGGCGGCCTGGTCGAGCCTGCTCTTTGCCTCAGCCAGACGCTGTTCGGCCTGAGCCACGGGCAGGCCATCCTGCAGGGACTGACGGTAGGCCATCAGGGATTTTTCGGTGTCCTTGCGCGCCTGGGTGTCGATGTTGTCCAGCGAGCTTTCCACCAGCTCGAAGCCTTCCAGATAGGCCGCTACCGACAGGTCATAGGCCTGGTCGTGGTCACCTGCGCGGTAGGCGGCCAAGCTTTTGTCCAGCGTGTTGGCAGTGTATTCGAGCAGTTGCGCCGGGCCGCGCTTGACTTGCGGCGGCTGGGCACGCTGGGCACGGAAAGCTTCCACGACCGCGCTGCCTTCGTTGGCGGCGACTTCGGCCGGGGTCTGGCGAGCCAGGTCGGCGATGTTCCAGGTCTTGTCGCCTTTGCCGGCTTCCGGCTTGGCGGTGAAGCTGGCGATATAGGCGGCCACATCCCAGCGCTGGCGATCATCCAGCTGGTCGGCAAAGGACGGCATCTCAGTGCCGTCGATGCCCAGGGCCAGGGTGTTGTAGAGGTCGAACAGGCTCAACTGGTCCAGACGCACGACATCACGCAGGTTGGCGGGCGCAGGCTCCAGGCCCACGCCAGCGGGGCCGTCGCCTGCGCCGGTGTCTCCGTGGCAGATCGAGCAGTTTTGCGCATAAAGCGAAGCGCCACGGGCCGGGTCAGGTGTGATCACCGGGGCCTGGCTGACCTCGTAGGCCACTGCCAGTCGCGCGCCCAGCTGGCGGGCCTGCCGGGCGACAGCGGTGCCCTCCTGTCGCTGATCAATGGCCTGGCGTAACGCCTGGACGCCCTGTTCCAGGGCTTTTTGCTCGGTATTTGTGGGCAGGGCTTTGACCAGGTCGGCCAATACCGCGCTGAATTCCTGTTGCTCGCGGTATTCGCCCTCGTCGATCACTTTGCCGCCTTGCACGGTCGGCGGGTAGTCGGCGCCGATGTAGTCCAGCAGGTGCAGGGCCTTGCCGGCCTCGGCGGGGGACTCGGCCTGCGCCAGGGTGCTGCACAGCGCCAGCACCGGGCCAAGCAATATAGCCGGCAGCCAGGCAAGCAGACAGGAACGGGTTTTCATGGCCAGTCTCGAAGGGAATGCGAAAGAGAACATTGTTCACTCCGACTTGCCTTCGCTCAAGGGTGCTGGGCGGATTTCATGAAAAATCTTGCTACAAATCAGATGACAAGCATTCCGCCGCCCTCAGAACCTGCGCTGATCAGTGGGGGATGGCTTTGCCGGCGATGGCGGCCACGCCGATCCCACAGGAAACACTGGGTACCAATTGAGTAATCGCCAATTGAGCCATCGTCACTAGCCTGATGTGCAAACCAACAGGAGGCAGGGAACATGGATCGTCCCCATTCAGAGCAGTTACGGCTTGGACATTGTCCTGAACCCGAAGCGAGCGGGTTTGGGGATTATCCTCCCATCGCCGGCAAGCCAGCCCCTACAGGTGACACACGAGGCTTGAACGCAGTGACGTACCTGTGGGAGCTGGCTTGCCGGCGATGGGCCGCACAGCGGCCCCAGGTTTTTGGCAGCCAAGTAACACTGACAGTTGGGAGAATGCGTAACTGAACGGCACATTGGGCTGCAGGCGAAACAGGTCAAAGCTTTCCACGCCAACGGTGGAAGGATCTCTTGGGTCTTTGCTCATCGCTTGTAGTCACATGTGCCCCCCTACCTGACGAATTTCCACCTCATCTTCTCCTACCCTGAACGTCATGCGCTGACTACCATCAAGACGGACTTGCCAAAGGCCCAGCTTTTTGTTCGTGATCTTTAAATTCGGATCTCCCATTTTTTTGGCAGCCTCGGTAAATGAAAGTCCTTCTTTTTCAATAGCGTCGACAAAGATACTGTAGTTATGCTCTGCCGCAGGCGACAAATCTTTCATATCCCTGTCGCGTAGCCGCTTTACTTTAGGAGGGCTCACGGGGCTTGTAATAGAACTCGAAGCGTTAAATTGGCCTTGCCTATTTGCACGCTTGACGTCAAGTTTCAGGGGTTTGACACGCCTCATATGCCCTGTAGGATCGAAAAAATTCACTGGATCACAAGAGACATAGGCATAGGCATGCCACCCCCCCTTGCCGAACGGACTCCAGCTATCAGCGCTGTTGAAGCGCATCAGCGCCGGGTTGTATGCCCGGTAGCCGGCGCCTAGCAAATAACACCCAGTTACCCCATCGCGCGGCTGTCCGTCAAAACCCAACGCGCCCGCTAACGGGGCAACATCAAAACCGTAGGGCGCATAACTGAACTTTTCACAAGAGCGCTCAGCCCGCCCTTTCACAGTGCCATCAGGCATACCACACGTAACTTTTTCCATGCCCCACCTACCTGGTTAAGTCAGGCGGAGCATGGCGAACTCTCAAACGGTCATGTAACTAGCAGATCTATGGGCGTGGCGGCTCAGCCGTACCTGCCTTCCAGCCCCCACCCAATGCCAGAAACACACCGATCTGCCCCATGGCTACCTGGCTATTGGCCGCCGCCAACTGCGCACGCATGTCGGTATAGGTGCGCGTGGCCTGCAAATCCGCCAGGAACGATTCACGCCCTGCCTGGTAATACCGGTGGGTCTGATCCGCCGCTTCCTTGGCCGATTTTTCTGCCTCGGCCAAGGCATCACGCCGGTCCAGCAGGGCGCTGTACTGCGCCAGGCGGGTCTGGGTTTCGCGAATGGCGTTCAGCACCACGCCATCGAAGTTCGCCAACGCCGCCTGGGTAGAGGCTTCGGCCATGCGAATACGCGCACGGGTGCCATTGGTGGGGATGGTCCAGCTGACCTGCGGGCCGAAGCCCCAGCGGTTGGTCGAAGGCTCGCCGAGATTTTCCAGAATGCCGATGGTGCCGACCTGGGCGCCAATGCTGATGTCCGGGTACAGCGCGCCGGTGGCCACGCCGATGTAGGCAGTGGCAGCAGCCAGCTGGCGCTCGGCCTGGCGCACGTCGGGGCGACGTTTGAGCAGCGCGGCGCCATCACCCACCGGGACCAGCTGGTTCAGGTGCGGCAGCTCGGCACAATCTGCGGTGCCGGCAGGCAACTGGTCGACCGGCTTGGCCAGCAGCGCGGCCAGTGTGTACATGCCGGTTTCGCGCTCGGCCTTGAAGCGTGGCAGTTCGGCGCGCAAGGATTTGAACTGGGTCTGCGAGCGGGTGACCTGGGTTTCATCACCGCGGCCAGCATCGCGCAGGCGCTGGTTGAGTGTGACGCTCTGCTCCTGCAGGTCCAGCGACTCACGGGCGATGTGGAGTTCCTCGTTGGCCGAGCACACCTGGGTATAAGCCTTGACCACATCCGCCACCAGGGTGATACGGGCGGTATCGGCAGCGGCCTGTACAGCGTCGGCATTGGCCTTGGCGGCCTCGGTGCCGCGCTTGAAGGTGCCCCACAGGTCGAACTGGTAAGAGGCACTGATGATGGCCTCGCCAATGTTGGCCACTGGTACCTTCTCGGGCTGCAGGAAGGCTTCGCCCGACTCCTGCAACCGCTGGGCGCCGAGTTTGACGCCACCATTGAAGCCACCTTGCGATTCGGCCACTTCGACCTGGGCGCGGGCCTTGGCGATGTTGGCCGCCGCCACGCGCAACTCGGTGTTGGCACTCAGGGCCTGACGCACCAGCGCGTTCAGCCGCTGGTCCTGATACAGCTGCCACCAGTCCTCGGGCACCGGCGCCGAGACCACGCTGTCGGCATCCTGGCGCAGGGGGCCGCTCAGGTCGCTGCGTTGCACCGCCGCGTCCTTGGGCACCTCATAGTCGGGCCCTACCATCATGCAGGCCCCTAGTGACAGGCACAGGCCGGCCAGGATCAGCTGTTTCATGGGCGCTCGCCCTCGATGATCGACACCGTGGCGGTGCGCCCGGCAATCATGCGGAAGTCCTGCGGCACTTCATCGAAGGCGATGCGCACCGGAATACGCTGGGCCAGACGCACCCAGCTGAACGCCGGGTTGACGTTGGGCAGCAGGTTGGCACCGCTGCTGCGGTCGCGGTCTTCGATGCCCGCAGCAAAGCTCTGCACATGGCCGCGCAGGCGGGTGTTGTCGCCCATTACGCGAATGTCCACGGCATCGCCAATGTGGATGCCACCCAGCTTGGTCTCTTCAAAGTAGCCATCGACGTGGTACGAGGTGCTGTCGACCACCGACAGCACCGGGCGGCCGGCGGTGACGAATTCGTGGTTACGCGGGGCGCGGTCGTTCAGGTAGCCGTCCACCGGGCTGCGCACCACCGAACGGTCGAGATTGAGCTGGGCGGTATCGACTGCCACCTGGGCCTCGCTGACAGCCGAGCGGGCTCGGGCCTCGCGGGACTGGCTTTCTTCCAGCTGCTCGGCGGCCACCAGGTTGCCCAGCTTGCGGTTGCGCTGCGCCTCGCGTGAGGCCTGGGCCAGGGTTTCCTGGCGTTCGCCCAGGGTGGCCTTGGCCTGGCGCAGGGCCAGGGTGAAGCGGTCCTGGTCGATGGTGAACAGCACGTCACCGCGTTTGACGGTCTGGTTGTCGCGCACCTCGACCTTCTGGATCAACCCCGACACATCGGGGGCGATCTGGATCACGTCGGCGCGGATGTGGCCGTCGCGGGTCCAGGGGGCAAACATGTAGTACACCACCATCTGCCACACGAGCACGGCGGCGAAGGTCACTACCAGCAAGGTCAGGACCACACGGCCCAAGGTCAGCAAAGGTTTTTTCATGGCAGCATCAGGTTTCGGCAAAAGTGGTCCACCGCGCCAAGCAGCACGGCATACAGAGCAACGTTGAACAACGCCCGGTGCCAGACCAGGCGGTAGAAATGCAGGCGCACCAGCACCGCGTGCACCCCCAGGAACACCAGGTAGGTGCCAAACATCATCACCAGCAGCGTGGGCAGAAACACCCCGCTGATATCCAGTTCACCAATCACAGGGGCGCTCCGTCGAGGCCAGGGGGCAGTTGCGGTTGTTCGGCGGGTTCGAGCATCACTTCCACGCCCGGCAACAGCGCCAGCCGCAGGCCACTCAGGGCATGCAACAGGTGGGTGCGGGCATCGCCACGCTCGTACAATTCATCCAGGTTCAGCGCCAGGCGTGCGCGTTCCATGTTGCGCAGCAGCGCGGCCGGGGCATGCAGGCGCTCACCGGCACGCAGGCAGGCGGCGTAGTGCGCGCCGACTTCTTCGACCACCGTGCGCAAGCGCTCGCGGGCCTGCTGGCCGGCGCGCGGCATATAGGCCAGCAGGTCGAGCAAGTTCAGCCCCACGCGCAGGTCACGCAGTGCCACGCCGCTGTCCTGGCCGGTTTGCGACAGGCGCGGCAGGTGCTGCATCAGGCGGTCGAGCATCTGCACGCCCACCTGGCGTTGCTCGGCCAGGGTCGCCGGCTCGGTCATTTCGACAATGTCGCGCCAGGCGAAGCGGGTCATGCGCTTGGCCGCCAGCTCCACGCCGAACGGGCGCATCACCAAGGTCCAGATGAACGCGAACAACAGGCCAACGGGGCCGGCCAGGTTGGCGTTGAGGAAGGTGAAGAAGTCGGCGTCGTAGGCACCCTGGATGCTGATGAAGGTCGAGGTGTTGACGATGGTCAGCAAGGTGCCCAGGTAGAAGCGCGGCTGCACGGTCAGGGTGCCGATACAGATGAACGGCACGGCAAACGCCAGCACCAGCATCGGGAAATCGTGCAGGTTGGGCAGCACCAGGAACAGGTACAGGCTGGAGAAGATGACCGACATCAGCGTCCAGAAGAAGAACCGGTAGATCTGTGGCGCCGGGTCGTCCATGGCAGCAAAGAAGCTGCACGACACGGCAGCAAGGATCACGGCGCTGGCGCCGTCGTTCCAGCCCAGGCCAATCCACAAGCCGCACGCCACCACAATCGCCAGTACGGTAGAGGCCACCGAGTACAGCATCAGGCCACGGTCGAAGAATGCCGTCAGGCGGCCCAGGCGCCAGTGGCGGTACACCGCGCGCCAAGGCTTGGCATCGTCAGTACGCAAGGCGTGCTGCAGGGTGCAGCAGTCCTGCCATAAGTCAGCCCATTCGGTCAGGCGGTACAGGGCGTTGGACAGCAGCAGTTCGGCGCGCTGGTCGAGGGCGGCGGCACCGGGCTGCAGGCGGTCGATCTGCTCGTGCAGCGCGGTCCAGCGCGTTACCGAAGCGCTGTGAGCAGTGCCTTTCAGCCATTCGCGCGCGGCTTCAAGCAAGGGTTGAAGCTGGGCGAACTGGGCCGGGGCTCGGCCCTCCAGGGCCACAAGTGCGTCGTCGAGCGCATCAATGACCGGCAGCAGGTGAATCATCCGCCCACGCAGCTCACGAGCGTTCTTCAGGGTATGTGGGCCGGCACCTTCGTGGCCTAGCTGGCCGATCATCAGCTCCAGCGAGTTGAAGGTGGCGACCATCGCCCCGCGCATGCCGCCGACCTTGTCGGCGCTGGCTTCGCGGGCCAGGTAGGTGTCGCTGTAGCGGATCGCCTCGGTGAACCAGTTACCGGTGGCGCCGACCACCACGGGGGCCAGCCGGCGCGGCCAGAAAATGGCGCCGACCACTGCCGCACAGACGATCCCCAGGCAAATTTCCTGCGCACGGGAGGACGCCACGTCGAACACCGCCAGCGGGTTGTCGACCACCGCCAGGGCGATCATCGGCAGGGTATAGCCAGCCAGCATCAACACGTAGTTGTTGGCCGTGCGCAGGTTCAGCGACAGGAACAGCAAGGTGCCGGTCCACAGGGCGATGGCGATGCTCAGCAGCAACGGCGACTGCACCAGCGGCGGCACCAGGAAAATCGCGCCACCGGCACCCAGCAACGTGCCCACGGCGCGGTACAACGCCTTGGAACTGGTTGGGCCGACGAACGGGCTGGAGACGATGTACACCGTGGCCATGGCCCAGTAGGGGCGAGGCAGCTGCATGAGCAACGCGATGTACAAGGCGATCATGGAGGCGGCGAAGGTACGCGCACCGTAGAACCAGTCGCGGGCCGGTGGTACTGAGCTGAAGAAGCCGTTCATGCCACCCCGCCCACACCGCCCAGGCCGGCTGCTTCGAAGGCGCGCAGCACGCGCAAGGTGGCTTCCAGGTCGGCCTGATCGATACCGTTGAGCACATCGCGGCGCAGGCGCACCAGCTCGGCTTCGATGGCCTCGGCCAGGGCACGGCCTTCGGTGGTCAGGCTCAGGGCCTTGGCGCGACGGTCCAGTGGGTCCTCGCTGCGGCACACCAGGCCAGCCTTGCACAGTTGGTCGAGCAGGCGCACCAGTGACGGGCTTTCCAGGCCGGCAGCCTGGGCTACGGCCACCTGGTGCACACCGTCGCCCAGGCGCACGATCATAAGCAGCGGCGCAGCGCAGGCTTCGGAAATGCCGTAACCGGTCAGGGCGGTATGGCAGATGCGCCGCCAATGACGGGCGGCGACCACCATGCCACTGCTGACTTGCAGGCGCAGGAGATCAAGGGACATGAAAGGAACCAAGGATATTCATAGTTTGCTAACTATCAATATACGCCTTGCCCTCCCCCTGTCGTCAACAGTGGGCGACGGACAACCAGGTTAAATGTTGTTCATTTTTTAGCCTGTGCCGGCCTCTTCGCGGGTAAACCCGCACCTACAGGTATCCCACAATTTGTGAGGCTTGTGGTTTCCCGCGAAGAGGCCCGCACAGGCTAAAAAAATCAGGGCTGGATCTGGTCTTCCAGCTTCATGGTCAGTGCCAGCGTGCTGCCCATCTGCACCGCCCGGTCCCGCCATTCCTGATAGCGCGCTGCATCACGGCTGCTGAAATGCACCGCCAGCTCCTCTGCCGCCTGCACCACCCCCGCCGCTGCCGCCAGCTCCAGCCAGTACAGCGCGGCCTTCAGGTCGGCCTCTACATACAGCCCGTGCATCAGCCGGTAACCCACCTCAAAGCGACAGCGTGCTTCACCCCGCTCGGCCCCGCGCATGAACCATTGGTAGGCCTGAACCAGGTCGACCTGCCAGTCCAGGTCGCCGTCGCATACCTCCTCCTCATACAGGTCGCCCAATGCCGCGGCCGCGTGGAGCATGCCCCGCTCAAAGGCCTGCCGATAGCACTCCGCTGCCTGCATGTAGGAAGGGTCGATGCCTTTGCCAAAGTAATGCTGCTGCCCCAGGTTGAACCAAGCGGCGGCATTGCCTTGCAGGGCCGCCATGCGCAGCAGGTGGCCGGCCAGCACGGTATCGGCACGCCAGTACTTGCCGTTGAGCCAGATCCACCCGAGGTCGTTGAGTGCCGCCACGTTGCCCAGCAACGCCTGGCGGCGCAGGTCGGCATACACCGCCTGCAGGTCGCTGGCCTCATCCAGGCGGTTGACCAGCATCGAGCGCTGGCTGGGCAGACCCACACCGGCAAACAGCCACTGTCGCCTCCCGACCGGGGCCGGTGGCGCAATGACCCGCTCGGGAAGAAGGCGGGCAAGCAGCGAATGGATATTGCTGGCAGCAGACATGTTCATCCTCATTGAACGACGCACAACCCCAACCTTCGGCTGTGATGAGGCGTGATTCTGCGTGACGTCACGTCAAAACCTGTCGCGAACGAATCGGCACACGGCAACCAAATGCGAGTTCCTTGATCTGAGCAGGCTGTGGCCAATTGCCATACAGCACGCGTGCCGCCATCCTGTTGCGGCAAGCCTAGACAAGGACGTTACATTTTGCCGTTCGCCACCACTCGCGCCACCCTCAGCCGTCAGTGGGCGCTGCTGCGCCAGCTGCCCAACCGCTCCCCCGGCATTACCAGCGCCGAGCTTGTCTGGGGCCTGCGCGATGTCGGCTTCACGGTCAGCAAACGCACTGTCGAGCGCGACCTCAATGAGCTGTCGCTGATCTTTCCGCTAGAGCGCAATGACAAGAGCATCCCGTTCGGCTGGCACTGGTCGGCGAGTGCAGTGGGCGAGTTGCGCGGTAACTTCGACTTGCTGACGCACCTACGGGGGGATGCATTGCAACCGGCGAAGGGTGAGGGGGTGGAGCTGGTGGCACGGATCAGCGATGCACTGGCGCGGCAACTGCGTGTTGCACCGTTGAGCAGCGACATGCAGCTGACGGCGCTGGAGCATGGGCATCGGTTGCGGGCCACGGTGAGTGACGGCTGGCCATTGCGCTGGTGGCTGTTGAGCCATGGGGATGGGTTGGTGGTGGAGCAGCCTGTGGTATTGAGGGAAGAGATTGGCAAGATCCTGAGCAATGCGGCAGCTCAGTACCAGAATCTGTAGCCTGTACCGGCCTCTTCGCGGGTAAACCCGCTCCCACAGGAGACCGGTGGACCTTGAGTAGTGCACACCTGTGGGAGCGGGTTTACCCGCGAAGGGGCCGGTACAGGCTTACGCACTAGCGCTGCATCCCCCAGCGCCGCACGGTCAGCCGCTCCAGGGTGTTGAACACCAACCCTTCCACCAGCAAACCGATCAGGATCACCACCGCCAACCCGGCAAATACCTTGTCGGTATACAGCTCGTTGCGGTTCTGGAAGATGTACCAGCCCAGCCCCCCTTTACCGCTGCTGGCGCCAAACACCAGTTCGGCGGCAATCAGGGTGCGCCAGGCAAAGGCCCAGCCGATCTTCAGCCCCGACAGGATCGACGGCAAAGCCGCCGGCACCAGGATGTGCAGCACCAGCCGCAGCCCTTTCAGGCCATAGTTGCGGCCCGCCATGCGCAGTGTTTCCGAGACGCCAAGAAAGCCCGCGTAGGTATTCAGGGCCAAAGCCCACAGCACCGAATGCACCAGCACGAAGATCAGGCTATTGTCGCCCAGCCCGAACCACAGCAAGGCCAGCGGCAGCAGGGCAATGGCCGGAAGCGGGTTGAACATCGAGGTCAATGTGCCCAGCAGGTCGCGGCCCAGCTGGGTCGAAACCGCCAGGCTGGTCAGGCCGAATGCCAGGACGATGCCCAGTACATAACCCTTGAGCAGAATCACCAGCGACACGCCAACCTTGGCCGGCAGTTCGCCACTGATCATCCCGTCCCACAGGGCCGCGGCGGTTTGCAAAAAGCCTGGCAACAGCAGGTCGTTGTCCTGATAGCGGGCAACGGCCTCCCACAGCACAGCGATCACCAGCAGGATAACCGCCTTGCGCAGCCAGCCTTGCTGCCACAGGCGCTGGGCCAACGGCAGTTGTCGTTCCAGAGGCACACTGAGCAGGGGCTCCAGCTGCACCTCGTATTCCTGGCGTACAGGTGTAGTGGTCATGGCTGAAGCTCCTGTCAGTAGGCGATGCGAATATCGTTAAAACCAAGCTCGTCAGGCTGTTGCGGGGTATCCGCCTCATCAAACAGCAGACGGTGGATACGCCGGGCACTGGCCTGGAAGTCGCTGCCACCCAGGCTGCCCAGGTCGTACTGATGGCTGTGCACTTCGGCCCGTACCCGCCCCGGGTGCGGCGACAGCAGCAGGATGCGGTTGCCAACCACCAGCGCCTCCTCGATGGAGTGGGTCACGAACAGCAGGGTGAACCGTACTTCCTCCCACAGCAGCAACAGCTCTTCCTGCATCTTGCGCCGGGTCAGCGCATCAAGGGCGGCGAACGGCTCATCCATCAACAGGATCTTTGGCTGCGTGGCCAAGGCCCGGGCAATCGCCACGCGGGCCTTCATGCCGCCCGACAAAGTGTGTGGGTAGGCATCGGCGAAGGCGGCCAGGCCGACTTTTTCCAGGTAATGCAGTGCCCGCTCTTCGGCTTCGGCGCGCTTGAGCTGGCCAGACACCAGCAGCGGGAACATGACGTTCTGCTTTACCGTTTTCCACGGCGGCAGCTGGTCAAATTCCTGGAACACCACGATGCGGTCGGGGCCCGGACCACGGACAGCCTGGCCCTGCAAAAGAATCTGCCCTTCCTGCGGCTGGATGAAACCGGCGACAGCCTTGAGCAAGGTGGACTTGCCGCAGCCTGAGGGGCCCAGCAGCACAAAGCGGTCGGCACGGTCGACTTCGAAGCTGACCTGGTGGGTGGCCCGCACCACGCGTTGCGCGGTGCGGTATTCGAGGCTGAGGTTATCCACCTGGAGCAAAGGCGGCGTTGCGACACGGCTCAGGTTGCTGGCCGTGTGGCCTGGCAATGGGGCGGTCATGATCGATCAGCTCCCTTGCAGCGGGCGTTCATCCTGGAAGAAGTAGTCCTTCCACGATTCCGGCTTGTGCTTGATGGCGCCTACCCGATAGAGAAAATCGGCCAGCTTGTAGGTGTTCTTTGGTGTGACGGTGAATTCGTACTGCGGGTTGTCGATCAGCTTGATCAACGCATCGCGGTCGATCTTGGCCTTGGTCACACGGATATAGGTGTCGGCGGCAGCGGCCTTGTCTTTCTGGGCGAAGTCTGCGGCTTCAGCCAGGGCGTCAACGAAGGCCTTGTAGGTTTTAGGGTTGTCCGTGCGGAATTTCTCGGTGGCAAACAGCAAGGTCGGCGAGTTGGGGCCGAGCAGGTCATAGCTATTGAGCACCACATGCACGTCCTTGTTGGCGAGCACCTGGTCCTGGAACGGTGGGTTGGAGAAGTGCCCGTTCAGCTCGGTACCGCCGGCCAGCAGCGCGGCAGTGGCATCGGGGTGAGGTACGGCGAGGGTGTATTTGTCGAGGCGGTTGTATTCCTTGTCGCCCCATTGCTGGGCGGCGGCGTACTGCAGGAAGCGCGACTGCACCGAAACACCGACCGCTGGCACAGCGATGCGGTCTTTGCTGGTGATGTCGGCGATGGTCTTCACGTTGGGGTTGCTGCTGACCAGGTAGTACGGGAAGTTGCCCAGCGAGGCCACGGCCTTCACATTCTGCCGACCCTTGGTGCGGTCCCACACCGTAAGCAGCGGGCCGACACCCGCGCCGGCGATGTCTACCGAACCGGACAGCAGTGCGTCGTTGATGGCCGAGCCACCCGACAGCTGGGCCCAGTCGACGTCGATGTCGATGCCCTGCTCCTTGCCGTGCTTTTCGATCAGGTGCTGGTCACGCACCACGTTCAGCAGCAGGTAGACGATGCCGAACTGTTCGGCAATGCGAATCTTGCCTTCGGCCTGGGCCACTGCAGGGGCAGCCAGGCTGCCAACGACCAGGCTTGCGCCCAGGCCGATGCTTGCCGCCAGGCGGCTGATGGATTTGCGCATGATGATGTCCTCAGTCGTCAGAACGGGGCGTCGCCCTGGATGGTGGTGCGGTACAGCTTGCGGCGCAGGTGTGCGGGGCAGCCGGCGGCCAGGTGGATCAACGAGCGGTTGTCCCAGAACACCAGGTCATGGGGCTGCCATTGGTGGCGGTAGATGTTCTGCTCCAGCACGCTCAGTGCGTACAGCTGTTGCAGCACGTCGCGGCTTTCATCGTCGGGCAGGCCGACGATGCGGGTGGTGAAGCCTTCACTGACAAACAGCGCCTTGCGGCCGTTTTCCGGGTGGGTGCGGACCACCGGGTGGATAACTTCCTGTACCTGCGCCAATTGCTCGGCGGTCAGGTTCGGGCGCCAGTTGCCTTCAAATTTGGTTTCGGCGTAACGGGCGGTATAGGAGTGGGCAGCACTGCGGCCCTCGACCACTTTGCGCAAGGCGTCGGGTACGGCGTCCCAGGCTTTGTGCATGTCGGCGAACAGCGTATCGCCGCCTTCGCGTGGCAGTTCCTGGGCATGCAGCATGGAACCGAGGCTGGGCAGCGCTTTGTATGAAAGGTCGGAGTGCCAGAACTTGCCAGCATCACCCAGGCCGATGTTCTGACCGTTTTCGATGATGTTGGAAACGATCAGGATCTCGGGATGGCCTGTAAGCAGGAACTGCTTGAGCACATGGATCTGCAACTCGCCAAAGCGGCGGCTGAAGGCAATCTGCTGTTCCGGGCTGATGCGCTGGTCGCGGAACACCAGCACATGGTGGTCGAGGTGGGCGCGATGGATACGGGCGAAATCCTCGGCGTTGACCGGTTTGGCCAGGTCCAGGCCGATGATCTCGGCGCCTACGGCACCGGAGAACGGGCGGATTTCGAAAACTTGCGGCTGGGCGCTGTCGATGGTCGACAAGGCGTTCGAGGCGGCTGACATTTATCACTCCCACGCAGTGCGCGACTTCAATGGCGCGCAACGATCAGAAACGCACGGGGATTTCCCGTGTGGGTTCAAGTCGTGCGGCGCATCGATTGGTCGACGGGTACGCAGTGGATGTGACTATAAAGTCATAAGCGCGATATTTTAAATACCTTTAAAGCATAACCATATCACTGTCGCCGGGGCTGCCTTGCTGTCAGATCAGCCCACCCTGCTCTTCTTCGTCGATCAGGTTGTTGAGGCTGCTGAGCGCCTTGCGCGCGGTGGAGCGGTTGAGCAGCTTGGCCTGTGCGCCGGCAGGCAGGTCGGTGATCTTGAATACCCCCTTGGCGGTCAGCACGTCGATGAGGTCCTCGAGCACGCGGATCATGTCCAGGTCACTTTGCTTGAGCTGGTTGAGGCTGTTTTCCACGACGTCATCGGCAAACCATTCCTGGATATCGGCATGGTCGGCGGGGAGCATTTCGGTGAACTGGTCAAAAGCAGCTGCTTCTACCCGCAGCAACTGGCCGGTGGCGTCGCGTTGCACGTAGAACATGGCGGTGTCCCTCGTCACGTTGGTTCCTTGTTGGTAGACAGCAGCATAGGCAAAGATCGCCGGGCGCGCAGGCCCGGCGCCAGAGTATGCGCTGTCAGCAGATTGCAGGAAAGACCCGTGTGGGAGCGGCCTTGTGTCGCGAAAGGGCCGCGTAGCGGCCCCAGCGGTCTGCGCATTGTTGCTGAAACCGCGGGGCCGCTACGCAGCCCTTTCGCGACACGAGGCCGCTCCCACAAAAGGCAGTGCAGACTTGGCGAATGGGCTGCATGGCAGCCCTAAAGCGCATCAGCTGTCTTTGTTGTGGATGATGATGGTCGGGTCAGCACCGCTGATCAACGAGTTGACCGTGGTGTTGGACCAGTTCACCCCTTCAAGCTTGATGGTCACATCGGCATTTGCCAGACCGCCAGCATCGTTGAGCTTGCCTTCGCTGCTGACCTGCAACGTGGTCGTGCCTTCCACGGTGGTGAGTTTCAGGTAGTTGTCGATCGTGCTGCCCTTCTCACCCTGCAGCAGATCGCTCAAGTCGATCTTGTCTTTCTCGCCTACCTTGAAGTCCTTGATCACGTCGTTGCCGTAATCGCCCGCCTTCCACACGAAGGTGTCGGCACCGCTGCCACCGATCAGGATATCGTCGCCGTGGCCACCGATCAGGGTGTCATTGCCAGTACCGCCCAGCAGGATGTCGTTACCCCTGCCACCATCGAGCGTGTCATTACCACCTTGGCCGAAGAGGATGTCGTTGCCGTTGCCGCCGGACAAGAAGTCCTTGCCGTCGTTGGCACCGGAGATATCGAACTCGGTGTAGTGCTCGGTGATGTACTGGTGCACGTTGCTGGTGGTAACAGCACTGGCTTCGACACCGCTCTTCTGCGCAACGTAAGTCTGCAGGGCCTGATACCCCTCGCTGACGACACCATTGAGGGTGATCAGGTCACCGAAGATGATGTCGTTGCCGTTGCCGCCATCGATGGTGTCGGCGCCGGGCAAGATCGCCTCGGAGTGGCCCAGAATCGCCTTGGCCAGGTCGGACGGGTCGATGTTGGCCTGTGGCTTGCCAGCAGTGTCATAGGCTGTCAGGTCGCTGAGCGAGACATCGCTGTTCAGGCCAATCGCCTGCACCTTGCTCAGACCGGTATCTTTGCCACCAAGTACGGCAAAGCTCGCAGTGGAGCCTGCCGCCGAGTAGTAATAGTTCCAGTAGTCAGCGTAGCCAGTACCCGCCAGGTCGGAGGTCTCGTAGGTACCATCACCTTGGGCATGGATCGTCCCGATCTCCTTGATCGAGTCGAGCCTGCCATTACTCTTGTAGGTAGAGACGGTGATGAGCCCGTTACTGCTGATCTCAACCTTGTGCGTACTGTCGGCCCAGGCGCTGAAGGTGTCGCCAATCTTGTAATTGTTGACGCTGACCACGTCATCCAGATACTTGCCATTGGTCCATAGGCGAGGGTTGGTGCTTTCCCCGTTCTGGTAGTAAGTCGGCTTGCCATCAGTAATGAAGTAGGTGAGGTTCTCCGCACCAGAGTTGCTCAAGGCCACAGTGCTCTTGAAGAAGTTGGACGTGGTCTTGAACGCGTCTTCGTAGTTGGTACCACCGCCGTAGCGAGAACCGCCCACCATCGAGTCCAGTACCGTCTGCAACTTGCTCAGGGCATCGGTATCGTTCAGGTTCACCGTCACGTTCTTGTTGACCTGGGTGTCGAAGTCGACCAAGAAGATGTTCACGGTCCCGGAGGAGTCGGAGCCCAGGCTCGCTTTCAGCGTCTGGAACACGGACGCCAGCTGGGCCTTGGCCGTGGCAACAGACTGGTCACTCATACTGCCCGAGCTGTCGACCATGAAGGCAATGTTGTAGTTCTTGCCCTGGACCACGTTAAGGCCCGACACGTCGGCGACGATGATGTCGTTGCCTTCGCTGCCGGTCATGGTGTCGTTGCCCGAAGTGCCCACGCTGGCCTTGTAGGTTGCGCCGTACACCGTCACCGGGATGTTGCCAGTGGTGATGGCCGAACCGCCCAGGCTTTCGGTGGCAGTCGAGGTGACCGTGATGTCGAACGAGCCTTTGTAGTAGGCCGGCGGCGTCAGGGTCAGGCCGCTGAGTTTCCAGCCGGTTACATCCACCGGTGCGCTGCCTACCGTGACCGTGTGGCCTGCACCATCGCTGAGTACAGTGCCTTTCGGGATGCCGCTGAGGCTAACATTCAGGGTTTCGGAGCCATCGGTGTCGGTCAGGGCAGTATTGATACCAACCAGTTTCACCGAGCCACCTTCCGGCCCTTCGTTTAGTTTGTAGCCGTCGTAGTAGCTCTGACCATTCACGGTGTGCAGGTCGGACACGCCCAGGCCAGCGTTGGCCATCTCGGTCACGTTCTGATACATCTTGATGCTCGAGCTGCTCAGGTCAGTGGGCGTACCCGAGCCTACCTGGATGTTCAGGTCATAGCTGCCTGGCCCAGACTGGTTGGCATGGTAGACCTCGATCGGGTAGTAGCCACTGGTGTTCGGGGTGAAGGTACCCGAAACCTGGCCACCGGCACCCCAGGTAGCCGTGACCACAGTCTTGCCACCAATGGTGACCACGAAGCTGTCGTCGGCGGTACCGCTGAAGGTGTAGGTCTTGCCGGCTTCCAGGTAGATCAGGCCCGACGTTTTCGAGCCGGTGCCAGCAGTGACGCTGCCATCAGACTGCACGTTGGTAGTAGTGCTGCTGGAGTTGGCGTTGCCAGAGTTGGCAAATACCGTCTTCAGGTCCTCGCCGGTAATGCCATTGCCACCAGTACCCAGGCCTTTGAGGCTGGTCCAGACTTCCTTGGTCAGGCCCTTGGATTCGATATCGGCGCTGCCGAAGCTGAGCGTAGGTTTGTCGGCTACCGGACTGATGTCGACCTTCATGGTCACTTCTGTGCCCAGGTTGGTGCCATCGTTCGGCTTGTACTTGAACTGTGCGTAGTCGGCCTTCTGGTTACCCACGCCATTGCCACCGTAGTTATCCGAGCCCGACTGGTTGAGCAGCGGAACGAACTTCAGGTTCTTGGCAATGATGTCAGCCTGGCTCACCACCTGGCCAACGGTCACGTTCACCCAGGCAGTACCGTTGAAGAACTGCAGGCTGCCTGCGCCCGGGATAGAGGTAATGGTCACCGACAGACCGGTGTTGCCATCGGCATCGGTGACTTTGAAATCACTCCAGGCGAACACGTAGTCGGTGTCTTCCACGCCAAACACCGCGCCTCCAGGCGAAACTGGCAGGTGGTCGTTGTCGAGGATGGTGGTAGTCACGCTCGATTTGCTGCTATCCACCTGCAGGTTCTCGAAGTTGCCACCGGTGGCAGTTTCGATTTTCACCACGAAGTTCTCGGTACCTTCGACCAGCTTGTCGTCGATGGTAGCGATGTTGAACGTGGTGCCTGTGCTGTTGGCCGGGATCTTCACGGTGGTGACACCGGTGAAGTCCTCACCGTTTTTGGCGGTGCCGCTGTAGCTGAGGGTGATCGTGACTTCGGCCTTGGAGGCGTTGCTCAGGGTCAGCGTGTACTGGCCGGTTTCGCCCTCGGTCAGCGAACCGGTGCCGGTGATGCCGACCGTGGTGACGTCACCTTGGTTGCCGGTGCCCGGGGTACCCGAGCCTGGCTCGTCGGTCACGGTGGTGCTGACCGAGGTCTTGTCCAGGGTCAGTTGCTCGAACTTGCCGACATCAGTGCCGCTGACCGAAGCGATCGACTTGATCACAGGGTCGTTTGCACCAACGTAGACGTTGTCCGGGGCAGTCACAGTGGCAGTACCCACGGTGCCGTTGGCCGGCACGGTGATGGTGGTCTTGCCATCGTTCAGGGTGAAGGTCAGCGCCGAGTGGTTGTTGATCGGCAGGCCATCTTTGTTGGTCAGCGTCACGGTGTAGGTGATCACGCCACCTTCGGTGACCGACGAGGTCGCAGTCAGTTTCGCGATGACTTCGTCGTTGGTGTCGGTGACATTGACCTTCGCCGCGTCGCCCAGCTGCAGGTTCTCGAAGGTACGGCCGCCTATGTCGGCTGCCGACTTGATACCCAGGCTGATTTCGCCGGCGTCTTTGTAGACGTCGTCGCCTTGTGCTGCGTGCTCGTATGGCGCGCTGGTCTGGCCGGCCTTGATGGTGACTTGAGCGTTGTTGCTCAGGGTCACGACCAGGTCGTTGGCCAGGGCGGTGTTGATGTGCACGGTGAACGTCGGTTTGACGTTCTCGGCTACCGAGGTCTGGTCGGCGGTGATGGTCACCAGCACCAGGTCGCCCTGGTTGCCGGTGCCCGGAGTGCCCGAACCTGGCTCGTCGGTGACGGCGGTGCTGACCGGGGTTTTATCCAGAGTCAGCTGCTCGAACTTGCCGACATCCGCGCCGGTGACCGACTGGATAGCCTTCACGACCGGAGCGTTGGTGCCGGTGTAGACGTTGTCCGGAGCCGTGACCGTAGCGGTGCCGGTTGTACCGTTAGCCGGGATGGTGATGGTGGTTTTGCCATCGTCCAGGGTAAAGGTCAGCGCACCGTGCTTGTCGATTGGCAGGCCGTCTTTGTTGGTCAGCGTCACGGTGTAGGTGATCACGCCACCTTCGGTGACCGACGAGGTCGCAGTCAGTTTCGCGATGACTTCGTCGTTGGTGTCGGTGACATTGACCTTCGCCGCGTCGCCCAGCTGCAGGTTCTCGAAGGTACGGCCGCCGATGTCGGCTGCCGACTTGATACCCAGGCTGATTTCGCCGGCGTCTTTGTAGACGTCGTCGCCTTGTGCTGCGTGCTCGTATGGCGCGCTGGTCTGGCCGGCCTTGATGGTGACTTGAGCGTTGTTGCTCAGGGTCACGACCAGGTCGTTGGCCAGGGCGGTGTTGATGTGCACGGTGAACGTCGGTTTGACGTTCTCGGCTACCGAGGTCTGGTCGGCGGTGATGGTCACCAGCACCAGGTCGCCCTGGTTGCCGGTGCCCGGAGTGCCCGAACCTGGCTCGTCGGTGACGGCGGTGCTGACCGGGGTTTTATCCAGAGTCAGCTGCTCGAACTTGCCGACATCCGCGCCGGTGACCGACTGGATAGCCTTCACGACCGGAGCGTTGGTGCCGGTGTAGACGTTGTCCGGAGCCGTGACCGTAGCGGTGCCGGTTGTACCGTTAGCCGGGATGGTGATGGTGGTTTTGCCATCGTCCAGGGTAAAGGTCAGCGCACCGTGCTTGTCGATTGGCAGGCCGTCTTTGTTGGTCAGCGTCACGGTGTAGGTGATCACGCCACCTTCGGTGACCGACGAGGTCGCAGTCAGTTTTGCGATGACTTCGTCGTTGGTGTCGGTGACATTGACCTTCGCCGCGTCGCCCAGCTGCAGGTTCTCGAAGGTACGGCCGCCGATGTCGGCTGCCGACTTGATACCCAGGCTGATTTCGCCGGCGTCTTTGTAGACGTCGTCGCCTTGTGCTGCGTGCTCGTATGGCGCGCTGGTCTGGCCGGCCTTGATGGTGACTTGAGCGTTGTTGCTCAGGGTCACGACCAGGTCGTTGGCCAGGGCGGTGTTGATGTGCACGGTGAACGTCGGTTTGACGTTCTCGGCTACCGAGGTCTGGTCGGCGGTGATGGTCACCAGCACCAGGTCGCCCTGGTTGCCGGTGCCCGGAGTGCCCGAACCTGGCTCGTCGGTGACGGCGGTGCTGACCGGGGTTTTATCCAGAGTCAGCTGCTCGAACTTGCCGACATCCGCGCCGGTGACCGACTGGATAGCCTTCACGACCGGAGCGTTGGTGCCGGTGTAGACGTTGTCCGGAGCCGTGACCGTAGCGGTGCCGGTTGTACCGTTAGCCGGGATGGTGATGGTGGTTTTGCCATCGTCCAGGGTAAAGGTCAGCGCACCGTGCTTGTCGATTGGCAGGCCGTCTTTGTTGGTCAGCGTCACGGTGTAGGTGATCACGCCACCTTCGGTGACCGACGAGGTCGCAGTCAGTTTTGCGATGACTTCGTCGTTGGTGTCGGTGACATTGACCTTCGCCGCGTCGCCCAGCTGCAGGTTCTCGAAGGTACGGCCGCCGATGTCGGCTGCCGACTTGATACCCAGGCTGATTTCGCCGGCGTCTTTGTAGACGTCGTCGCCTTGTGCTGCGTGCTCGTATGGCGCGCTGGTCTGGCCGGCCTTGATGGTGACTTGAGCGTTGTTGCTCAGGGTCACGACCAGGTCGTGGTCCAGCGGTTGATTGATGTGCACGGTGAACGTCGGTTTGACGTTCTCCGCCACCGAGGTCTGATCGGCCGTGATGGTGACTTTGACCAGATCGCCTTCGTTGTTGCCGCCTGGGGTGCCCGGGGTGCCTGGCTCGTCAGTGACCTGAGTGCTGACCGGGGTCTTGTCCAGGGTCAGTTGCTCGAACTTGCCAACATCAGCCCCTGCAACGGTCGCAATCGAGTTGACCACCGCTGGGTTGGTGCCGACGTAGACGTTGTCCGGGGCAGTCACGGTGATCGAGCCGCTGGTGCCGTTGGCCGGTACGGTGATGACGGTCTTACCGTCGCTCAGCGTGAAGGTCAGGGCGCCGTGGTTGTTGATCGGCAGGCCGTCTTTGTTGGTCAGCGTGATGGTATAGGTGATCTCGCCGCCTTCGGTGACCGAAGGGGTTGCGGTCAGCTTCGCCACCACTTCGTCGGTGGTGTCGGTCACTTGAACGGTGGCCGCATCGCCCAGTTGCAGGTTTTCGAAGGTCCGACCGTCCACGTCCACAGCGGACTTGATGCCAACGCTGATTTCACCGGCGTCGTTGTAGACGTCATCGCCTTGTGCCGCGTGCTCATATGGCGCGCTGGTCTGGCCGGCCTTGATGGTGACCTGGGCATTGTTGCTCAGGGTCACGACCAGGTCGTTGGCCAAGGCGGTGTTGATGTGCACGGTGAACGTCGGTTTGACGTTCTCGGCTACCGAGGTCTGGTCGGCGGTGATGGTCACCAGCACCAGGTCGCCCTGGTTGCCGGTGCCCGGAGTGCCCGAACCTGGCTCGTCGGTGACGGCGGTGCTGACCGGGGTTTTATCCAGAGTCAGCTGCTCGAACTTGCCGACATCCGCGCCAGCAACAGTCGCGATCGACTGCACTACCGGGGTGTTGCTGCCAACGTAGACGTTGTCCGGGGCAGTGACAGTAATCGAACCGCTGGTGCCATTGGCCGGCACGGTGATGACGGTCTTGCCGTCGCTCAGCGTGAAGGTCAGGGCGCCGTGGTTATTGATCGGCAGGCCGTCTTTGTTGGTCAGGGTGATGGTGTAGGTGATCTCGCCGCCTTCAGTCACCGAAGGGGTAGCGGTCAGCTTCGCCACGACTTCGTCGGTGGTGTCGGTGACATCCACTTTCGCAGCGCCGCCGAGCTCCAGGTTTTCGAAGGTACGACCATCAACGTCCACAGCGGACTTGATGCCAACGCTGATTTCACCGGCGTCGTTGTAAACGTCATCACCTTGTGCAGCGTGCTCGTACGGCGCGCTGGTGTCGCCGGCCTTGATGGTGACCTGGGCATTGTTGCTCAGGGTCACGACCAGGTCGTGGTCCAGTGGCTGGTTGATGTGCACGGTGAAGGTCGGTTTGACGTTCTCGGCCACCGAAGTCTGGTCGGCGGTGATGGTGACCTTGACCAGGTCGCCTTCGTTGTTGCCGCCTGGGGTACCTGGGTTGCCCGGAGTACCTGGCTCGTCAGTGACCTGAGTGCTGACCGGGGTCTTGTCGAGGGTCAGTTGCTCGAACTTGCCGACGTCAGCGCCCGCAACGGTCGCTATCGAGTTGACCACCGCTGGGTTGCTGCCGACGTAGACGTTGTCCGGAGCAGTCACGCTGATCGCACCGCTGGTGCCATTGGCCGGCACGGTGATGACGGTCTTGCCGTCGCTCAGCGTGAAGGTCAGGGCGCCATGGTTATTGATCGGCAGGCCGTCTTTGTTGGTCAGGGTGATGGTGTAGGTGATCTCGCCGCCTTCGGTGACCGAAGGGGTCGCGGTCAGCTTCGCCACGACTTCGTCGGTGGTGTCGGTGACATCCACTTTCGCAGCGCCGCCGAGCTCCAGGTTTTCGAAGGTACGACCATCAACGTCCACAGCAGACTTGATGCCAACGCTGATTTCACCGGCGTCGTTGTAAACGTCATCACCTTGTGCAGCGTGCTCGTACGGCGCGCTGGTGTCGCCGGCCTTGATGGTGACCTGGGCATTGTTGCTCAGGGTCACGACCAGGTCGTGGTCCAGTGGCTGGTTGATGTGCACGGTGAAGGTCGGTTTGACGTTCTCGGCCACCGAAGTCTGGTCGGCGGTGATGGTGACCTTGACCAGGTCGCCTTCGTTGTTGCCGCCTGGGGTACCTGGGTTGCCCGGAGTACCTGGCTCGTCAGTAACGGTGGTGCTGACCGGGGTTTTGTCGAGGGTCAGTTGCTCGAACTTGCCGACGTCAGCGCCCGCAACGGTCGCAATCGAGTTGACCACCGCTGGGTTGCTGCCGACGTAGACGTTGTCCGGAGCAGTCACGGTGACCGAACCGCTGGTGCCGTTGGCCGGCACGGTGATGACGGTCTTGCCGTCGCTCAGCGTGAAGGTCAGGGCGCCGTGGTTATTGATCGGCAGACCGTCTTTGTTGGTCAGGGTGATGGTGTAGGTGATCTCGCCGCCTTCGGTGACCGAAGGGGTCGCGGTCAGCTTCGCTACCACTTCATCAGTGGTGTCGGTCACTTGAACGGTGGCCGCACCGCCCAGTTGCAGGTTCTCGAAGGTGGCGCCAGTGGCGTCGACCGCCGAATTGATGCCCAGGCTGATCTGGCCAGCGTCGTTGTAAACGTCGTCGCCTTGTGCCGCGTGCTCGTAAGGCGCGCTGGTGTCGCCGGCCTTGATGGTGACCTGGGCATTGTTGCTCAGGGTCACGACCAGGTCGTGGTCCAGTGGCTGGTTGATGTGCACGGTGAAGGTCGGTTTGACGTTCTCGGCGACCGAAGTCTGGTCGGCGGTGATGGTGACCTGCACCAGGTCGCCCTGGTTGCCGGTGCCCGGAGTGCCCGAACCTGGTTCGTCGGTGACAGTGGTGCTCACCGGAGTCTTGTCCAGGGTCAGCTGCTCGAACTTACCGACGTCAGCGCCCGCAACGGTCGCTATCGAGTTGACCACCGCTGGGTTGCTGCCGACGTAGACGTTGTCCGGAGCAGTCACGCTGATCGCACCGCTGGTGCCATTGGCCGGCACGGTGATGACGGTCTTGCCGTCGCTCAGCGTGAAGGTCAGGGCGCCGTGGTTGTTGATCGGCAGGCCGTCTTTGTTGGTCAGGGTGATGGTGTAGGTGATCTCGCCGCCTTCAGTCACCGAAGGGGTAGCGGTCAGCTTCGCCACCACTTCGTCGGTGGTGTCGGTGACATCCACTTTCGCAGCGCCGCCGAGCTCCAGGTTTTCGAAGGTACGACCATCAACGTCCACAGCGGACTTGATGCCAACGCTGATCTCACCGGCGTCGTTGTAGACGTCGTCGCCCTGCGCATCGTGGGTATACGGCGCGCTGGTATCACCGGCCTTGATGGTGACCTGGGCATTGTTGCTCAGGGTCACGACCAGGTCGTGGTCCAGTGGCTGGTTGATGTGCACGGTGAAGGTCGGTTTGACGTTCTCGGCCACCGAAGTCTGGTCGGCGGTGATGGTGACCTTGACCAGGTCGCCTTCGTTGTTGCCGCCTGGGGTACCTGGGTTGCCCGGAGTACCTGGCTCGTCAGTAACGGTGGTGCTGACCGGGGTTTTGTCGAGGGTCAGTTGCTCGAACTTGCCGACGTCAGCGCCCGCAACGGTCGCAATCGAGTTGACCACCGCTGGGTTGCTGCCGACGTAGACGTTGTCCGGAGCAGTCACGGTGACCGAACCGCTGGTGCCGTTGGCCGGCACGGTGATGACGGTCTTGCCGTCGCTCAGCGTGAAGGTCAGGGCGCCGTGGTTATTGATCGGCAGACCGTCTTTGTTGGTCAGGGTGATGGTGTAGGTGATCTCGCCGCCTTCGGTGACCGAAGGGGTCGCGGTCAGCTTCGCTACCACTTCATCAGTGGTGTCGGTCACTTGAACGGTGGCCGCACCGCCCAGTTGCAGGTTCTCGAAGGTGGCGCCAGTGGCGTCGACCGCCGAATTGATGCCCAGGCTGATCTGGCCAGCGTCGTTGTAAACGTCGTCGCCTTGTGCCGCGTGCTCGTAAGGCGCGCTGGTGTCGCCGGCCTTGATGGTGACCTGGGCATTGTTGCTCAGGGTCACGACCAGGTCGTGGTCCAGTGGCTGGTTGATGTGCACGGTGAAGGTCGGTTTGACGTTCTCGGCGACCGAAGTCTGGTCGGCGGTGATGGTGACCTGCACCAGGTCGCCCTGGTTGCCGGTGCCCGGAGTGCCCGAACCTGGTTCGTCGGTGACAGTGGTGCTCACCGGAGTCTTGTCCAGGGTCAGCTGCTCGAACTTACCGACGTCAGCGCCCGCAACGGTCGCTATCGAGTTGACCACCGCTGGGTTGCTGCCGACGTAGACGTTGTCCGGAGCAGTCACGCTGATCGCACCGCTGGTGCCATTGGCCGGCACGGTGATGACGGTCTTGCCGTCGCTCAGCGTGAAGGTCAGGGCGCCGTGGTTGTTGATCGGCAGGCCGTCTTTGTTGGTCAGGGTGATGGTGTAGGTGATCTCGCCGCCTTCAGTCACCGAAGGGGTAGCGGTCAGCTTCGCCACCACTTCGTCGGTGGTGTCGGTGACATCCACTTTCGCAGCGCCGCCGAGCTCCAGGTTTTCGAAGGTACGACCATCAACGTCCACAGCGGACTTGATGCCAACGCTGATCTCACCGGCGTCGTTGTAGACGTCGTCGCCCTGCGCATCGTGGGTATACGGCGCGCTGGTATCACCGGCCTTGATGGTGACCTGGGCATTGTTGCTCAGGGTCACGACCAGGTCGTGGTCCAGTGGCTGGTTGATGTGCACGGTGAAGGTCGGTTTGACGTTCTCGGCCACCGAAGTCTGGTCGGCGGTGATGGTGACCTTGACCAGATCGCCTTCGTTGTTGCCGCCTGGGTTGCCCGGGGTACCTGGCTCGTCAGTAACAGTGGTGCTGACCGGCGTCTTGTCGAGGGTCAGTTGCTCGAACTTACCGACGTCAGCGCCCGCAACGGTCGCGATGGAGTTGACCACCGCTGGGTTGCTGCCGACGTAGACGTTGTCCGGGGCAGTCACGGTGATCGAGCCGGTAGTGCCGTTGGCCGGCACGGTGATGACGGTTTTACCGTCGCTCAGCGTGAAGGTCAGGGCGCCGTGGTTGTTGATCGGCAGGCCGTCTTTGTTGGTCAGGGTGATGGTGTAGGTGATCTCGCCGCCTTCGGTCACCGAAGGGGTAGCGGTCAGTTTCGCCACCACTTCGTCGGTGGTGTCGGTGACATCCACTTTCGCAGCGCCGCCGAGCTCCAGGTTTTCGAAAGTCGCACCGGTGGCGTCCACAGCCGATTTGATGCCAACGCTGATTTCACCGGCGTCGTTGTAGACGTCGTCGCCCTGCGCATCGTGGGTGTACGGCGCGCTGGTGTCGCCCGCCTTGATGGTGACCTGGGCATTGTTGCTCAGGGTCACAACCAAGTCGTGGTCCAGCGGCTGGTTGATGTGCACGGTGAAGGTCGGTTTGACGTTCTCGGCGACCGAAGTCTGGTCGGCGGTGATGGTGACCTGCACCAGGTCGCCCTGGTTGCCGGTGCCCGGAGTGCCCGAACCTGGTTCGTCGGTGACAGTGGTGCTCACCGGAGTCTTGTCCAAGGTCAGCTGCTCGAACTTGCCGACATCCGCGCCAGCAACAGTGGCGATAGACTGCACCACCGGGGTGTTACTGCCGACGTAGACGTTGTCCGGGGCAGTCACGGTGATCGAACCGCTGGTGCCATTGGCCGGTACGGTGATGACGGTCTTACCGTCGCTCAGCGTGAAGGTCAGGGCGCCGTGATTGTTGATCGGCAGACCGTCTTTGTTGGTCAGCGTGATGGTGTAAGTGATTTCGCCACCTTCGGTCACCGAAGGGGTTGCGGTCAGCTTCGCTACCACTTCGTCGGTGGTGTCGGTCACTTGAACGGTAGCCGCGCCGCCAAGCTGCAGGTTCTCGAAGGTCGCACCGGTAGCATCTACCGCCGAGTTGATGCCCAGGCTGATTTCGCCCGAGTCTTTGTAGACGTCATCGCCTTGTGCGTCGTGAGTGTACGGTGCGCTTGTCTCGCCGGCCTTGATGGTGACCTGAGCGTTGTTGCTCAGGGTCACGACCAGATCGTGGTCCAGCGGTTGGTTGACGTGCACGGTGAACGTCGGTTTGACGTTCTCGGCCACCGAGGTCTGGTCGGCGGTGATGGTGACTTTGACCAAGTCACCTTCGTTGCCTGGGGTGCCCGGCTCATCGGTTACCTGGGTGCTGACCGGGGTCTTGTCCAGGTTCAGGTTTTCAAACTTCCACGCGTCCGCGCCGCTGACGGCATCGATGGCATTGACCACCGGCTGGTTAGTCCCGACATAGACGTTATCCGGCGCGGTTGCAGTGGCTGAACCGGTGGTGCTGTTGGCGGCCACAACGACCGTCGTGCCATCGGTCAGCTTGAAGTACAGCTCTGCATGGTTGTTGATCGGCAGACCATCTTTGTTGGTCAGGGTGATGGTGTAGGTGATCTCGCCACCTTCGGTCACCGACGGGCTCGCCGTCAGGGTTGCGGTGGTAGTGTCTACCGAATCGTTGATCGTGGTCTGAGCCGGGGTCGGATTCGGGGTCAGCTGCTCGAAGTTGCCGCCGGTGGCGTTTTCGATGGTGACACTGACGGTCGAGCCGTTGTTGTAGACGTCGTTCGCCGGGGTCTGGAAATCAACGCTGCCTTGGGTTTTGCCGGCCTCAACGGTGATGGTCTGGCCGTTGGACAGGGTCACGGTTACCGGCGTCTGGGCAGGGTTGCTCAGGGTCACGGTGTAGGTGATCACGCCGCCTTCAGTAACGCTTGGCGAAGCGGTCAGGGTCGCTGTGGTGGTGTCTACCGAATCGTTGATCGTGGTCTGAGCCGGGGTCGGGTTCGGCGTCAACTGCTCGAAGTTACCGCCAGTGGCGTTTTCGATGGTGACACTGACAGTCGAACCGTTGTTATAGACGTCGTTCGCCGGGGTCTGGAAGTCGACACTGCCCTGGGTTTTGCCGGCTTCAACGGTGATGGTCTGGCCGTTGGACAGGGTCACGGTTACCGGAGTTTGGGCAGGGTTGCTCAGGGTCACGGTGTAGGTGATCACGCCACCTTCAGTAACGCTTGGCGAAGCAGTCAAAGTCGCAGTGGTGGTGTCTACCGAATCGTTGATCGTGGTCTGAGCCGGGGTCGGATTCGGGGTCAGTTGCTCGAAGTTGCCGCCGGTGGCGTTTTCGATAGTGACGCTGACGGTCGAACCGTTGTTGTAGACGTCATTCGCCGGGGTCTGGAAATCAACGCTGCCTTGGGTTTTGCCCGCTTCAACAGTGATGGTCTGCCCATTGGACAGGGTCACGGTCACCGGCGTCTGGGCAGGGTTGCTCAGGGTCACGGTGTAGGTGATCACGCCACCTTCAGTGACGCTTGGCGAAGCGGTCAGGGTTGCGGTGGTGGTGTCGACCGAATCGTTGATCGTGGTCTGAGCCGGGGTCGGATTCGGGGTCAGCTGCTCGAAGTTACCGCCAGTGGCGTTCTCGATGGTGACGCTGACAGTCGAACCGTTGTTGTAGACGTCGTTCGGCGGGGTCTGGAAATCAACGCTGCCTTGGGTTTTGCCCGCTTCAACAGTGATGATCTGCCCATTGGACAGTGTCACGGTTACCGGCGTCTGGGCAGGGTTGCTCAGGGTCACGGTGTAGGTGATCACGCCACCTTCAGTGACGCTTGGCGAAGCGGTCAGAGTGGCGGTCGTGTTATCGACCGAGTCACTGATTACCGTTTCAGCCGGTGCAGGGTTCGGCGTCAGTTGCTCGAAATTGCCACCTGTAGCGCCGGTGATCGTGGTACTGACGGTCGAACCGTTGTTGTAGACGTCGTTCGCCGGGGTCTGGAAGTCGACGCTGCCTTGGGTCTTGCCAGCTTCGATGGTGATTACCTGCCCGTTGGACAGCGTCACGGTCACCGGCGTCTGGGCAGGGTTGCTCAGGGTCACGGTGTAGGTAATTACGCCACCTTCGGTCACCGACGGGTTCGCCGTCAGCGTCGCAGTGGTGGTGTCGATGGTATCGGTAACCTGGGTGACTGCCGGCGTTTGCGGCACTGTCACCGTCAGGCCGTTGCCGCCGGTGGTACCCGTTACAGTTGCCGAGATCTGGCCACCGTCGATATAAGGCGTGTCATTTGCCGGGACCACGACATTGACGCTGCCGCTGGTCTGCCCGGCCGGGATGACGATTACGGCACCATTGGACAGGGTGACGACCAGGTTGGTGGTCGGCGCCTGGCCAACCGTGGCGGTATAGACGATTACGCCACCCGCTTCGCTGATGGAAGGAGTGGCGCCAAGAATCAGGTCGGTAGCAACGTTGGTGTCGATCGTCGGCGTAGTCACTTGGTTATTGCTGGTGGTATCCAGCAAGCCAACCTCTTCGCTGTCGAGCCCGGTAGCAAAGCCCAGCCCTTCCGTCGGGAAGCCAACGGTAGCATCGACCCGACCCGCGGTTTCTTCGAGCATCACGAAGCTGTGACCACCGCCAAGCGCGCCGCCGCCGCCCGCTGCGGACGGGCCAGCTGCGGTGGCTTCAAGCTCGGTAGTCGGGTCGACACCGGCCGCGATCGCCTGTTGCAGCTCTTCTACCGACGGCGCGGCCTGCGCGGTCGCCTGGCTCAGGTCGGTGCTGCTGTCAGGCGCATCGGCGCTCCACTGGCTGTCGCGGCCCAGGTCAAGCAGACGGCCATCGGCTAGCTCCAAAGTAACTGCGCCACCCGGGCCAGTGAGCACTTCCTCACCTGCCAGCAGGCGGTCCCCTTCGATGAGCACACGACGAATGCCCTCTGGGGATACCGCAATAACCTGGCCGACAATGCTTTTGACGATGGCTACAACGCTGCTCATTGGACTCTCCGTGTGACCCTATGGGTACTTCCATGCCAGAGCGGCACTCGCAAGCCACTGCAGGCGGAACTATGTCGATGATCTCTTGACGCTTTATTGCGTCAATTTTTCGTCTATAACTATTTGGAATTACTTAAATGCCAAACTATTGACCTTATAGAGGCCATCCTAAACAATCGGCAATGTAATGTCACATTGATATTTGTACCTTAGCCAACCGTTCATTGAGGACAAATGTCGTACATCATCGAAAGCTTGCTTAACGCTAGTTCCAGCGACGTTTTTAACGCCGGGACATCGGCATTTAATGCTGCAGAACAGCCGCCCATCGGCAACCGTCAAACGTGCACGCGTCAATTTTCAGATTACTTTCGCGCCCCAGGCTGCCAACTCCTTACAAGCACAAACCTTGCCTGAAACCGGACAGGCCGGGGCGTCAAAACGAGGCAACATCGGGGCTGTATAGGGTTCGAGCCAACGCCAGCCTTTTACAGCGCCCGGCCTGCGACAACGCTTCATCGCAGATCAGACAGATAGAGAACGATTGCGCAGATACTGACACCGCGATGATGGCAAACCCTTGACGATTTCTGAACCAGCGCCAAGCGTGCAAGCAGACTTTGTACGATGAATTTTAACGATCAGCACTTTTAAAACCGTCAACAAATCAGCGCCCATTAAATGACGAAGACAAAGATCGATCATAGGCGGCCCACTCACTGTCTGGCGGGCAGGCTATGCTGCTGAAAGTGCTTCAGGCTGTACCCACACCGGATCAAAAATGAAACACCCACTGCCCGGGAGCAGTCTGGTAGCAATGAACGACGTACAATTGTTTACTCAGTATCGATTCGAGGCGACCATTGGCCGTCTGCTCAGCCATAAGGGCGTCGTAGCCCCTACCTACACCGCTTGGCAGCACCATTGAAAGCCAGGGCGAGCCGGCCAGACCTTAACGGCGGCACACCCACCCCACCCACCACAAGGATGAAGAGAGCGCCGCGTGGAATCTGAAGTCAGTCGAGTCCAACTCAGCCATGATCCACGCAGTCAGCATGACGATCCCTTGCTGGATAGCCTGCTGAGCCTGTGTGTCCTGCACCAGAAACCCGCCAGCCGGGTCATGCTGACCACCGGCCTGCCGCTGCCCGCACAGCGCCTGAGCCCCGAGCTGCTGCCCCGCGCCGCCGCCCGGGCCGGCCTGCAAGGGCGTCTGCTGCAGCGCAAGCTGGAGCAGATCCCGAGCATCGCCATGCCGGCGATGCTGCTGCTGAAGGAAGGCCGCAGTGCCGTCCTGCTGGGCTGGGAGAACGAAGATACCGCGCGCCTGTTGCTCAGTGAGAGCGACGGCGGCGAGGTGCATGTCAGCCGCGAAGCCCTGCAAAGCGACTATAGCGGCCGCGTGTTCTTCGCCCAGCCGCAGCACAAGTTCGACGTCAACCACGGCAACCTCATCCCGCGGGCAAAGTCGTGGTTCCGCGATACCCTGCTGCGCAGCAAGTGGCTGTATATCGACGCCATCGCCGCCAGCCTGGTGATCAACCTGATCGCCCTGGCTGCGCCGCTGTTTGTGATGAACGTGTATGACCGTGTGGTGCCCAACCAGGCAACGTCAACGCTCTGGGTGCTGGCCATCGGTATCGCCGGCGCCTACATCTTCGACCTGATCCTCAAGGGGCTGCGAGGCCTTTGTCTGGACCTGGCCGGCAAGAAGACCGACCTGATCATCTCGGCGACGCTGTTCGAGCGCATCGTCGGCATGTCGATGAAGTACCGCCCGGCCAGGGTCGGCAGCTTTGCCCAGAATATTCACGAGTTCCAGGGCCTGCGCGACTTCCTCGCCTCATTGACCCTGACCAGCCTGATCGACCTGCCGTTCACCATTCTTATCCTGATCGTCATCGCCATCATTGGCGGGCACCTGGTGTGGATCCCGATCATTGCCTTCCCGCTGGCCCTGGGCATCGGCTATGCCTTGCAACGGCCGCTGATGGCGACCATGGAGCGGACCATGGCCCTGGCCTCCGAGCGCCAGTCCAGCCTGATCGAAACCCTGGCCGGCCTGGATGCGGTAAAGGTCAACAACGCCGAAAGTGAACGCCAGTACATGTGGGAGCAGACCCTGGGCACCCTCAGCCGCCTGGAGCTGCGCGTGAAGGTGCTGTCGAGCCTGGCGATGAACATCACCATGCTCATCCAGCAGCTGGCTGGCGTGGCGATGATCTGCGTTGGCGTGTACCTGATCATCGACGGCAACTTGAGCATGGGCGGTCTGGTGGCGTGCTACATGCTTAGCGGTCGGGCGCTCGGGCCACTGGCCTCGCTCAACGGCTTGCTTGCCCGCTACCAGCAAGCCAAGGTCACCATGGTGGCCACAGACCACATGATGGAACTGCCGCAAGAGCGCAACTTCGAGGAGCGCCCGCTGAGCCGCAAGGTACTGCAGGGTAGTGTCGAGTTCCGCGGGGTTGATTTCACCTACCCGAACCAGCAGAACCTGGCGCTGAAGAACATCAACCTGACCATCCGCCCCGGCGAAAAAGTCGGCATCATCGGCCGCAGTGGCTCGGGCAAGAGCTCGCTGGCCAAGCTCATCGTCGGCCTGTACGAGGCCGATGGCGGCTCGCTGCTGGTCGATGGCGTGGACATTCGCCAGATCGACGTCAGCGAGCTGCGCCACAACATCGGCTATGTACCGCAGGACATCCAGCTGTTGGCTGGTACCCTGCGCGACAACCTGGTCAGCGGTGCCCGTTACATCGAGGACGAACTGATCCTGCAGGCCGCCGAGCTGGCGGGTGTGCATGAATTTGCCCGTTTGCACCCGGACGGTTACGAGCTGCAAGTGGGTGAACGCGGGCAGAACCTGTCCGGCGGCCAGCGGCAGAACGTGGCGCTGGGCCGCGCGCTGCTGCTCAACCCGCAAATCCTGTTGCTGGACGAGCCGACCAGTGCCATGGACAACACCGGCGAGGAGCGTCTCAAGCAGCGCCTGCAAGCGGTGGTGGAAGGCAAGACGGTACTGTTGGTCACGCACCGTGCCTCGCTGCTGTCGCTGGTGGACCGGCTGATCGTGATCGATCGCGGGCAGATTGTCGCCGACGGCCCGAAAGCCGCGGTCATGGATGCGCTGAAGAAGGGGCAGATCAGTGTTGCATAAGCTGGATATGGGGCAATTCAAGGATGGCCTGCGGCGCTACTTCAAAGGTTCCGACTCACTGGGCGGCCAGCCGCTGCCAGAGGTCAACAAGGCCCTGATCGAAGATGCACCGCGGGTTGTGCGGCTGACCATCTGGGGCGTGATCCTGTTCTTCGTGTTCTTGATCGTGTGGGCCAGCGTCGCCCCCATCGACGAGGTCACGCGAGGTGAAGGCAAGGCCATTCCGTCGTCCAAGGTGCAGAAGATCCAGAACCTGGAGGGCGGTATCGTCGCCGAAATCTTCGCCAAGGAAGGGCAGATTGTCGAAATTGGCCAGCCATTGCTGCGCCTGGATGAAACCCGCTTCGCCTCCAACGTTGGTGAGACCGAGGCCGACCGCCAATCCATGGCCCTGCGGGTCGAACGCCTGAGCGCCGAGGTAGAGGACCGCCCGCTGAAGATCGACGAAGAACTGCGCAAAGCCGCACCAAGCCAGGCGGCCAGTGAAGAGTCGCTGTACCAGAGCCGGCGCCAGCAACTGCAGGACGAAATTGGCGGCCTGCAGCAGCAGCTGGTTCAGCGCCAGCAAGAGCTGCGTGAATACAGCTCCAAACGCGCCCAGTACGCCAACAGCCTGGAGTTGCTGCGCAAGGAAATCGGCATGTCAGAACCGCTGGTGGCAACTGGCGCAATCTCCCAGGTCGAAGTGCTGCGCCTGCGCCGCGCCGAAGTGGAGAACCGTGGCCAGCTGGACTCCACTGCGCTGGCCATCCCGCGTGCCGAGGCGGCCATACGCGAGGTGCAAAGCAAGATCGAGGAAACCCGAGGCAAATTCCGCAGTGAAGCGCTGACCCAGCTGAACGAGGCGCGGACCGAGCTGAACAAGGCCACGGCCACCAGCAAGGCACTGGACGATCGGGTGCACCGTACCATGGTCACTTCGCCTGTACGCGGTATCGTCAAGCAGATGCTGGTCAACACCATTGGTGGGGTGATCCAGCCTGGCAGCGATATCATTGAAGTGGTACCCCTGGACGACACGCTGGTCATCGAAGCGAAGATCCTGCCCAAGGACATCGCCTTCCTGCACCCTGGCCAGGAGGCGACCGTCAAGTTCACGGTCTACGACTACACCATCTACGGTGGGCTCAAGGCCAAGCTGGAACAGATCGGCGCCGACACCATCACCGACGAAGACAAGAAGACCACCTACTACCTGATCAAGCTGCGCACCGACCGCAGCCACCTGGGGACTGACGAGAAGCCGCTGCTGATCATCCCAGGGATGGTGGCGACGGTGGATATCATGACCGGCAAGAAGACCATCATGAGCTACTTGCTCAAGCCGATCATGAAGGCGCGTTCGGAGGCACTGCGCGAGCGCTGATGAGTTTGGCCACTGTTTTCCAGTGGCTCCTCTAGCCCTATCGCCGGCAAGCCAGCTCCCACAGGTACCGCACTGGCTTTGAAGTTGGTGCGGTACCTGTGGGAGCTGGCTTGCCGGCGATAAGGCCGGAACCGCCAGTACGAGAACTCAGCGCCAGGGCGCAGGTTCACCTACCAGCTGCCCCTGAATGCCGCCTACCCCCATCTCCTGCAGCACCCGCCGCTCCCCTTCTGTCTCGACACGCTCGGCAATCAGCGGCAAGTCGATGCTGTGCGCTGCACGCTGGATCGCCTCGATGAACAGCCGCTTGTGCTGCTCATGGTCGATGTTGCGGATGTAGCTGCCGTCAATTTTCAGGTACGCCAAGCCCAGGTGCGCCAGGTTGCCGATCATGCTGAAGCGCCCGCCAAAGCGCTGCAGCGCCAAGCCAAAACCCAGCCCGTGCAGGCGCCGGGTGAGTTGCTCCAGAGCCGTCTGCTCAGGCAACTGCTCCTCGCCAATTTCAAAAACCAGCCGCGGGCCGAGCGCCGCATTCTGGCCGAGCAATTCAAAGATGCGGTGCAGGGCCTTGGGGTCGGCCAATGTAGCGGCGGACAGGTTCAGCGCCAGCACCTGGTCATGCCCACGCAGGTGCGCCAATACTTTCTCCAGCACCAGCACGTCCAGCCGCGGCATCCAGCCGAAGCGCTCCAGCCAGGGCAGGAAGCGACCCGCCGGCAGTGCATCGCCCTGGCCATCCTGCAAGCGGGAAATCACCTTGTGGTGCAGTACCCGTTGCACCGAAGTGCAATCCACCACCGGCTGGAAGAACAGCTCGAAATGCCCATTTTTGAACGCCTGATCGAGCCGCTCGTGCCAGGCGTGCTGGCTATCGGCAGCAACGGCGGCCACACCTTGTTCAAGGCATACCCACCCCGGCGTTGGCTGGTTCTCGGCACGGGCCAGAGCCTCATCGGCCAGTTTCAGCAAAGCCTGTGGAGAATCACCGGGGCTGAACGGCGCGAGGCCGATACAGGCCACCGGGTCGATATCACTGGCACCGGTCTCATGCAGGCTTTGCAGCGTCGCTTCCAGTGCCTGGGCAAGGTGTACTGCCTCCTCATGCACCATGCCCGGCGCCAGCACAGCAAACTCGCCACCGCGGCTGCGGGAAATCAGGTCGTTGGTTTCCGGGAAGCTGGCACAGGTACGGCGCAACTGCTCACCCACGGCCTGCAGCAACTGGTCGGTACGCTGGCCGCCAAGGCGTGCGTTCAGCCCCGCCAACCCTTGGACACGCAGTAACAGCAGGTAGCCGGCGCGCGCGTCCTCCAGGTTGCTTACCCGGGTGTTCAGCTGCATTTCGAAATAGCGGCGGTTCGAGAGCCCGGTCAGGCTGTCCTGGTAGGACTCCGCACGCAGCCGCTCGCTGCGCTCGGCCTGCTCGGTAAACAGCGCCTTGAGCTTCTCGACCATCTGGTTCATCGCCTGCACCACACGGCGTAGCTCCGGCGTGCGGGGCAACTCGGGCAGGCTCAGGAATTCGCGGCGCGCAATGGCATGGGATTGCTCAACCATATAGTCCAGCGGGCGCAATTGGCGGCGCAGCAGCAAGGCGCCGAGCACGGCACTGGCTGCACCGCACAGCAGCAACCAGCCCAGGCTGCCCAAGGCGCTTTGCCAGAGTTTGGCAATGGCAAACATCGGGTGGCTGATCACTTCCACCCGCGCGGCCTGCTGCCAGCCGCGGCTGACGATGGCGTCGCCACCGGCGGCCTCAAGGCCGATCAGGTGCACGAACCAGCGCGGTACCCCGCCCGGGTCCGGCTCGGCGTGGCGCTCCACCAGCACGGCGTTGGAGCCCAGGTCGACGACCTTGATGCTTGCATAGTAACCACTGTCGAAGATCGAGCTGACCATCAGCTCGACCATCGCCGGGTCGTCGATATTCGGCGTCAGCGAAAGCGCCAGCGCGGTCGCTGCATCTTGGGCGTGCGAACGCAACTGGTTGACGTACTGGCTGCGCGAGCTTTCCAGGCTGACCATGAAACTGCCACTGAAGGCGACTACCAGGAACAGGCAAATGGCCAACAGCAATTGTTTGAACAGTGACATCTGTGCTCCTTCAGTAAACCGGCTCGGCCGGGAACCCTTCGGCCTGCATTTTCTTCAGCAAATCCTGCCAGCGTGACAGCCGCTTGGTGTCGCCGACCTTCTTGTTGCCTGCGGCGCCCGTCAACCACAACCCCTCGCCATTGAAGGCATACACCGGCAGCAGGTCGGTACGTTGGCTTGCCGGCTTGATGGCATCCATGAGGCTGTCGAGCACCAAAGGCTGGGCCTGTGGGTTTGAATAATAAGTCAGGACCATGTGCGCGCGATTCTGCCGCAACGCCTTGACGTAGGTGATGCGCAGTTTTTCGCTGGGGATGCCCATGCGCCGCAGGCTGAAATACTTGGCGATGGCGTAGTCCTCGCAGTCCCCGGCACCTTTGATCAGTGCCTGCACCGGTGTGGCCCAGTAGTCGACCTCATGCCACAGGTCAATGTCTTCGACATAGCGCAATTGCTGGTTGAAAAAACGGTTGACCACTTGCAGTTGCTCAAGCTCAGTACCCTACTTTTGCGTGGTCATCAGGTTCTGCCAGGCATCGATACGACCCTGCCCGGCACCCAGTGGGCCATACAAGGCCTGCGACTTGCGGCTGATCTGGGAGAAATCCCAATCCGCGTGCAAGCCGCCCAGCAGCAGACTGCCCAGCAGCCCGGCAAAGGCGACACGTCGCACAACGGTTTTGAACATCCAGGATATCGCCACTGCCAAGCCCTGTGCAGGCCAGTCGAAAGCAGCGATGGTGCGGCTTGCCACTGCAAAAAACAATGGCACCCTGCAATCATGCATCCGCCTGTCAGCCGGCCTACACTTTCTGTTTATAACCTTCTATAGGCCGCTTCCTTTGGCGGGCGACTTCATCCACCATAGCCGCGCTTTTGGGGCGCCCGTGCCAATGCGGGCCTTGGTTTGACAACTCCCACAAGCTGTAACTAGTGTCATTGGATCCAACTTTAGTCATCGTTGAGGCAGACGTCGCGTGGCCGAGAAAATCAAATTGAGCAATGTGCTGGTCAGCGAGCAGCTGTCGCCGCACCAGGCCCGTGCCGTGATCGAAGAACGCCTGCGTAGCGCCATCCTCGATGGCCGCCTGCCCCCTGGCACCGCCGTGCGACAACAAGAGCTCGCCACCTTGTTTGGCGTCAGTCGCATGCCCGTGCGCGAAGCCCTGCGCCAGCTTGAAGCGCAATCGCTGCTGAAAGTGGAGATGCACAAGGGTGCGGTGGTTGCGCCGCTGATCGGCGAGGATGCGGTGGACACCTATGCCCTGCGCGTACTGCTTGAGAGCGAAGCGCTGCGCCAGTCGATCCCGCTGCTTGATGCCAGCGATATCGCCAGCGCCCGTGGCTATATTCAGCAACTGGAGAACGAAACACGCCACGCCGAAATCGGCCGCCTGAACCGCCTGTTCCACATGGCGCTGTACAGCAAGGCGTCTAACAGGAAGCTGCTGCGCCTGATTGAGAACGAACTGAACGAAGAAGAGCGCTTCCTGCGTTTTCATCTTTCATCCATGGGCCTGGGCAAGCTGACCCAGGACGATCACAACGCACTGGTAGACGCGGCAAGCGACAAGCTGGTGGATGAGGCGGTAGCCGTGCTGGCCCGGCACCTCAATAGCGGAGCGCTGGTAATCCGCAATTATCTGGATGCGCAACGGGCGCGTTAGCGCGTAACTGGCTTTACGTGCGGCGCGAGCAGATGGGTTGCAAATTGACCCTGCCACGCCAACAATGAGACTAATTATCATTCATGTCCATTGATGCCAGCGCCCTCCACTATGCCCAGCAACGACTCCGTGCAAACGCTCTACAGTGACCACCACGGCTGGTTACACGCCTGGCTGCGCAGCAAGCTGGGCAATGCCGCCGATGCCGCAGACCTGGCCCACGACACCTTCGTCCGCTTGCTGCAACGCCGCGAACACCTGCAGCTGAATACCCCTCGGGCGTTCCTGCGCACGGTAGCGCGTGGGCTGGTCATCGATCACTGGCGCCGCGAGGAACTGCACAGGGCCTACCTGGAGGCACTGGCCCGTGTGCCGGAAGCACAGTATCCCTCGGCCGAAACCCGCGAGCTGCTGCTGGAATTGCTTGAGCGTATTGCGCGCATGCTCGACGGCCTCAAACCCAAGGTACGTCGCGCCTTCCTGCTGGCCCAATGCGAGGGGCTGAAGCACCAGGCCATTGCCGAGCAGATGGGGATCTCGGTGCGTACCGTGGAGCGTTACATCGCCGATGCGCTCTTCCATTGCTATGTGCTGCGCTATGAAGATGAGTGTTGAATCAATGACTGCCGCACGCCCTGATGCAAAAGCGGTCAAACAGGCCATCCAGTGGCTGCTGCGGTTGCGCGAGAGCGGGCATGAGCCGACGCTGCAACAACAGTGCGCGCAATGGCGCAGTGCCCACCACGAACATGAGCAGGCCTGGCAACGGGTGATGCACCTGCATCAGGACCTTGACCTGCGCTCCGTCCCCGGTGCCGGGTTGGCATTGCAAACCCTGGAAGCCAGCCAGCAACGCCTGCACCGCCGGCAAGCGCTGAAGCTGCTTGGCGGCGTTGTCATGGTGGGATCGGCGACATGGCTGGCCAAAGACCTCGATGCTATCAGTGCGTGGGCGTCGGACTATGCCACCGGCACCGGTGAGCAACGCGTCTTCACCCTGCCCGATGGCTCACTGATGCAACTCAATACCCGCACTGTCGTGGACCTGGCCTTCAATGACCAGCAGCGTCTGGTTCGCCTGAAGCAGGGGGAGCTGATGATGACCTGCAACTCTGGGCATCCAGTGCTGGTACAAACCCGCGATGCACTGCTGGAAGGGTTCGCAGGGCGCTTTGTGGCCTATCAGGAGAACGATTGCACACGCGTCAGTGTCAACCACGGCAAAGTGGCGATCCACCGGCCTGGCAATGGCCACCTTCTGTGGATTGAAGGCGGCCAGCACTGGCGCCTGGATGCTCAAGGCGCGCACCAGCTGACGCACCTGGACATGGACGCGATGGCCTGGACTGAAGGGCTGATCGTTACCCAGGACATACGCCTGTCCGACTTCCTCGCGCAGGTCAGTCGTTATCGCCACGGTTACCTGGGCTGCAGCGACGAAATTGCCGATTTGCGCCTGTCCGGGGTGTTCCGTCTCGCAGACCCGGAGCAGCTGCTTCAGTTGCTGCCGCAAACGCTGCCCGTAAGGCTTCGCCAACGTACGCGCTGGTGGGTACGTGTAGAAAGCATGGCTTGATAAGACCTTGACGATTTCTGGCGGGTTTTCAATCCCGGTCCGGCTAGGACAGTAAGCAACACCTTCTGCCCTCATCACTTCAACGGACCCTTCATGCCTATCAACCCGGTGTTAACCCACACTCTCAACTTGAATGATTATCGACCTGTCCTGCAATCAGCATGCTTGCGCCATGCCATCCGGGCTGCGCTGTTTGGTACTGCCTTGAGCCTGGCCGCTGTTCCGCAAATGTGCGCAGCGGCTGAAACAGCGCAAGTGAGTCATCGCTATGCAATTCCGGCCGGCCAACTGGCCGACGTACTCAATCAGTTCGCTCGCCAGGCCGGCATTACCCTGTCAAGTACGCCTCAGCTCACCGATGGCCTGCAATCGAACGGCCTGCAGGGGCAGTACGCTACCGACCAGGCGCTGCGCCAACTGCTCAATGGCAGCGGCCTGGAAGCGGTCAGTCAGGATGGACGTAGCTATGTGTTGCAGACACAGCCCCAGGAAGCCGCCCTGTCATTGCCAGACACTGATATCCGTGGGTTCACCCTCGGCAATGCGCTGGGCAGCATGGAGGGTTACAACGCCACCCACAGCCAGGTGGCGACCAAGACCAGCACGCCGTTGGTGGAAACCTCCCAATCCGTCTCGGTGGTTACTCGCCAGCAGATGGATGATCAGGGCTCACAGACCGTTGCCCAGGCCATGCGCTACACGCCTGGGGTACTGACCAACCCTTACGGTGCCACACATCGCTACGACTATGTGGCCATGCGCGGCTTCAACGACGGTTCTGTGGATAACATCTACGTCGATGGGCTCAAGTCGATGGGTGACAACGGCACCTACAGCACCATGCAGGTAGACCCGTACTTCCTTGAGCGCATCGACATTCTCAAGGGGCCCTCTTCGGTGCTGTATGGTCGAAGCTCGCCGGGGGGCCTGGTCGCCCTGACCACCAAGAAGCCGCTGTTTACCCCCTTCCATCAGATTCAGGCCACGGTTGGCACCCAAGGCCAACGTGGCATGGGTTTCGACTTCAGCGGCCCTGTGGATGACGATAAGCGTATCGCTTATCGCCTGACCGGCCTGGCGGATGCATCCGACACCCAGTTCGACCACAACAAGGAAGAACGCTACACCATCGCCCCGGCCATGAGCGTCGATTTCACCGAAGATACCTCGCTTACGCTTCAGGCCTACCTGCAGCACGACCCTAACGGTGGGTACCACGGTGGCAACCCTGCAGAAGGCATGCTGCACAAGCGCAATGGCTTGCGCTTGTCAGACCACTTCTTCGAGGGCGAGCCGGGCATCGACAACTACGAACGTACCCAGCAGTCGTTCAGCTACCAGTTCGAGCACCGCTTCAACGATGTGTTCACGGCGCGGCAAAACTTCCGTTACCAGGATTCTGACGTGTCCATGGACCAGGTGTACTCAGCCGGCTGGGCAGATGCCGACAGCAACGTCCTCAACCGCGCCTACACCGGCGGCGACGAGCGCCTGCATTCGTACATCATCGACAATATGCTGCAGGCGGAATTCTTTACCGGCGCTGCCAAACACACCCTGCTGCTGGGCGCCGACTACCAGCGGCGCAAGGCCGATGTCGCATGGCGTTATGGCTCGGTCGACCCGCTGGACGCCGGCAACCCGCAGTACGGCAATGGCAACCTTCAGGTATTGGGGGAAAACCGCTACCAGCGGCGCTTGCAGCAAACAGGTGTGTACCTGCAGGACCTGGTGGAGCTGGACCAGTGGCGCTTCTCCCTGGGGCTTCGCCAGGACTGGGTGAAGGTGTCGGAGGAGAATCGCGACAGCGACACCAAGGTCAGCGATCAGCGCTCCAAGTTCACCACCCGGGCCGGGGTGCTCTACCTGTTCGAGAACGGCATTGCGCCCTATGTCAGCTACTCGGAGTCGTTCAATCCCAACACCGTGTCCGACCAGGAAGGCCGCCCGCTGGCACCGACTGAGGGCACTCAATGGGAAGCGGGTATCAAGTATCAGCCTCCGGGAAGCGACAACCTGTTTACCGCATCGGTGTTCCGCATCGAGCAGGAAAACCTGGCCTCGAAGCAGCCTGACGAAAACTTCTATCGCCCGGTAGGTGAAGTACGCTCGCAAGGGCTGGAGCTGGAGGCACATGTGCAGCTGACCGACAGCCTCAAACTGCTGGGCGGCTACACCTTTACCGAGATCGAGTATTCCAGGTCGATGCCGAGCCTGACGTCGGGCAGCCTGGACAACAAGGGCAATTCGCCAACCCAGGCACCAAAACAGATGTTCTCGCTGTGGGCTGACTACAACTTCCGCCAAGGGCCGCTGGATGGCCTGCGGCTGGGCGGTGGGGTGCGGTATGTGGGCTACAGCTGGGTAGATGCGGAGAACAGCATGAAGGTGCCTTCCTACACGTTGTTTGACGCTTCGCTCGGCTATGACCTGGGCAAGGTTGGGCTCAAGGGTGTGGATGTGCGCCTTAACGCCAACAACCTTACCAATGAAAGCTATATCACCTCATGTGCCAGCCTGAACTATTGCTACATGGGTGAAGAGCGCAATGTCAGCGCCACGGTCAGCTATCAGTTCTGAAATGAAAGTGGCTGCTGATACGCGGTACGTGTAGGAGCGACCTTGTGTCGCGATCAGGCTGAAAGTGAAGGCCCGGAAAAGACAAAGCCCCTGTCTGCATTGCAGACAGGGGCTTTGGGTTTGAATCTTGACGATGACCTACTCTCACATGGGGAAACCCCACACTACCATCGGCGATGCATCGTTTCACTGCTGAGTTCGGGATGGGATCAGGTGGTTCCAATGCTCTATGGTCGTCAAGAAATTCTGTGTGCTGGCCCGTCACTCGGACGTGCCTGCGAATCTCTGTAGTTCCTACTTAAAGACAAAACCCCTACCTGCATGTGCAGATAGGGGTTTTGCGAAATGAATCTTGACGATGACCTACTCTCACATGGGGAAACCCCACACTACCATCGGCGATGCATCGTTTCACTACTGAGTTCGGGATGGGATCAGGTGGTTCCAATGCTCTATGGTCGTCAAGAAATTCTGTAGCCAGAATGTCCAGATGGACAGCCCAGCGAATTCGGATATGCGATATTTGTGGTTTGTTGCGAACTTTCGGTTCGTATCATCTTCACCACCGCAATCTGCGCTAGCAAATTGCTTGGGTGTTATATGGTCAAGCCTCACGGGCAATTAGTATTGGTTAGCTCAACGCCTCACAGCGCTTACACACCCAACCTATCAACGTCGTAGTCTTCGACGGCCCTTTAGGGGATTCAAGATCCCAGTGAGATCTCATCTTGAGGCAAGTTTCCCGCTTAGATGCTTTCAGCGGTTATCTCTTCCGAACATAGCTACCCGGCAATGCCACTGGCGTGACAACCGGAACACCAGAGGTTCGTCCACTCCGGTCCTCTCGTACTAGGAGCAGCCCCTCTCAAATCTCAAACGTCCACGGCAGATAGGGACCGAACTGTCTCACGACGTTCTAAACCCAGCTCGCGTACCACTTTAAATGGCGAACAGCCATACCCTTGGGACCGGCTTCAGCCCCAGGATGTGATGAGCCGACATCGAGGTGCCAAACACCGCCGTCGATATGAACTCTTGGGCGGTATCAGCCTGTTATCCCCGGAGTACCTTTTATCCGTTGAGCGATGGCCCTTCCATACAGAACCACCGGATCACTAAGACCTACTTTCGTACCTGCTCGACGTGTGTGTCTCGCAGTCAAGCGCGCTTTTGCCTTTATACTCTACGACCGATTTCCGACCGGTCTGAGCGCACCTTCGTACTCCTCCGTTACTCTTTGGGAGGAGACCGCCCCAGTCAAACTACCCACCATACACTGTCCTCGATCCGGATAACGGACCTGAGTTAGAACCTCAAAGTTGCCAGGGTGGTATTTCAAGGATGGCTCCATGAGAACTGGCGTCCCCACTTCAAAGCCTCCCACCTATCCTACACAAGCAAATTCAAAGTCCAGTGCAAAGCTATAGTAAAGGTTCACGGGGTCTTTCCGTCTAGCCGCGGATACACTGCATCTTCACAGCGATTTCAATTTCACTGAGTCTCGGGTGGAGACAGCGCCGCCATCGTTACGCCATTCGTGCAGGTCGGAACTTACCCGACAAGGAATTTCGCTACCTTAGGACCGTTATAGTTACGGCCGCCGTTTACCGGGGCTTCGATCAAGAGCTTCGCTTGCGCTAACCCCATCAATTAACCTTCCGGCACCGGGCAGGCGTCACACCCTATACGTCCACTTTCGTGTTTGCAGAGTGCTGTGTTTTTAATAAACAGTCGCAGCGGCCTGGTATCTTCGACCGGCATGGGCTTACGGAGCAAGTCCTTGACCCTCGCCGGCGCACCTTCTCCCGAAGTTACGGTGCCATTTTGCCTAGTTCCTTCACCCGAGTTCTCTCAAGCGCCTTGGTATTCTCTACCTAACCACCTGTGTCGGTTTGGGGTACGGTTCCCAGTTATCTGAAGCTTAGGAGCTTTTCTTGGAAGCATGGTATCAACCACTTCGTCGCCTAATGGCAACTCGTCATCAGCTCTCGGCCTTGAAATCCCGGATTTGCCTAAGATTCCAGCCTACCACCTTAAACCTGGACAACCAACGCCAGGCTGGCCTAACCTTCTCCGTCCCTCCATCGCAATAACTGGAAGTACAGGAATATTAACCTGTTTTCCATCGACTACGCTTTTCAGCCTCGCCTTAGGGACCGACTAACCCTGCGTCGATTAACGTTGCGCAGGAAACCTTGGTCTTTCGGCGTGCGAGTTTTTCACTCGCATTGTCGTTACTCATGTCAGCATTCGCACTTCTGATACCTCCAGCAAGCTTCTCAACTCACCTTCACAGGCTTACAGAACGCTCCTCTACCGCATCACCAAAAGGTGATACCCGTAGCTTCGGTGCATGGTTTGAGCCCCGTTACATCTTCCGCGCAGGCCGACTCGACTAGTGAGCTATTACGCTTTCTTTAAAGGGTGGCTGCTTCTAAGCCAACCTCCTAGCTGTCTAAGCCTTCCCACATCGTTTCCCACTTAACCATGACTTTGGGACCTTAGCTGACGGTCTGGGTTGTTTCCCTTTTCACGACGGACGTTAGCACCCGCCGTGTGTCTCCCATGCTCGGCACTTGTAGGTATTCGGAGTTTGCATCGGTTTGGTAAGTCGGGATGACCCCCTAGCCGAAACAGTGCTCTACCCCCTACAGTGATACATGAGGCGCTACCTAAATAGCTTTCGAGGAGAACCAGCTATCTCCGAGCTTGATTAGCCTTTCACTCCGATCCACAGGTCATCCGCTAACTTTTCAACGGTAGTCGGTTCGGTCCTCCAGTCAGTGTTACCTAACCTTCAACCTGCCCATGGATAGATCGCCCGGTTTCGGGTCTATACCCAGCGACTAAACGCCCTATTAAGACTCGCTTTCGCTACGCCTCCCCTATTCGGTTAAGCTCGCCACTGAATATAAGTCGCTGACCCATTATACAAAAGGTACGCAGTCACCTAACAAGTAGGCTCCCACTGCTTGTACGCATACGGTTTCAGGATCTATTTCACTCCCCTCTCCGGGGTTCTTTTCGCCTTTCCCTCACGGTACTAGTTCACTATCGGTCAGTCAGTAGTATTTAGCCTTGGAGGATGGTCCCCCCATATTCAGACAAAGTTTCTCGTGCTCCGTCCTACTCGATTTCATTGATAAGAGATTTTCGTGTACGGGGCTATCACCCACTATGGCCGCACTTTCCAGAGCGTTCCACTAATCTCAAACCAACTTAAGGGCTGGTCCCCGTTCGCTCGCCACTACTAAGGGAATCTCGGTTGATTTCTTTTCCTCAGGGTACTTAGATGTTTCAGTTCCCCTGGTTCGCCTCTTGCACCTATGTATTCAGTACAAGATAACCAGCTTGTGCTGGCTGGGTTCCCCCATTCAGAGATCTCTGGATCACAGTCTGTTTGCCGACTCCCCAAAGCTTTTCGCAGGCTACCACGTCTTTCATCGCCTCTGACTGCCAAGGCATCCACCGTATGCGCTTCTTCACTTGACCATATAACCCCAAGCAATCTGGTTATACTGTGAAGACGACATTCGCCGAAAATTCGCACGTTGCTCTTTCGAGCAGAACTCACAAATTTTACCTTAGCCTGATCCACCAGCAGTGAAACTGGTGTTCAGTCTATTTCTATCACATATCCGAATTTTTAAAGAACGATCTGACAAAAGTCAGAAATCAACATTCATCAACGAATGTTCATTTCTAAGTTCTGACAAGCTACTGCGTACGGCGAAAGTGGTGGAGCCAAGCGGGATCGAACCGCTGACCTCCTGCGTGCAAGGCAGGCGCTCTCCCAGCTGAGCTATGGCCCCGTATTCTACGGCTAAACCGTGTAATGGTAGGTCTGGGCAGATTTGAACTGCCGACCTCACCCTTATCAGGGGTGCGCTCTAACCAACTGAGCTACAGACCTATAACAGGGTCGCGTTACAGCATCGTCTTTATACAAGTGAATCAAGCAATTCGTGTGGGAGCTCATCAGCAGGCTGATGTCGTCGATTAAGGAGGTGATCCAGCCGCAGGTTCCCCTACGGCTACCTTGTTACGACTTCACCCCAGTCATGAATCACACCGTGGTAACCGTCCTCCCGAAGGTTAGACTAGCTACTTCTGGTGCAACCCACTCCCATGGTGTGACGGGCGGTGTGTACAAGGCCCGGGAACGTATTCACCGCGACATTCTGATTCGCGATTACTAGCGATTCCGACTTCACGCAGTCGAGTTGCAGACTGCGATCCGGACTACGATCGGTTTTGTGAGATTAGCTCCACCTCGCGGCTTGGCAACCCTCTGTACCGACCATTGTAGCACGTGTGTAGCCCAGGCCGTAAGGGCCATGATGACTTGACGTCATCCCCACCTTCCTCCGGTTTGTCACCGGCAGTCTCCTTAGAGTGCCCACCATAACGTGCTGGTAACTAAGGACAAGGGTTGCGCTCGTTACGGGACTTAACCCAACATCTCACGACACGAGCTGACGACAGCCATGCAGCACCTGTGTCAGAGTTCCCGAAGGCACCAATCCATCTCTGGAAAGTTCTCTGCATGTCAAGGCCTGGTAAGGTTCTTCGCGTTGCTTCGAATTAAACCACATGCTCCACCGCTTGTGCGGGCCCCCGTCAATTCATTTGAGTTTTAACCTTGCGGCCGTACTCCCCAGGCGGTCAACTTAATGCGTTAGCTGCGCCACTAAAATCTCAAGGATTCCAACGGCTAGTTGACATCGTTTACGGCGTGGACTACCAGGGTATCTAATCCTGTTTGCTCCCCACGCTTTCGCACCTCAGTGTCAGTATCAGTCCAGGTGGTCGCCTTCGCCACTGGTGTTCCTTCCTATATCTACGCATTTCACCGCTACACAGGAAATTCCACCACCCTCTACCGTACTCTAGCTTGCCAGTTTTGGATGCAGTTCCCAGGTTGAGCCCGGGGCTTTCACATCCAACTTAACAAACCACCTACGCGCGCTTTACGCCCAGTAATTCCGATTAACGCTTGCACCCTCTGTATTACCGCGGCTGCTGGCACAGAGTTAGCCGGTGCTTATTCTGTCGGTAACGTCAAAACACTAACGTATTAGGTTAATGCCCTTCCTCCCAACTTAAAGTGCTTTACAATCCGAAGACCTTCTTCACACACGCGGCATGGCTGGATCAGGCTTTCGCCCATTGTCCAATATTCCCCACTGCTGCCTCCCGTAGGAGTCTGGACCGTGTCTCAGTTCCAGTGTGACTGATCATCCTCTCAGACCAGTTACGGATCGTCGCCTTGGTGAGCCATTACCTCACCAACTAGCTAATCCGACCTAGGCTCATCTGATAGCGCAAGGCCCGAAGGTCCCCTGCTTTCTCCCGTAGGACGTATGCGGTATTAGCGTTCCTTTCGAAACGTTGTCCCCCACTACCAGGCAGATTCCTAGGCATTACTCACCCGTCCGCCGCTGAATCGAAGAGCAAGCTCTTCTCATCCGCTCGACTTGCATGTGTTAGGCCTGCCGCCAGCGTTCAATCTGAGCCATGATCAAACTCTTCAGTTCAATACTGCTTGGGTTTTTAAGAAACCCTAAACTTGGCTCAGCAATCTCAAATGACTATGTGATTTCTCGCATGGTCACTTGTGATGCTGATAATCTTGTTGACTATCAGTCCATACTCACAAGCACCCACACGAATTGCTTGATTCAATTTGTTAAAGAGCGTTTGGTTAAGAGCTTTTCGTCTCAACCGAGGCGCGCATTCTACGCTTTCCTCAGAGCCTGTCAAGCGTTTATTTTGAAGTTTTTTCCGAGAAACTCGTTTAACTTCAGACACTTAACCCGCTTCGATCTCTCGTCGCGGGAGGTGAATAATACAGCATTCAAAAACGCTGTCAACCACCTTTTTACTGCAGCTGGTTGACCTTACGGCCTACCAGGAAGAAGCATGAGCTTCTACTTAAAGACAAAACCCCTACCTGCATGCGCAGATAGGGGTTTTGCGAAATGAATCTTGACGATGACCTACTCTCACATGGGGAAACCCCACACTACCATCGGCGATGCATCGTTTCACTACTGAGTTCGGGATGGGATCAGGTGGTTCCAATGCTCTATGGTCGTCAAGAAATTCTGTAGCCAGAATGTCCAGATGGACAGCCCAGCGAATTCGGATATGCGATATTTGTGGTTTGTTGCGAACTTTCGGTTCGTATCATCTTCACCACCGCAATCTGCGCTAGCAAATTGCTTGGGTGTTATATGGTCAAGCCTCACGGGCAATTAGTATTGGTTAGCTCAACGCCTCACAGCGCTTACACACCCAACCTATCAACGTCGTAGTCTTCGACGGCCCTTTAGGGGATTCAAGATCCCAGTGAGATCTCATCTTGAGGCAAGTTTCCCGCTTAGATGCTTTCAGCGGTTATCTCTTCCGAACATAGCTACCCGGCAATGCCACTGGCGTGACAACCGGAACACCAGAGGTTCGTCCACTCCGGTCCTCTCGTACTAGGAGCAGCCCCTCTCAAATCTCAAACGTCCACGGCAGATAGGGACCGAACTGTCTCACGACGTTCTAAACCCAGCTCGCGTACCACTTTAAATGGCGAACAGCCATACCCTTGGGACCGGCTTCAGCCCCAGGATGTGATGAGCCGACATCGAGGTGCCAAACACCGCCGTCGATATGAACTCTTGGGCGGTATCAGCCTGTTATCCCCGGAGTACCTTTTATCCGTTGAGCGATGGCCCTTCCATACAGAACCACCGGATCACTAAGACCTACTTTCGTACCTGCTCGACGTGTGTGTCTCGCAGTCAAGCGCGCTTTTGCCTTTATACTCTACGACCGATTTCCGACCGGTCTGAGCGCACCTTCGTACTCCTCCGTTACTCTTTGGGAGGAGACCGCCCCAGTCAAACTACCCACCATACACTGTCCTCGATCCGGATAACGGACCTGAGTTAGAACCTCAAAGTTGCCAGGGTGGTATTTCAAGGATGGCTCCATGAGAACTGGCGTCCCCACTTCAAAGCCTCCCACCTATCCTACACAAGCAAATTCAAAGTCCAGTGCAAAGCTATAGTAAAGGTTCACGGGGTCTTTCCGTCTAGCCGCGGATACACTGCATCTTCACAGCGATTTCAATTTCACTGAGTCTCGGGTGGAGACAGCGCCGCCATCGTTACGCCATTCGTGCAGGTCGGAACTTACCCGACAAGGAATTTCGCTACCTTAGGACCGTTATAGTTACGGCCGCCGTTTACCGGGGCTTCGATCAAGAGCTTCGCTTGCGCTAACCCCATCAATTAACCTTCCGGCACCGGGCAGGCGTCACACCCTATACGTCCACTTTCGTGTTTGCAGAGTGCTGTGTTTTTAATAAACAGTCGCAGCGGCCTGGTATCTTCGACCGGCATGGGCTTACGGAGCAAGTCCTTGACCCTCGCCGGCGCACCTTCTCCCGAAGTTACGGTGCCATTTTGCCTAGTTCCTTCACCCGAGTTCTCTCAAGCGCCTTGGTATTCTCTACCTAACCACCTGTGTCGGTTTGGGGTACGGTTCCCAGTTATCTGAAGCTTAGGAGCTTTTCTTGGAAGCATGGTATCAACCACTTCGTCGCCTAATGGCAACTCGTCATCAGCTCTCGGCCTTGAAATCCCGGATTTGCCTAAGATTCCAGCCTACCACCTTAAACCTGGACAACCAACGCCAGGCTGGCCTAACCTTCTCCGTCCCTCCATCGCAATAACTGGAAGTACAGGAATATTAACCTGTTTTCCATCGACTACGCTTTTCAGCCTCGCCTTAGGGACCGACTAACCCTGCGTCGATTAACGTTGCGCAGGAAACCTTGGTCTTTCGGCGTGCGAGTTTTTCACTCGCATTGTCGTTACTCATGTCAGCATTCGCACTTCTGATACCTCCAGCAAGCTTCTCAACTCACCTTCACAGGCTTACAGAACGCTCCTCTACCGCATCACCAAAAGGTGATACCCGTAGCTTCGGTGCATGGTTTGAGCCCCGTTACATCTTCCGCGCAGGCCGACTCGACTAGTGAGCTATTACGCTTTCTTTAAAGGGTGGCTGCTTCTAAGCCAACCTCCTAGCTGTCTAAGCCTTCCCACATCGTTTCCCACTTAACCATGACTTTGGGACCTTAGCTGACGGTCTGGGTTGTTTCCCTTTTCACGACGGACGTTAGCACCCGCCGTGTGTCTCCCATGCTCGGCACTTGTAGGTATTCGGAGTTTGCATCGGTTTGGTAAGTCGGGATGACCCCCTAGCCGAAACAGTGCTCTACCCCCTACAGTGATACATGAGGCGCTACCTAAATAGCTTTCGAGGAGAACCAGCTATCTCCGAGCTTGATTAGCCTTTCACTCCGATCCACAGGTCATCCGCTAACTTTTCAACGGTAGTCGGTTCGGTCCTCCAGTCAGTGTTACCTAACCTTCAACCTGCCCATGGATAGATCGCCCGGTTTCGGGTCTATACCCAGCGACTAAACGCCCTATTAAGACTCGCTTTCGCTACGCCTCCCCTATTCGGTTAAGCTCGCCACTGAATATAAGTCGCTGACCCATTATACAAAAGGTACGCAGTCACCTAACAAGTAGGCTCCCACTGCTTGTACGCATACGGTTTCAGGATCTATTTCACTCCCCTCTCCGGGGTTCTTTTCGCCTTTCCCTCACGGTACTAGTTCACTATCGGTCAGTCAGTAGTATTTAGCCTTGGAGGATGGTCCCCCCATATTCAGACAAAGTTTCTCGTGCTCCGTCCTACTCGATTTCATTGATAAGAGATTTTCGTGTACGGGGCTATCACCCACTATGGCCGCACTTTCCAGAGCGTTCCACTAATCTCAAACCAACTTAAGGGCTGGTCCCCGTTCGCTCGCCACTACTAAGGGAATCTCGGTTGATTTCTTTTCCTCAGGGTACTTAGATGTTTCAGTTCCCCTGGTTCGCCTCTTGCACCTATGTATTCAGTACAAGATAACCAGCTTGTGCTGGCTGGGTTCCCCCATTCAGAGATCTCTGGATCACAGTCTGTTTGCCGACTCCCCAAAGCTTTTCGCAGGCTACCACGTCTTTCATCGCCTCTGACTGCCAAGGCATCCACCGTATGCGCTTCTTCACTTGACCATATAACCCCAAGCAATCTGGTTATACTGTGAAGACGACATTCGCCGAAAATTCGCACGTTGCTCTTTCGAGCAGAACTCACAAATTTTACCTTAGCCTGATCCACCAGCAGTGAAACTGGTGTTCAGTCTATTTCTATCACATATCCGAATTTTTAAAGAACGATCTGACAAAAGTCAGAAATCAACATTCGAAGCGAATGCTCATTTCCAAGTTCTGATCAGGAACAACGTCAGGCCTGCACAAGGCCTTGATCGTCTTTTACAAAGAATCAAGCAATTCGTGTGGGAGCTCATCAGCAGGCTGATGTCGTCGATTAAGGAGGTGATCCAGCCGCAGGTTCCCCTACGGCTACCTTGTTACGACTTCACCCCAGTCATGAATCACACCGTGGTAACCGTCCTCCCGAAGGTTAGACTAGCTACTTCTGGTGCAACCCACTCCCATGGTGTGACGGGCGGTGTGTACAAGGCCCGGGAACGTATTCACCGCGACATTCTGATTCGCGATTACTAGCGATTCCGACTTCACGCAGTCGAGTTGCAGACTGCGATCCGGACTACGATCGGTTTTGTGAGATTAGCTCCACCTCGCGGCTTGGCAACCCTCTGTACCGACCATTGTAGCACGTGTGTAGCCCAGGCCGTAAGGGCCATGATGACTTGACGTCATCCCCACCTTCCTCCGGTTTGTCACCGGCAGTCTCCTTAGAGTGCCCACCATAACGTGCTGGTAACTAAGGACAAGGGTTGCGCTCGTTACGGGACTTAACCCAACATCTCACGACACGAGCTGACGACAGCCATGCAGCACCTGTGTCAGAGTTCCCGAAGGCACCAATCCATCTCTGGAAAGTTCTCTGCATGTCAAGGCCTGGTAAGGTTCTTCGCGTTGCTTCGAATTAAACCACATGCTCCACCGCTTGTGCGGGCCCCCGTCAATTCATTTGAGTTTTAACCTTGCGGCCGTACTCCCCAGGCGGTCAACTTAATGCGTTAGCTGCGCCACTAAAATCTCAAGGATTCCAACGGCTAGTTGACATCGTTTACGGCGTGGACTACCAGGGTATCTAATCCTGTTTGCTCCCCACGCTTTCGCACCTCAGTGTCAGTATCAGTCCAGGTGGTCGCCTTCGCCACTGGTGTTCCTTCCTATATCTACGCATTTCACCGCTACACAGGAAATTCCACCACCCTCTACCGTACTCTAGCTTGCCAGTTTTGGATGCAGTTCCCAGGTTGAGCCCGGGGCTTTCACATCCAACTTAACAAACCACCTACGCGCGCTTTACGCCCAGTAATTCCGATTAACGCTTGCACCCTCTGTATTACCGCGGCTGCTGGCACAGAGTTAGCCGGTGCTTATTCTGTCGGTAACGTCAAAACACTAACGTATTAGGTTAATGCCCTTCCTCCCAACTTAAAGTGCTTTACAATCCGAAGACCTTCTTCACACACGCGGCATGGCTGGATCAGGCTTTCGCCCATTGTCCAATATTCCCCACTGCTGCCTCCCGTAGGAGTCTGGACCGTGTCTCAGTTCCAGTGTGACTGATCATCCTCTCAGACCAGTTACGGATCGTTGCCTTGGTGAGCCATTACCTCACCAACTAGCTAATCCGACCTAGGCTCATCTGATAGCGCAAGGCCCGAAGGTCCCCTGCTTTCTCCCGTAGGACGTATGCGGTATTAGCGTTCCTTTCGAAACGTTGTCCCCCACTACCAGGCAGATTCCTAGGCATTACTCACCCGTCCGCCGCTGAATCGAAGAGCAAGCTCTTCTCATCCGCTCGACTTGCATGTGTTAGGCCTGCCGCCAGCGTTCAATCTGAGCCATGATCAAACTCTTCAGTTCAATACTGCTTGGGTTTTTAAGAAACCCTAAACTTGGCTCAGCAATCTCAAATGACTATGTGATTTCTCGCATGGTCACTTGTGATGCTGATAATCTTGTTGACTATCAGTCCATACTCACAAGCACCCACACGAATTGCTTGATTCAATTTGTTAAAGAGCGTTTGGTTAAGAGCTTTTCGTCTCAACCGAGGCGCGCATTCTACGCTTTCCTCAGAGCCTGTCAAGCGTTTATTTTGAAGTTTTTTCCGAGAAACTCGTTTAGCTTCAAACACTTAACTCGCCGCGATCTCTCGTAGCGGGAGGTGAATCATACAGCGTTTAGAAGCGCTGTCAACCACCATTTCAACCGCTTGCGATCTTTCGATCGTAGCCCTTTCTGCACCACCTTAACTACCTAACTCATTGAATCTCAAGGAGTTTGTCGTTCCGATGTCGCTGGAAGTGGGGCGCATTATAAGGCGATTCGGAAGGGCGTCAACCTTTAATTTCAAGAAACCTTAATATCGCTGAAAAGCAAAGCAGGGAGGCCTGGCGGCCTCCCTGCTCTTATGTAGCACCAGCTGTTTCTAGAGCACCCCGGCCTCGCGCAAGCGCTGCACCTCACCTGCCTCCAGCCCCAGCACTTCCCCCAGTACCGCCTCGGTATGCTCACCCAGCAGCGGCGGCGCCCGTCGATACTCCACCGGCGTCTCCGACAACCGTATAGGGCTGGCTACCTGCGGCACGCTACCCGCCAATGGATGCGGAATGTTCACCGCCAGCCCACGCGCCAGCACCTGTGGGTCCTGGAACATCTGCGCCAGGTCATTGATAGGCCCGCACGGCACCCCAGCAGCCTCCAGCTGGGCAACCCATTCGGCGGTTGTCTTGAACACCGTGGCCTGGCGAATCAGTGGAATCAGCTCGACCCTGTTGGCCACCCGCTGCTTATTAGTAAGGAAACGTGGATCGTCCGCCCATTGTGGCTGCCCGGCCACTTCTGCGAACTTGCGGAACTGGCTGTCGTTGCCCACGGTAAGAATGAAGTCGCCGTCCGCCGTAGGGAAGTCCTGGTAGGGCACTATATTAGGGTGCGCGTTGCCCAGGCGCCGAGGCGGGTTGCCTGTGGTCAGGTAATTCATGGCCTGGTTAGCCAGGCAGGCTACTTGTACATCGAGCAACGCCATGTCGACATGCTGACCCACCCCGGTCTGCTCCCGATGGGCAAGGGCGGCAAGCATGGCTACCGTTGAGTACAGCCCGGTAAGGATGTCGGTAAGCGCCACACCCACCTTGACCGGCCCCGCGCCTTCCTCACCCTCCGGGCGGCCAGTCAGGCTCATCAGCCCACCCAGCCCCTGGATCATGAAGTCATAACCCGCACGCTTGGCATACGGCCCGGTCTGGCCGAAACCGGTAATGGAGCAATAGACAAGCTGTGGGTTGATCGCCTTCAGGCTCTGGTAGTCCAGCCCATAGGCCGCCAAACCACCCACCTTGAAGTTCTCGATGACAATATCGGACTTCGCTGCCAACTCACGCACCAGGCGCTGCCCTTCAGGCCGGGTGAAATCGATGGTCACCGAACGCTTGTTACGGTTGGCCGACAGGTAGTAAGCCGCCTCACTGGTGTTTTCACCCCCGGCATCCTTGAGGAAGGGCGGTCCCCACGCGCGGGTATCGTCACCACTGCCCGGGCGCTCCACCTTTATAACGTCAGCACCCAGGTCAGCGAGAATCTGGCCAGACCATGGGCCGGCCAACACGCGCGAAAGGTCCAGCACCCGCAGATGTGATAGCGCGCCCATGGGCTGGCTCCTTATTAATAGAAGGCCTGGATACCGGTCTGCGCACGCCCCAGGATCAGTGCATGCACGTCGTGAGTACCTTCATAGGTGTTGACCACCTCAAGGTTTACCAGGTGACGGGCCACGCCAAACTCATCGGAGATGCCGTTGCCACCCAGCATGTCGCGCGCCATGCGGGCGATATCCAGCGCCTTGCCGCAGGAGTTACGCTTCATGATCGAGGTAATCTCCACAGCAGCTGTACCTTCATCCTTCATACGCCCCAGGCGCAGGCAGCCTTGCAGTGCCAAGGTAATTTCGGTCTGCATGTCGGCCAGCTTCTTCTGGATCAGCTGGTTGGCAGCCAGAGGGCGACCGAACTGCTGACGGTCCAGGGTGTACTGACGCGCGGTGTGCCAGCAGGCTTCGGCAGCACCCAGCGCCCCCCACGAGATGCCATAGCGGGCAGAGTTGAGGCAGGTAAACGGGCCTTTGAGACCGCGCACATCCGGGAAGATGTTCTCTTCTGGCACGAACACATTGTCCATGACCACTTCACCGGTGATGGAGGCGCGCAGGCCGACCTTGCCATGGATTGCCGGGGCGCTGAGCCCCTGCCAGCCTTTTTCCAGGACAAAGCCGCGGATATCCCCTGCATCGTCCTTGGCCCAGACCACGAATACATCAGCGATGGGGCTGTTGGTGATCCACATCTTGCTCCCGGTCAGGCGGTAACCGCCGTCGACCTTCCTGGCGCGGGTGATCATCGAGCCAGGGTCGGAGCCATGGTTAGGCTCGGTCAGGCCGAAACAACCGATCCACTCGCCACTGGCCAGCTTGGGCAGGTACTTCTGCTTTTGTGCCTCGGTACCAAACTCGTTGATCGGCACCATCACCAGCGACGACTGCACGCTCATCATCGAGCGATAACCCGAATCGATACGCTCAACCTCACGAGCGATCAGGCCATAGCACACGTAATTCAGCCCGCTGCCGCCGTATTGCTCGGGAATGGTGGCACCCAGCAGGCCAATTTCCCCCATCTCGCGGAAGATCGCCGGGTCGGTCTGCTCGTGGCGGAAGGCCTCGAGCACACGCGGGGCCAGCTTGTCCTGGGCGAACTGATAAGCGCTGTCACGCACCATGCGCTCTTCTTCAGTGAGCTGCTGATCCAGCAGCAGCGGGTCGATCCAGTGGAAGCTTGCTTTACCGGCCATGAGCGAAATCCTCGAAATAGGGGGCAGTTTCTTGTGCCTTTGAGCCTAGGCCTGATCGGCCGCCGGGACAAACGAGGATTGCGCACCAATTAGTGATAATTTGTCACTTCGTAAATCGGTCAAACCCCTTATGAACAGCCTTACGAGTGAGGTTGACGTACATGCGCCGCAAGATCCCCAGCACCGCTGCCCTGGTTTGCTTCGAAGCAGCGGCGCGCCACGAGAGCTTTACCAAGGCTGCGCAGGAACTCGCCCTGACCCAGGGCGCCGTTTGTCGGCAGATTGGCGGCCTCGAGGCCTTCCTCAATGTGGAACTGTTCCGCCGTTCGCGCCGCGGCGTGAAGCTGACCGAGGCCGGTCTTTCCTACAGCCGCCAGGTTGCCGCACAACTGGACGCCGTAGAGCGCGATACCCTGTCGGTGATGGGCCAGCAGGGCGCCAGCGTGGTCGAACTGGCCGTAGTGCCTACCTTTGGCACCCAATGGCTGCTTCCGCGCCTCAAGGACTTCCAGCAACGCCACCCGGAGGTCACGATCAACCTCACCAACCGCACCCGGCCATTCCTCTTCGCCGACACCCCCTTTGATGCCGCTATCTATTTCGGTGATGCCGACTGGTCCGGCACCCAGTCGCACCGGCTGATGGGGGAGAACCCGGTCCCCGTCTGCAGCCCGGCATTGCTGGCTGGGCAGGGCATGCTCGAAGCACAGCGCATCGCCCAACTGCCGCTGCTGCAGCAAAGCACGCGCCCCTACGCCTGGCGGCAGTGGTTTGGCAGCCTGGGGATGAATGTGGAGCGCGACATGACAGGCCCGCGTTATGAACTATTCTCGATGCTCGCCCAGGCGGCGATACATGAAATGGGGATCGCGCTGATTCCCCCGTTCCTGATCCAGCGCGAGTTGGGGGAGGGTAGGTTGGTGGTCGCTAACAGGCATGCCCTGAGCAGCAACAAGGCCTACTATCTGATGATTCCGGAGCGCAAGGTGGAGTCGGCCTCGCTGCGCGCCTTCCGTGACTGGCTGGTGAGCCAGGCCCGGGCCTACACCGCAACAAACTGACCAAGTGCGACAAATTGACTCTGTAGTCAATTATTTTAAACACCTACAGATGTATGTATTTGTCGCATATGCATAAACTGTTATGCCAGCGTGTAAACCCTCTTTAACCCTGCTAACCACGCGGCTTTGCGCGGTATTTTGCGACATTCACCGTGCAATAAGCGAATTGACCGAAATATTTTTGATTTTCTCTCCTAATCTCCCAATAGCCTATGTTTGACGGGCTGGAGCCTTACCGCTGCGACAAGCGGTCACAGGGTGACTTGTAGTTTTAACTTCGTTTCGCTCCATAACCGGTTGAAGGCCTCAGGGTTCGTCTGCAAAATGCTTCGCCCGCCCGGGATTCGGCGGGTCGGCGCTCCACAGCCGCCCCAGCGCACCATCCGAAGTGCGCTGGCTCTTACAAAGACAAAAGGTCACCGCAGGAGAAATAGTCGTGCACATTGGTGTTCCTCTCGAGACGCAGACCGGTGAGACAAGGGTCGCTGCGACCCCGGAAACCATCAAGAAACTGATTGGCCAGGGCCATCAGGTCACCGTCCAACGGGGGGCAGGGCTCAACGCCAGCATTCCGGACAGTGCCTATGAGGCCGTGGGCGCTTCCCTTGGGAGCGCAGCCGATGCCTACGGCGCCCAATTGGTACTCAAGGTGGTCGCTCCCAACGACCAGGAGCTGGCCCTGATCAACAGTGGCAGCCTGCTGGCGGGCATGCTCAACCCCTTCAACAGCGAGCTGATCGGCAAGATGGCCGAACGCGGCATCACCGCTTTCGCCCTGGAAGCCGCGCCACGCACCTCGCGGGCGCAGAGCCTGGACGTGCTGTCGTCGCAGGCCAACATCGCCGGTTACAAGGCCGTGCTACTGGCTGCCCATTACTACCCACGCTTCATGCCCATGCTGATGACCGCCGCCGGTACCGTGAAGGCCGCGCGCGTGCTGATCCTGGGGGCGGGTGTTGCCGGCCTGCAGGCCATCGCCACCGCCAAACGCCTGGGTGCAGTGATCGAAGCGTCCGACGTACGCCCGGCCGTGAAGGAGCAGATCGAGTCGCTGGGTGCCAAGTTCATCGACGTGCCTTACGAGACCGATGAGGAACGTGAGTGCGCTGAAGGCGTCGGCGGTTACGCCCGCCCCATGCCCGCCAGCTGGATGCAACGCCAGGCCCAGGCGGTGCACGAGCGCGCCAGGCAAGCGGATATCGTCATCACCACGGCGCTGATCCCAGGCCGCAAGGCACCCACGCTGCTCAGCGCCGAAACCGTTGCGCAGATGAAGCCCGGCTCGGTGGTCATCGACCTCGCTGCAGCGCAGGGTGGTAACTGCCCGCTCACCGTTGCTGATCAGGTGGTAAAGGAAAACGGCGTGACGATCGTCGGCCCGACCAACCTGCCGGCCCAGCTGGGTGCCGATGCTTCGGCGCTGTATGCGCGCAACCTGCTGGACTTCATGAAGCTGCTGTTCGACAAAGACGGCGCGCTGGTCATCAACCTCGAAGACGACATCGTCGCGGCCTGCCTCATGTGCCGTGATGGTCAAGTCGTCCGCAAGAACGGCTAAGGAGCACGACAATGGAAGACATGCTGATTTCCCATGGCATCTACAACCTCATCATCTTCGTGCTGGCCATCTATGTGGGCTACCACGTGGTGTGGAACGTCACCCCGGCACTGCACACGCCGCTGATGGCCGTGACCAACGCCATTTCTGCCATCGTGATCGTCGGTGCCATGCTGGCCGCCGCCCTCACCGTGACCCCTGCCGGCAAGCTGATGGGCACCCTCGCCGTGGCCCTGGCCGCGGTCAATGTGTTCGGTGGCTTCCTGGTCACCCGCCGCATGCTTGAGATGTTCAAGAAGAAAGCCAAGAACGAGGGGCAGAAGTAAGCATGAGCATGAATCTGGTAACACTTCTGTACCTGGTCGCTTCGGTCTGCTTCATCCAGGCGCTCAAGGGCCTGTCGCACCCGACCACGTCGCGGCGCGGCAACCTGTTCGGCATGATCGGCATGGGCATCGCCATGCTCACCACGGTTGGCCTCATCTATAAGCTGGGGGCCGAGCTGGCTACCGCGGGTATTGGCTACGTCATCGTCGGCCTGCTGGTCGGTGGTACTGCCGGTTCGATCATGGCCAAGCGCGTCGAGATGACCAAGATGCCGGAACTGGTCGCCTTCATGCACAGCATGATCGGCCTGGCTGCGGTGTTCATCGCCATTGCCGCCGTGCTGGAGCCGCAGTCGATGGGCATCGTTGCCGCAATCAGCGACCCGATCCCCACCGGCAACCGCCTGGAGCTGTTCCTCGGCGCTGCAATCGGTGCAATCACCTTCTCCGGTTCGGTGATCGCCTTCGGCAAGCTGTCGGGCAAGTACAAGTTCCGCCTGTTCCAGGGCGCCCCGGTACAGTTCCCCGGCCAGCACAAGCTGAACCTGATCCTCGGCCTGACCACCATCGCCCTGGGCCTGCTGTTCACCTTCACCGGTCATTACAGCGCCTTCACCCTGATGCTGGCCCTGGCCTTCGTCATGGGCGTGCTGATCATCATCCCGATCGGCGGCGCCGACATGCCGGTGGTGGTGTCGATGCTCAACAGCTATTCGGGGTGGGCAGCCGCCGGTATCGGCTTCTCCCTGAACAACTCGATGCTGATCATCGCAGGCTCGCTGGTGGGTTCGTCCGGTGCCATCCTCTCGTACATCATGTGCAAGGCGATGAACCGGTCGTTCTTCAACGTCATCCTCGGTGGCTTTGGCGGCGATACCGACGCCGGCGCCGCTCAAGGCTCGAAAGAGCAACGCCCGGTGAAGTCCGGTTCGGCCGACGATGCCACCTTCCTGCTCAGCAACGCCGACAGCGTGATCATCGTCCCGGGCTATGGCCTGGCGGTGGCCCGTGCCCAGCACGCGCTGAAGGAGCTGACCGAGAAGCTGACCCACAACGGCGTGACCGTGAAGTATGCCATCCACCCGGTGGCGGGGCGCATGCCCGGGCACATGAACGTGCTGCTGGCCGAGGCCGAGGTGCCGTACGATCAGGTGTTCGAGATGGACGACATCAACGCCGAGTTCGGCCAGGCCGACGTGGTGCTGGTGCTGGGTGCCAACGACGTGGTCAACCCGGCGGCGAAGAATGACCCCAAATCGCCAATCGCCGGCATGCCGATCCTAGAAGCGTTCAAGGCCAAGACCATCATCGTCAACAAGCGCTCCATGGCCAGCGGCTATGCCGGCCTGGATAACGAACTGTTCTACCTGGACAAGACCATGATGGTGTTCGGTGACGCCAAGAAGGTCATCGAAGACATGGTCAAGGCGGTGGAGTGAAAACCGCCGCTGCAAACCAACTGATATAAAGGAAGCCCCGGTCAGATTCAGCCGGGGCTTTCCTTTTATTGATCCGGATCAACGGCTCTACTTCAAGGCTTCTCATACGACCATGGTCGTGGGACGGCAATGGGCTAAATCTCTAGACTGCGCTGCAGTAGTTTCAGTAGCCCGAGATAACAATCCATGTACCGTGATCGTATCCGCTTGTCCTCCCTGCACAGCAAGGTAATGAGTGCGGCTGATGCCGCTGGTCTGATCGAGGACGGCATGACCGTCGGCATGAGCGGTTTCACCCGCGCCGGCGAAGCCAAGGCCGTACCGCATGCACTGGCCGAACGTGCCAAGCAGTCGCCACTGAAAATCAGCCTGATGACCGGCGCCAGCCTGGGCAACGACCTGGACAAGCAACTGACCGAGGCCGGCGTGCTGGCTCGCCGCATGCCGTTCCAGGTCGACAGCACCCTGCGCAAGGCCATCAATGACGGCCAGGTGATGTTCATCGACCAGCACCTGTCGGAAACCGTCGAACAATTGCGTAACCAGCAGCTGAAGCTGCCGGACATCGCTGTCATCGAAGCCGTGGCCATCACCGAACAAGGCCACATCGTGCCAACCACGTCGGTAGGCAACTCGGCCAGCTTCGCGATCTTTGCCAAGCAGGTGATTGTCGAGATCAACCTCTCGCACAACCCCAACCTCGAAGGCCTGCACGACATCTATATCCCGACCTACCGCCCGACCCGCACGCCAATCCCGCTGGTCAAGGTCGATGACCGCATCGGCAGCACCGCCATTCCGATCGACCCGGCCAAGATTGTCGGCATTGTCATCAGCAACCAGCCGGACTCACCGTCCACCGTACTGCCGCCAGATGACGAAACCCAAGGCATCGCCGACCACCTGATCAACTTCCTCAAGAATGAAGTTGAAGCCGGCCGCATGACCAACAGGCTCGGCCCGCTGCAAGCCGGTATCGGCAGCATCGCCAACGCCGTGATGTGCGGCCTGATCGAGTCGCCGTTCGAAGACCTGACCATGTACTCCGAAGTACTGCAGGACTCCACCTTCGACCTGATCGACGCCGGCAAGCTGAGCTTCGCGTCGGGCAGCTCGATCACCTTGTCCGGCCGCCGCAATGCCGACGTTTTCGGCAACCTGGAGCGGTACAAGGACAAGCTGGTGCTGCGCCCGCAAGAAATCTCCAACCACCCGGAAGTGGTTCGTCGCTTGGGCATCATTGGTATCAACACCGCCCTGGAGTTCGATATCTACGGCAACGTCAACTCCACCCACGTGTGCGGTACCCGGATGATGAACGGCATCGGCGGCTCGGGTGACTTCGCCCGCAACGCCCACCTGGCCGTATTCGTCACCAAGTCGATTGCCAAAGGCGGCGCGATCTCCAGCGTGGTGCCGATGGTCAGCCATGTCGACCACACCGAGCACGACGTGGACATCCTGGTCACCGAGCAAGGCCTGGCCGACCTGCGTGGCCTGGCGCCGCGCGAGCGGGCACGGGCGATCATCGACAACTGCGTGCACCCAGACTACCGCGCTGCGCTGAACGATTACTTCGATCGCGCCTGCCAGCGTGGCGGCCACACTCCGCACATCCTGCGTGAAGCGCTGAGCTGGCACGAGAACCTGGAAGAAACCGGGCGCATGCTGGCTAGCTGATGCAGATGGGCTGCACAGCAGCGCCTCCAACTCAGCTGTGACATCGCAATACTGGGGCCGCTCTGCGGCCCTATCGCGACACAAGGCCACCCCTACAAGCCTGTGCTACACAGTTGGGTCATCTACCTCGACATAAACTGTTCTACTGTACCGGTTTTGTGCCGGTCCCTGCCGTTCAAAACCTTCTCACGACCTTAAAATGCACCATATTCGTGCAGACCAGTACAGTTGCGCCATTTTCGAGTGCAACAGTAGGGTTACACAGTTAACTGAGCCATCGTCTTTCAACAGAACTGTATCTACTGTTATGGACAACAGAGGAGGATCATTGGCATCAGTTAAATCACTACCTAATCCCGCCATAAGCGGAAGGATGAAGCATCATGGAACGTACCCTCAGTTCCGGTCTGGTTTTTGAAAGCAACGCCCAGCAATCCAACGCCTCGCTGCCCCTGCGCGCACTGTCGACCCTGCTGCTGTGGCAGCGCCGTATGGCCAGCCGCCGTCAACTGGCTCGCCTGGACGGCCGCCTGCTGGCTGACGCCGGTATCAGCGAGTCGCAGCGTTACGAAGAGCTGAGCAAGCCTTTCTGGCGCTAAGCTCCGGCTTGCCGGCTTCGCTGGCACCGCGAATTCCCAAACCCGTTGCAGGTGACTGCAACGGGTTTTTTTATTCCCAGGCCGCAGGCTAGAGCCGTTTCAGTTAGACCAGTACAGTTTTAGAAATATTCGAATAAAGCAGGTACAGTTAGTTGGCGTGCCGTTCATTAACTTCCACAAACAACGGCGCGTGATACGCTTGCCTTAGCTGTCTATTGAAAGCCGCTGTTAAACGTACCGCGACGCCCTGTATGAGCGTCCGATAAACAGAACCACCCGATCCTAGTCCAGGAGTTCACCATCATGTCCCGTAAATACCTGAGTGGCACCGCCCTGATGCTGAGCCTGGCCGGCACCGCACACGCCACCAGCTTCGTTGTCACCACCGACGCCGTCGTTGGCGCAGTAGCCGCATCCACCGATGCCACTTCCGATATCTCCTCGTCTTTCAAAGACGACAAGATCGTGCAGGCCGCCCGTGACGACGCCGCCAGCTTCGTTGGCAGCCAAGGCGACATCCGCGGTGCCAAGCTGGAGAGCGCTTTCCTGCACATCCGCTCGCAGATGCCGGCGCTGCAGGCCAGCGACGCGCAACTGGCCCAGGCCATCCTGGCGCTCTGAGCCCGGTTGAGCCGTTCAGCTGTGCTGGTCACCCCGAGCACAGCCGCACCCAACTTTGCCGCCCACGTTCCGAGCCGTTGTAGAGCCCATGCGTTATCTGTTGCCGCTGCTGTTCTCCGTTGCCGGCATGGCCAGTGCCCATGCCATGGATACCACCACGCAAAGCCTGGTCATCACCGGCTATGTCACCAGCCAGGTCACCACCGCACCGTTTGATCGCAAGCTGGTACGCCAGGCGCGCGACGATGCGGCTGCCTTCGTTGCCAGCGACGGCCAGATCCGCGGCGTGCGGCTGGAGGCCGCGCTGGAATCATTACGCCACAATTGTTCACAGCACGCCGTCGGCGACCTGGAACTGGCGCAGGCGATTCTCGTCCAATAACTACATCTGACTCCCTGTATTTTTTCGGAGATGCTCCATGCGTAAACCGCTGATTGCCGCTACCCTCGGCATGCTGCTGCTGGCCGACCTGGCCCATGCACAGACCTTGGTGGCCACCAGCAACATCATCGTGCGTGCCTTTGGCCGCTCGATCGACTTCACCTCAGACACCACCACATCCATTCGCGACTCCAAAGTGGTACGCGAAGCCCACGATGACGCCGCCAGCTTCGTCGCCAGCAATGGTGACATTCGCGGTGTCCAGCTCGAGGCCGCCTTCAGCACCCTGCGCGAGCGTGTGCCAGAAGCCCGCAGTGCCAGCGATCAGGTACTGGCTGAAGCCATCCTCGCGCTGTGAACCGCATACGTGCCTGGCTGCTCGGCTGCGTCCTGACGCTGCTCGGCACACCCGCATTGGCCGACCTGCAGCTTGAGCTGCAGGCATCCGGCCTTGACCCCCAACAAACCCAAGCCACCCAGGCCCTGCTCGACGAGGCCATGGGCAAGCTGCCTCCGCGCTTCAAGCAACAGCTGGACCGCCGCGTGCGGGTCAGCTGGAGCGACAACATGCCTGCCGACGCCTACGGCCAGGCATCGCTGGTGTCCACACTCGAACTCAACCGTCGCCTGCTGCCCGGCCTCACCGATGGCAGCGCCGCCACCGAGCGCACCAACCGCCCGCATGGCACGGTACGTGAGGAGCTGCTGGCCACCGTGCTGCACGAGCTCACCCATATCTACGACCGTGCCCGCCTGTGGACCGGTGCCGAGAATTCGCTGATTGCCCGCTGCAAGCGCCAGCAAGGCACACTGGGCAAGATTGGCCTGCCCGAAGAATGCCGCGGCCAGGCCGAGCGCCGCTTCACCCTCAGCGACGACCCGCGCCTGCTCGACCTGGCCGGCTGGCAGCAATACGTGGGCCGACGCGGGGAGCGCGAACAGCACAATGGCCAGTTCGTGCGCAGCCCCGACAGCTATGAGCTGAGCAGCCCCAAGGAGTACATCGCGGTCAACATGGAGTACTTCCTCCTCGACCCGAGCTACGGCTGCCGCCGCCCGGCACTCAACCAATACCTGCGCGAACATTTCGGCTGGGCACCCCAACAGGACACTTGCGCCAAGGGCCTGCCGTTCATCAACGCGGGCAGCGACTTCGCCCGCCAGCCGCTGGGTGAAATCGACCCCGAGCGGGTGTATGAAGTGGATTACCTGCTGGCCGAAGCCAACCAGAACCTGGTCAGCCGGTGGGGCCACAGCATGCTGCGCCTGGTGATCTGCAAGCCCGGCCGCCCACGCGGGCCGGACTGCCGCCTGGACCTCGACCAGAGCCTGGTGCTGTCGTACCGCGCCTTCGTCAACGACGTGCAGCTGTCCAGCTGGGACGGCCTGATCGGTGTCTACCCCTCGCGATTGTTCGTACTGCCGCTGGGCCAGGTGATCGATGAATACACCAAGACCGAACTGCGTAGCCTGGCCTCGGTACCCCTGAAGCTCAGCCGCGATGAAGTCGAGAACCTGGTGCGTCAGGCCGCCGAGATGCACTGGAGCTATGACGGCAACTATTGGTTCCTGTCCAACAACTGTGCGGTGGAGTCACTGAAACTGCTGCGCAGCGGCACCGCCAACCCACGCCTGAACGACCTCGACAGCATCATGCCCAACGGTTTGCTGGCCGTGCTCAAGGGCAGGGGGCTGGCCGACACCAGCGTACTCGACGACCCACGCGAGGCGTTGCGCCTGGGCTACCGCTTCGACTCGTACCGCGACCGCTACCAGGCCATGTTCGAGGTACTGAGGAAACAGCTGCCGATCAAGCAGGCCCTGGTTGAAGACTGGCTGGCCCAGGATGCCGAACAGCGCCGCCCCTGGTTCGCCAAGGCCGACCTGCGCACCAGCGCTGCGTTGCTGCTGCTTGAACAAGCCAGCTTGCGCCGGCAACTGCTGCTGGCCCAGGACGAGGTCAAGCAACGTTACCTGAATGCCGCGGCGCTGAAAGATGGCAGCATCAACAAAGCTGACGCCACCCTCAAGCAGATGCTCGCCAACAGTGGTTTCCTCAGCCGCCCGGCAGAGTTGCTCGATGCCAAGGGCTACGGGCTGCCGCAACCCGAAGAGCGCAAGCACCTCGAGCAGGTCAGCAGCGAACGCCAGGCGCAGCTGCTGCGCTTGAGCACCAGCCTGGACAAAGAGGTGAGGGCGCTGCTGGAACCCTCACGGGCCAAGGAAATTGCCGCGGTCGAGGCCAATGTGAAGCAGATCGGTGAGCATTTGCGGGCGCTGCACAAAGCTGCGGGTGGCCTGCAATTGTAAGCATGGCTGTACCGGCCCTATCGCCGGCAAGCCAGCTCCCACAAATTCTGCACAGGCCTTGAATATTGCGCAGTACCTGTAGGAGCTGGCTTGCCGGCGATAGGGCCTGCAGCACCAGCACAATTGCTTACTGGCTTTCGCCTTCCTCTTCTGGCAAATCCTCATCCAGATGCAACCACGGCAACCGGCTGCCCACCCAGATATGCCGGCTGGCCCGCACCCGCTCCGGGTGATCCAGCGTCGCCACCGTCACGTCGATCGTCTCAGGGCTGTGCGTGGTCACCAGCGCGACGTGCGCCCCACACTGCCCGCAGAAGTACCGGCTGCAACTGGCCGGTGCCACATAGCAGTTCGGTTCACCCGCCAGCCACACAAACCCCGAACGGGGCAGGGTGACCCAGGTCACAACCAGCCCACCGCTTACCCGGCGGCAAATCGTGCAGTGGCAGTGGGCAATGTCTGTCAGGTCACCCTCCAACCGGTAACGCAAGGCGCCGCAATGGCAGCCCCCTTCGGTCACATTCTGCATCACCTACCTCTCGTCGCCTTTGCCTCAGCGAAAGCTGGCTGAAAGCTTGCCCTCATAGGATAGCCGCCACTACCGGCACAAGACCGGTCAGCCAGGGCACCCGGTAAACACCGCGCCCGGCCCAATCAACAACAACAATGGTGATTCTGATGTATTCCTGTGCCCGCCTTCCTGCAGTACCCCTCCGCATGCTCCCTGCGCAGCGCCTGACGCGCTGATCCGCCCGAATAGACTTTCCTTTCGCCGCGCCACGCCTGGAGTATTGCCATGCTGACCTTCCTCGGCTTTGCCATGGTCATCACCTTCATGTACCTGATCATGACCAAGCGCCTGTCGGCCTTGATCGCACTGATCCTGGTACCGATCCTGTTCGCCCTGTTCGGCGGTTTCTCCGCCAAGATCGGCCCTATGATGCTCGAAGGCATCAGCAAGCTCGCGCCTACCGGCGTGATGCTGATGTTCGCCATCCTCTACTTCGCCCTGATGATCGACTCCGGCCTGTTCGACCCGGCCGTGCGCAAGATCCTCAAACTGGTCAAGGGCGACCCGCTGAAAGTCTCGGTCGGTACCGCCGTGCTGGCCCTGGTGGTCTCGCTCGACGGTGACGGCGCCACCACCTACATGATCTGCTGCGCCGCCATGCTGCCTATGTACAGCCGCCTGGGCATGAGCCCGCGGATCATGGCCGGCCTCATCATCCTCGCCGGCGGGGTGATGAACATGACCCCTTGGGGTGGCCCGACCGCCCGTGCCGCCAGTGCGCTGCATGTGGACCCTTCGGACATCTTCGTGCCGATGATCCCGGCCATGCTGTTCGGCGTGGTGGCGATCCTGGCCATTGCCTACATGTACGGCAAGCGTGAACGTGCCCGCCTGGGCGAACTGCACCTGCCGACCGACGATATCGATCACAGCGAAATCACCGTTTCGCAATTCCCGGAGGCACGCCGGCCCAAGCTGCTGTACTTCAACGGTGCCCTGACCGCCGCCCTGATGGTCGCGCTGATCGCCGGCGTGCTGCCACTGCCCGTGCTGTTCATGATCGCCTTCAGCATCGCCATGATCGTCAACTACCCGTGCCTGCAGCAGCAGAAGGACCGCATCGCCGCCCACGCCGGCAGCGTGCTGGCCGTGACCGGGCTGATCTTCGCTGCTGGCATCTTCACCGGCATCCTGTCGGGTACCGGCATGGTCGACGCCATGTCCAAGAGCCTGCTGGCCGTCATCCCCGAAGCGCTGGGCCCTTACCTGGCGGTAATCACCGCGATCGTGAGCATGCCGTTCACCTTCTTCATGTCCAACGATGCCTTCTACTACGGCGTATTGCCGGTGCTGGCCGAAGCCGCCAGCCACTACGGCATCACCCCGGTGGAAATGGCCCGTGCGTCGATCGTCGGGCAACCGGTACACCTGCTCAGCCCGCTGGTACCCTCCACCTACCTGCTGGTGGCCCTGGCCGGCATCGAGTTCGGCGATCATCAGCGCTTCACGCTCAAGTGGGCAGTGCTGGTGTGCCTGTGCATAATGCTCGCCGCACTTCTGATGGGGATTTTCCCGCTGTTCAGTAGTCTTTAATACAGACGTATCAACTACGCGACGCGCCCTGACCGGGGCGCGTTGCCATTACCGCTCGAAGGAAATTACATGGAATGGCTGACCAGCCCGGAAATCTGGGTTGCCTTTTTTACCCTCACCGCGCTTGAGATCGTCCTCGGGATCGACAACATCATCATGATCTCGATCCTGGTCAGCCGCATGCCCAAGCACATGCAGCCGCGCACCCGGATCTTCGGCCTGGCCCTGGCCATGGTCACCCGTATCCTGCTGCTGCTGTCGATCACCTGGGTCATGCGCCTTACCGCCGACCTGTTCGTGGTGTTCGGCCAAGGCATCTCCGGGCGTGACCTGATCCTGTTCTTCGGTGGCCTGTTCCTGCTATGGAAGAGCTCGCAAGAGATCTACCACGGCCTGGAAGGCGAAGACGAAAACCCGGATGAGCCGAAAGGCGCAGGTGGCAAGTTCTTCTACACCATCATCCAGATCGCCATCATCGACATCGTGTTCTCGCTGGACTCGGTAATCACTGCAGTGGGCATGGTGTCCCACGTGCCGGTGATGATCGCCGCCATCGTTGTCGCCGTACTGGTGATGATGCTGTGCGCCGGTGCCATCAGCAATTTCATCGACAAACACCCGTCGCTGAAGATGCTCGCACTTTCGTTCCTGATCGTGGTCGGTACCGTACTGATCGCCGAATCTTTCGACGTGCACGTGCCGAAGGGTTACGTCTACTTCGCCATGGCGTTCTCGCTGGCGGTGGAAGCCATCAACATCCGCATGCGCACCGCCTCAGCCCGCAAAGAGGGCAAAGAGCAAGACCCGGTGAAACTGCGCAAAGACATTCCGGGTCAATAACCCCCGGAAGTGCAAAACAGAAAGGGCCCTTCGCAGGGCCCTTTTTTCATGTCTGATCGGTTTCAAACAAATGACAGCCATGCGAAGCTGGCGACAGCTGCGCAAAACAACTAAAGCTTTGAGTGAGCACTGAAAATTCTTCAAAAGCTCACGTATCTTTTCTTGGCCCGGTGGGCCAGTGCAACAGGGGGCCTTCGCCATGCTGACCCTGCTCAACCTGCTCTCAGCCGTGACGCTTCTGGTCTGGGGCACCCATATCGTGCGTACCGGCATCCTCCGGGTATTCGGCTCGAACCTGCGGCGCATCATCAGCCAGAACATGGACAAGCGACCGCTGGCGTTCATCGCCGGCATTCTGGTCACCGCCATGGTGCAGAGCAGTAACGCCACGGCCATGTTGGTCACATCTTTCGTCGGTCAGGGCCTGATGGCCATGACCCCGGCCCTGGCGATCATGCTGGGTGCCGATGTGGGTACCGCGCTGATGGCCCGTGTACTGACCTTCGACCTGTCGTGGCTGTCACCGCTGCTGATTTTCCTGGGCGTAATCTTCTTCCTCTCGCGCAAACAGACACGGGCAGGCCAACTGGGCCGGGTTGGTATCGGGCTTGGCCTGATCATTCTGGCACTGGAACTGATCGTGCAGGCAGCTGCACCGATCACCCATGCCCAAGGCGTTAAAGTGCTGTTCGCTTCACTAACCGGCGACATCATGCTGGACGCCTTGGTCGGCGCCATGTTCGCCATGGTTTCCTATTCCAGCCTTGCCGCCGTGCTGCTCACCGCAACGTTGGCAGGCGCCGAAGTCATCAGCCTGCCGGTGGCCATCGGCCTGGTGGTCGGCGCCAACATCGGCAGTGGCTTGCTGGCCTTCATCAGCACCAGCATGCAGAACACCGCCGGGCGCCGGGTGGCCTTGGGCAGCCTGCTGTACAAGCTGCTCGGCCTGCTGCTGATCATTCCCGTGCTGCACCCGCTGGTGGAGTGGATGGACTCCCTCAGCTTCAGCCCGCAAGAGCTGGTGATCGGCTTCCACCTGCTCTACAACACACTGCGCTGCCTGCTCATGCTACCCACAGTCAAATTGATGGGCCGGCTATGCAATACCCTGCTGCCCGAGCGCGAAGCCGGCAACGGACAAGTGCGCCCACGCCACCTCGACGCCTCGGCACTGGAAACGCCCAGCCTGGCCTTGGCCAACGCCTGCCGCGAAACCCTGCGCCTGGGCGATATCGTCGACAGCCTGCTCGAAGCCGTGCTCGGTGCCCTGCGCGGCACCCAGACCGCCCTGCCGCAGCAGGTCCGCGTCCTGGGCGAAGACGCCGAAGCGCTGTACAGCGCGATCAAGCTGTACCTGGCGCAAATGTCGCGCGAGGACCTCAGCGAGCCGGACAACCGCCGCTGGGCCGAGATCATCGAGCTGGCGATCAACCTCAAGCTGGCCTGCGACCTGATCGAGCGCATGCTACGCAAGGTCCAGCAGCAGAAAACCAGCCAGCGCCGGGAGTTTTCCCAGACAGGCCTGGAAGAGCTCACCGGCCTGCAGGAGCAATTACTGGCCAACCTGCGCCTGGGTCTGTCGGTGTTTCTCAGTGCCGACCCGGAGAGCGCCCGCTTGCTGCTGCGTGAAAAACGCCGTTTTCGCGCCCAGGAACGGCGCTTGGCGCACGCCCATGTCAGCCGCTTGCAGCGTAAGGTGGTGCAAAGTATCGAGACCAGTTCGCTACACTTGGAGCTGATTGCCGACATGAAGCGGTTGAACTCTTTGTTCTGCAGCAGTGCCTATGTGGTACTGGGCGGCTCGGACACCGGCGGCCTGATGCTCGACAGCGTGCCGGACGAAGCCCGTCTGCCCTGATTTTGCCTACCAGAGGATTCTCGCTCGCCCATGCGTTGCCTGATGTTCGTTTGTCTGCTGATCTGCAGCCTGTCCTCATTGGCCCTCGACCGCTCACGCGTTGAGGGCTACCTGCTGCCCAACGGCCTGCAGGTCATCCTGAAAGACGGCTACGAGCGTGACCATGTGGCGATCCGCCTGGTGGTCGGGGTCGGCCTGGACGACTTCGATTGCGAGCAGAAAGAACTGCCGCACCTGCTTGAGCACCTGCTGTTCAGCGGCATCGACGAAACAGGCGAGGGCGGCCTGGAAGAGCGTTTGCAAACGCTGGGCGGCGAGTGGAACGCCTATACCAGCAGCGCCGACACCACCTTCGTGATCGAAGCCCCGGCGCGCAACCAGCGCAAGGTACTCGACCTGCTGCTGGCGGTCATCCGCGACACCCCTATCGATGCCAAGGCCCTGGTCACCGCCAAGCGCATCATCGAACGCGAAGATGGCGGCCATTATGGCCACCTGCAGCGCTGGCTCGACCGCCAGGACATCGGCCACCCCGCCAGCGATCAGCTGGCCACCGAGCTGGGCCTGAAATGCCCGGAGCGCTCCAATATCGACGACATGACCCTGGAGCAGGTGCAAGCCTTGCGTGACCGCTGGTACGCGGCCAACAACATGACCCTGATCATGGTCGGCGGCCTCGACCGGCTGCTGCCGGCTTATCTGGAACGGACCTTTGGCGAACTGCCAGCCACCGAACCGGAGGAGCGCCGCAACCTGGAGAGCATCACCCACCAGGCCGAACAACGTCGCCACCTGACCCGGGGCTGGCTGGGTGACAGCGTCAAACTGCACTGGCTGTTCATCGAGCCGGTGCTGGACAACGACCACCAGGCCACCCTCGACCTGCTGTCGCGCTACCTGGACTGGGCGCTGTACGACCAGCTACGCCTGCGCAACGGGCTGTCCTACGGTCCATCGGTGCAGCGCGAGAGCTTTGGCGACACCGGCCTGCTCAGCCTCAACGCCGACCTTGAGCGCGATGACATCGACAAGGCGGTAAAGGTAATGCAGGCCCTGTTCGAGCACCTGCGCAAGGAAGGCCTGGACCCGGACACCTTCGCCCGCATCAAGGACGCTAGCGTCGCCAAGGAGAGCTGGAGCACCCAAGGCAACAGCGCCCTGGCCGACTATTACTGGGGCGCGCTGAACGACTATACCGACGGGCGTTTTGCCAACCCGGTGCGCAAGCTGCGCCAGGTCAGCCTGGAACAGGCCAACGCGGCGCTGAAAGAACTGCTCAGGGAAGAGGGCTACCTGCGTATCGAGAAGCCGTTGCTTGGCTACGACGAGCTTTACGGGCTGGCCGCCTTGCTTGTGGGGCTGATCCTGGCGGCAGGGTTGCTGCGCTGGCGACGGCATGGGCCTGAACGGCCGAGTGGTGCTACACGGGAGCGGTGAATCGGCGGTATCCTTTTGCCAGTACCGGCCCCTTCGCGGGCGTTAGCGCCGAACCCTATGGGAGCGGGCAAGCCCGCGAAGGGGCCGTACAGCCACCTCACCCTTTCTGTTGTAGCCCCCAATGCCCCAAATCCCCCATATCGTCCAGCGCATCATCGAACTGCTCAAACGCTACCCCGGCATCATCGCGCTCGGCGGTTTCCTCTCCGGTATCGGCAGCTTCATCCTGGTCGACCGCCAGGCCGGCCTGGCCAGCTGGGTTGCCGTACTCATGCTGGTCAGCTGGGTCTGGCTGATGCTGGAAAACACCCTCACCGGCCTGTTCGCCCGCACCTTCAACCGCGAAATCCCGCAGCCGCTGTTGCGCTACGCGACGCAGATGATCCACCAGGAAACGCTGTTCTTCGTGCTGCCGTTCTTCTTCATCACCACCACCTGGAACAGCGGCCAGCTGGTATTCACCGGCTTGCTCGGCGCCGCGGGCCTGATTTCGATCATCGACCCGTTGTACTACAAGTGGCTGGCACCGCGGCGCTGGCTGTTCCTGGCGCTGCATACCCTGACGCTGTTCGCCGCCCTGCTGACCGCACTGCCGATCATCCTGCATCTGACCACCGCGCAAAGCTTCAAGCTGGCCCTGATCGCGGCCATGGCCCTGTCGTTCCCCAGCCTGGCCAGCAGCTTCCCGATCAACAACTGGCGCCGCGCCGTGGCGCTGGTACTGGTTACCCTGTCGGTCGGTGCCGGGGGCTGGCTGCTGCGCTCCTGGGTACCGCCAGCCACCCTGTGGATGACCGAGGTGGCGGTGAGTACCGAAGTGCTGAACCGCCAGCCAGGCGAGTCGCTGGACGAGATTGCCGCCAGCCGCATCCGCAGCAGTGGCCTGTACGCCTACACCGCCATCAACGCACCCCGCGGCCTGAACGAGCGGATCTACCATGTGTGGCAAAAGGACGGTAAGGAAGTTGACCGCATCGCCCTGGACATCCACGGCGGGCGCAAGGAAGGCTACCGGGCCTGGACCCACAAGCAGAACTTCCCGCCAAACCCGGTGGGCAAATGGCAGGTCAGGGTGCTGACCGAAGATGGCCAGGTGATTGGCGTACTGCGCTTCAAGGTGGTCGACGACACGCCAGCGCAGTAAATGAAAGGGGGCGCTATGCGCCCCCGGGGCATCAACACACAGCACATAATCACCAAACAGCCCATGCCCGCTGCGCTATGATCAGCCCCTAAGCCTTAGCGCCGAGTCAATTGCATGGAGCCTATGACCACCCCCAGCGCCACCCTGGACGCCAGCAGCCAACCGGCCTGCCTGCGCATAACCGGTGACTGGACCCTGGCGCACTACGCCAGCCTCAGGCGCGAGAGCGAGCAGCTGCGCGCCCAATACCCTGCCGACACCGTCGCCGATCTCAGCCAACTGGGCCGCCTGGACACCGCCGGGGCATCGCTTCTGGCCGAGCTGCTTGGCTCCGAGCGCCTGTCACACTGCACCGAAGACCTGCCCGAAGCCAGCCGCGCACTGCTCAAGAACGTCTACTGCTCGGTCCAGGACTACTGCATCCCGGTCAAGGAGCCCGAGCGCAACGTACTGCTGATGCTGCTGGAACGCATCGGCCGTGCCGTCGGCACCCTGTGGCAAGACTCCATGCAGTTGCTGGGCTTCATCGGGGTCATCCTCGAAACCCTGCTGCGCCGCGCCCTCACACCGCACCGCTGGCGCCTCACGCCGGTTGTTGCACACATCGAGCAGACCGGGCTGGACGCAGCCCCTATCGTCGCCTTGCTGACCTTCCTGGTAGGCGCGGTGGTGGCCTTCCTCGGTGCCACGGTGCTGGCCGCGTTCGGCGCGACCATTTTCACCGTCGACCTGGTGGCGTTCTCGTTCCTGCGCGAGTTCGCCGTGCTGCTGACCGCCATCCTCATGGCCGGCCGCACCGCCAGCGCCTTCACCGCGCAGATCGGCTCGATGAAGGCCAACGAAGAAATCGACGCCATCCGCACCCTGGGCCTGAACCCCATGGAGCTGCTGGTGGTGCCACGGGTACTGGCGTTGCTGATTACGCTGCCCTTGCTCACCTTCATCGCGATGATCTGCGGCATCGTCGGCGGCGCAGTGGTCTGCGCCCTGTCGCTGGACATCTCACCGGCCATGTTCCTGTCGCTGCTGCAAAGCGATATCGGCGTGCAACACTTCCTGGTGGGCCTGGCCAAGGCGCCGTTCTTTGCCTTCCTGATCGCCGCCATCGGCTGCCTCGAAGGCTTCAAGGTCAGCGGGAGCGCCGAATCGGTGGGCGCACACACCACCTCGGCGGTGGTGCAGTCAATTTTCGTGGTCATCGTGCTGGACGCCGTGGCCGCCCTGTTCTTCATGGAGATGGGCTGGTGAGTGACCGGGAAAAAGTGATCGAAGCCCGCGGCATCTGCAACCGCTTCGGCTCCCAGGTTGTGCATGAAAACCTGGACCTGGACCTGTACCGTGGTGAAATCCTGGCCGTGGTCGGCGGTTCGGGCAGCGGCAAGTCGGTACTGCTGCGCAGCATCATTGGCCTGCGCCGGCCCAATGAGGGGCTGATCAAGGTGTTCGGCCAGGACCTCGCGGGCCTTGGCGAAGAGCAGCGCTCGCTGGTGGAACGGCGCTTCGGCGTGCTGTTCCAGAAGGGCGCGCTGTTCTCTTCGCTTACCGTCACCGAGAACGTAGCGTTGCCGTTGATCGAACACGCCGGGCTGTCCCGCGCCGATGCCGAGCACCTGGCCGGCGTGAAGCTGGCCCTGGCCGGGTTGCCCATTTCCGCCGCCGACAAGTACCCGTCCTCGCTGTCGGGGGGCATGATCAAGCGTGCAGCGCTGGCCCGTGCCCTGGCACTGGACCCGGACATCCTGTTTCTCGACGAGCCCACCGCCGGCCTGGACCCGATCGGCGCCGCCGCGTTCGACCAGCTGATCCTGACCCTGCGCGATGCACTGGGCTTGTCGGTGTTCCTCATCACACACGACCTCGACACCCTTTACACCATTACCGACCGCATCGCGGTGCTGTCGCAGAAAAAGGTCCTGGTGGCCGGCCCGCTGGCCGAGGTCGAACAGACCAACGACGCCTGGATTCAAGAATACTTTCACGGCCCACGCGGGCGCGCCGCCGAGCAGGCCGCCACCCGTGCCGGGCAGGAGCGCTGAGCAATGGAAACCCGAGCCCATCACGTTCTTATCGGCCTGGTCACCGTCCTGGTGGTGGCTGGTGCCATGCTGTTCGGCCTTTGGCTGACCAAGTCCAGCGTCGATGACGCCTTCAAGGATTACGAAGTGGTGTTCAACGAAGCCGTTTCCGGTCTGTCGCGCGGCAGCCCGGTGCAGTACAACGGCATCAAGGTCGGCGATGTATCCACCCTGCGACTGGACCCGAAAGACCCGCGCCGGGTACTGGCCCGGGTGCGCCTGAGCGGCGACACCCCGGTAAAAGAAGACACCCAGGCCAAGCTGACCCTGGCCGGCGTGACAGGCAACTCGTTCATCCAGCTCAGCGGCGGCACCCCCCAAAGCCCGGAACTGAAAGGCAAGGATGGCAAGCTGCCGGTGATCATTGCCTCGCCATCGCCGATCTCGCGACTGCTCAACGACAGCAGTGACCTGGTCACCAACATCAACCTGCTGCTGCACAACGCCAACCAGATGTTCTCCGAGGACAACATCGGCCACCTCAGCAGCACCCTGGCCAACCTCGACAAGACCACGGGTGCCTTCGCCGGCCAGCACGGCAGCATCGCCCAGGCCATCGAGCAACTGGTGCAGGTGGGCAAGCAGGCCAGTGCCACGTTGGCCGAAACCCAGGCACTGATGCGCAATGCCAACGGCCTGCTGGCCAGCGATGGCAAGCAGGCAATCGGCAGTGCCGAACAGGCCATGCAGTCCTTGGCCGAAAGCACTGCCACCATCAACAACTTGCTGAAAAACAACAGCGAGGCCATCGGCGATGGCGCCCAGGGCCTGAACCAGCTCACCCCAGCCATTCGCGAGCTGCGCGAAACCCTCAACGCGCTAAAAGGCATTTCCCGGCAACTGGAGGCCGACCCGAGCGGCTACCTGCTCGGCCGCGACAACAACAAGGAGTTCCAGCCATGAAACCGTCGATGCGCCTGCTGGCCCTCGCGGCCGCGCTTAGCCTGGCCAGTGCCTGCTCAATCCTGCCCAAGACCGAACCCTTCGACCTCTATCGCCTGCCGGTAAACCAGCCCAGCCGCACGGCGGCGCCGCTGGACTGGTCCTTGCGCCTGAACAAGCCGCTGGCCAGTGAAGTGCTGGCGGGTCCGCGCATTGCCGTCATCCCGCAGGGCGATGTGGTCAGCAGTTACAAGGGCGCGCGCTGGAGCGATGCGGCCCCGGTGCTGCTGCGCAACCGCCTGCTCGATGGTTTTCAGCGCGACGGCCAGGTGCAGCGCCTGAGCGCCGACGACAGCAACCTGCAGGCCGACTACGAGCTGGCTGGCGAGCTGCAGGCGTTTCAGAGTGAATACCGCCCGGGCGGGGCAGTGGAGGTGGTGATCCGCTACGACGCGCGTCTGGTCCAGGGCCGCACCCAGCGTATCCTGGCCAGCAAGCGCTTCGAGATCCGCCAGCCGCTGGCCGACAAGCAGGTGTCAGCGGTGGTCGCCGGATTCGGCCAGGCCAGCGACCAGCTGGTGGGGCAGGTGGTGGGTTGGACCATTGGCAAGGCCAACCAGGCTCAACTGAAGGTTCAGGCGAAGAACCAGTAGCAGATGAAAATCGCCGCAATCACCCCGGAAAACTCGGCCAGCAGTGCGCAACCCACCGCATGGCGCACGCGCTGGATGCCCACGGCGCCAAAGTACACGGCCAGTACGTAGAAGGTGGTTTCGGTGCTGCCTTGAATCGTTGCCGCTACCAGGGCCGGGAAGCTGTCCACGCCTTGGGTCTGCATGGTCTCGATCAGCATGGCCCGAGCTGCGCTGCCGGAGAACGGCTTGACCAGCGCGGTGGGCAGGCCCTCGACGAAGCGGGTATCCAGGCCCATCCAGTTCACCGCATGACGGATACCGTCCAGGGCCAGCTCCAGGGCGCCAGAGGCGCGCAGCACACCCACCGCCACCAGCATCGCCACCAGGTACGGCAGCAGGTTCTTGGCCACGTCGAAGCCTTCCTTGGCGCCTTCGACAAAGGCTTCATACACCTTCACCCGCCTCATGGCGCCAATCACCAGGAATAGCATGATCACGCCAAACAGCGTGAGGTTGCCCAGGATCGATGACAGGCTAGCCAGCGCGGCGGCCGACAGGGTGCCAAGAAACGCCATGAAACCGCCCAGCAGCAAAGCGCCGGGGATGAAGTAGGCAAGCACCACCGGGTCCCACAGACGCAAACGCTGCATCACAGCCACCGACAGCAGGCCGACCAGGGTCGAGACGCTGGTCGCCAGCAGTATTGGCAGGAACACCATGGTCGGGTCGGGCGCGCCCTGCTGGGCCCGGTACATGAAGATGGTGACCGGTAGCAGCGTCAGCGACGAGGCGTTGAGCACCAGGAACAGGATCTGCGCGTTGCTCGCGGTGGTGCTGCTGGGGTTCAGCTCCTGCAGTGCGCGCATGGCCTTCAGGCCAATCGGCGTGGCGGCGTTGTCCAGGCCCAGGCCGTTGGCGGCGAAGTTCATGGTAATCAGGCCCAGGGCAGGGTGGCCGGGCGGTACCTCAGGCATCAGGCGGGCAAACAGCGGGCCCAGCACCTTGGCCAACCATTCGACGATACCGGCCTTCTCGGCGATCTTCAGAAAGCCCAGCCACAGGGTCAGGGTGCCGAACAGCAGCACCATCACCTCGACCGACAGCTTGGCCATGGCAAAGATGCTTTCGACCATTGCCGCGAAGATGCCAGCGTTGCCGCCTACCAGCCATTGGGCCAGGGCGGACACCGCCGCCACCAGGAAAAAGCCAAGCCAAAGGCCGTTGAGCATCCGCGTGTACCCCCTGAAAAATGCCCGAATGATAGCGTATCGCAGCCCCTGACTGGCGATCGCAGGCGAAGGCTGCGCCCTCGTATCGCGACACAAGGCCGCTCCCACAAAGATCGGTGAACGCCCGCCCTTGTGGGAGGGGCCTTGCGTCGCGATAGGGCCGCAACGCGGCCCAAGATCTCACAGACAACAAAAAGCCCCGACAGGTCGGGGCTCTTGGTCAAGCTGCCATCAGGCTCAGCGCTTGGCGGTTTCGCCAGCGACTACAGCTTCCTTTTTGTCGGCCATCAGCGAGGCGTAGTACTTCTCACCCTTGGCCGCGTCGTACATGCCTTCCCAGCGCGCGATGACCAGTGCCGCCAGGGCGTTGCCCACCACGTTCAGCGCGGTACGGGCCATGTCCATGATGCGGTCGACACCGGCGATGAAGGCCAGGCCTTCCAGCGGGATGCCCACGCTGCCCAGGGTAGCCAGCAGGACCACGAACGATACGCCCGGCACGCCAGCGATGCCTTTGGAGGTGACCATCAGGGTCAGCACCAGCAGCAGCTGCTGGCTCCACGACAGGTCGATACCGTACAGCTGGGCGATGAAGATGGCCGCGATGCTCTGGTACAGGGTCGAACCGTCAAGGTTGAAGGAGTAGCCGGTCGGTACCACGAACGAGCAGATCGACTTCGGCGCGCCGTACTTTTCCATTTTCTCGATCACGCGCGGCAGCACGGTTTCGGAGCTGGAGGTGGAGTAGGCCAGGATCAGCTCATCTTTCATGATGCGCATGATCTTGATCACCGAGAAGCCGAACACGCGGGCCACCAGGCCCAGCACCATGAAGGCGAAGAAGGCGATGGCGAAGTACACCAGCAGTACCAGCTTGGCCAGCGGCAGCAGCGAGCTGAAGCCGAAGTTGGCCACGGTCACGGCGATCAGGGCGAACACGCCGATCGGGGCGTAGTTCATGATCATGTGGGTGACCTTGAACATGGTTTCCGAGACGGCCTGGAAGGTGCGTACCAGTGGGTCGCGCAGTTCTGCCTGCAGGCTCGAAAGGCCCAGGCCGAACATGACCGAGAAGAAGATGATCGGCAGCATTTCGCCACGCATCAGCGCTGCGAAGATGTTCGACGGGATCAGATTCAGCAGGGTTTCGATGAACGCGTGCTCATGCTGCACCTCAGCCGCAGTGGCCTGGTACTTGGAGATGTCCACGGTACCCAGGGTGCTCATGTCGATACCGGCGCCCGGGTGGAACAGGTTGGCCAACACCAAACCCACGACGATGGCGATTGTGGTCACCACTTCGAAGTAGATGATGGTCTTCAGGCCGATGCTGCCCAGTTTCTTCGCATCGCCAACCCCGGCGATACCCACGATCAGCGACGAAATCACGATCGGGACGACGATCATCTTGATCAGGCGAATGAAGATGTCACCGGCGGGCTGGAGGACGTTGCTGATCCACCAGGCCTTTTCCGCGCTGAAGTGGTTCAGCAGCGCGCCGATTGCAACGCCCAGGACCAGACCGATAACGATCTGCCAGGCGAGGCTCAGTTTTGCCTTCTTCATGTCTTTACCCTTTGTTCTAGTGGTCATGGCACCGGACGAAAACGCCCGTGACAGAGCCATTGGCCAGGTCACGGGCAGCAAATCAATCCATCCGGCGACTTCATGTAAGGACAGCGCAGGCGAGCGACAGGGCGCTCTGGCCAGCGAAAAAGGCGGCAACTATTGCGATGGCAAGGGGGGAAATCTAATGCCGGAAACGCATACCCCATACCGCTTACGCATACTGGTTCGCACGAAAATAGGGCGCTCGCAAGTGCTTGATTTATAACGTTCGGAATCCCGAACAAGACCAAACCGCCATATTTCGGCAGATTTGACGGTATGGGATGGAGAGGGAAGATGGCCTGTTCGACAATCCGAATGGCGGAAATGACACTTGAAGACGCGTCATTGAAGTCGAAAAAAATTGACGTGCGGTCGAGACAAAATGTGTCTCAAGGTAAAAATCGCGCAAGAGAAGAGGTGTTTTCTGCAGGGCTCCTCGGAAGTCAGATCGGCTCAGGTGTCCCTTTGACACCGCCGATCTGAGACTTCCGATTCCGCCTTTCCTGACCCGGCCCATCGCTGGAGGCACTCCCTGTACCCCTAGGCCACTCCGATCCTGCAACAATCAGAACAGCCCGGCCCCTTGGTCATGTGCTGCCCCTCCTCGGGGCGGCGCATCATAGAAGGCTGAAATATAGAAAGGTTCAGCTTCTATTACGTGACAGTCGGTGACCTTTCATCCGTACCGGCAACAAAGGCTCAGTACCAGTTCGGGTCACGCTTGAGCTGCTCCTGCAGCATTGCCTTCATGCCGTCGTCGGGTTCGCCCAGCCAGCGGTACTGCGCATGGCGAGTGGGCGACTTGTCACTCGGCAAGCCTTCGGGTACCTCCACGAGCATCCCGTAGGCATCATCCTTGTCCCAGCTGAATGCAACGATCAGCCGCTTGTAGGTGCAGTTGTCCTGCGACTCGCACAGCGGGCCTACCAGATACTTGTCGCCATCTTCGGTCACGGCGGACATCTGCTGCTGGGCACTGCCGGTCAAGTTGACCACCCAATCAGGCAGGCGTTCCTCGCCCTTGATTGTGTCCTGCCAGGTTTCCCGGTACTCCGGATCCGAGCCGAGCAACTGGTCGACCCGGACCTGGCCGTCATTGGCCGCCATCGCCGCCGCACTGCCACCCATCAGCAGGGCGGCAGCCAGGGCTGTTGAAAGCATCCTGCTCATCTTCAACCTCGTCCACGTCCAAAGAAGAAGGAGGCTACGAACAGCACCAGGAAGACAATGAACAGGATCTTCGCGATACCCGTCGCAGCGCCGGCGATACCACCGAAGCCCAGTACGGCAGCGACAATGGCGATGATGAGGAAAGTGATAGCCCAACTCAGCATGGTGGTTCTCCTTTCTTTTTCAGAATCGGTCCGGATCGGCAGGTCAGAAGACCCAACGGTCCTGTGGTACGACATTTTCCAAGGTGGCCGGGGAGGCAGTCGCCTGGCCAGCGGGCAGCGGGTCAGCGGGCAGCGGGTCAGCGGGCAGCGGGTCAGCGGCCTTGACCAGGGTATTGGCACGGGTTGCCTGAATCTGCGTCAACAGTGCAGTCTGCGCTGCTACCTGCTCAGCCAGGCGCGCGGTCTGCCAGCTGTAATAAAAGAGGCCAGCGGCCAAGGTCAGCAGCAGCGCCATGCCGAGTGTCAGCATCTGGCGCAGGGGCAGTGCGGCGATCTGCGAGCGATTGACGGATTGGCGGTTCATGCCGGCTCCTCCTGCTGTAATTTTTGTTCAAACCTGAACAGGTAATTGCAGCCTGCATGCCAGCCTTGTTAATTAAATTAAATCCTTATAAATCAATTACTTAACTAGATAGCAGATGATCCCCAAGCGCGTATCCTGCACGATGGGGCCTGCGGGGTCGTGCGAATTGCACGATCAGCCTTCCACCTTGGTCGCCACCTTGAGCAAGTCGGCATCCACCCCGCGTACACCGATGATCTGCCGGGCGATCTCCACGGCGATGGTTTTCTGCTCAGCGCTGACTACCTCGCCCGATAGCCGCACCATCCCCGCTTCGCTGGCCACTTTCAGGTTCAAGCCATCGAGATTGCGGCTGAAGCGGTAGCTGTTCTGGATCTTGTCGATGATCCAGCTGTCACTCGGCTGCGGCCCGGTTGGCGCGCCCACGGGCATTTCCCGCGCCTTGGCCATGGCCGCGGTATCCAGGCTGACCAGGTTGTTGACCAGGTGTACGCCGTCGGTGGTACGCGCCACCACGCCTGCCAGCTCCTTGGCTTCGGCACTGTCGACCCTGCCGCGCAACGTCACCACGCCGTCACTGCTTTGTACTTCTATAGGGGCCTTTTCGGTGGTGCGGCTCCACAACAGCCGGGCACGGATCACCGCCGCCAGGGTGGCATCCTCCAGGCGTTGGGCGTAGGCACGTAGCTCCAGCGGGCGCTCAACCAGTTGGGCATTGACCTGGAGCTGGTTCTCCACCTGTTCGATGCCCCGGGTAGCCCGCGCCACATCTTCAGCCAGTTGCCGCTCGACCTCGTTCTCCACCTCACCTGAAAGCCGCGCCTGCTTGCCGTCCACCTCTACCTTGATACGAAATGGGTTGAGCATGCGGTTCAATGACAGCGCGGTTTGCAGGGCGCCTTCCAGGCGCGCGTCCTGCACAGGGTCGGCGAAGGCCGGGGTAAAGATTGGCAGCAGGGTAGCTGCCAAAACAGCTGTACGTAGGTAAAAGGGCATGGCAGTGCCTCCTTCGTAGGCAAAATCTGAAAATCATCGCAACCAATGTGCCACCGCGTGCCTCTAAGCAAATCATTGGAATATCGCGGTCTGCAGGCATCATTTGGCCATTGGCTAGCATGCAAAGGACAGAATCCTTCAGAATTCACCATGCAACTTGCCCGATTTTTCCCACACTATATGTAGATCTATCCTTAAGGAGCGCAGGAAATGGAATCAGCCCAGGACAACCAAGGCCGCATTCTGCTGGTGGATGACGAGTCCGCGATCCTGCGCACCTTCCGCTATTGCCTGGAAGACGAGGGCTATAGCGTGGCCACGGCCAACAGCGCCGCCCAGGCCGAAACCTTGCTGCAGCGCCAGGTATTCGACCTGTGCTTCCTCGATTTACGCCTGGGCGAGGACAACGGCCTCGACGTACTGGCGCAGATGCGCATCCAGGCACCCTGGATGCGCGTTGTGATTGTCACCGCGCACTCGGCGATCGACACGGCGGTGGACGCCATCCAGGCCGGCGCCGCCGACTACCTGGTCAAGCCCTGCAGCCCCGACCAGCTGCGCCTGGCCACCGCCAAGCAGCTGGAAGTGCGCCAGCTTTCCGCGCGCCTGGAGGCACTGGAAGGTGAAGTGCGCAAACCCAAGGACGGCCTCGACTCGCACACACCGGCCATGATGGCGGTGCTGGAAACCGCCCGCCAGGTCGCCACCACCGACGCCAACATCCTCATCCTTGGCGAGTCCGGCACCGGCAAAGGCGAGCTGGCCCGGGCCATCCATGGCTGGAGCAAGCGTGCACGCAAAGCCTGCGTGACCATCAACTGCCCGTCGCTGAATGCCGAGCTGATGGAAAGCGAACTGTTCGGCCACACCCGCGGCGCCTTCACCGGCGCCAGCGAAAGTACCCTGGGGCGGGTCAGCCAGGCCGACGGGGGCACGCTTTTTCTTGACGAGATCGGTGATTTTCCGCTGACCTTGCAGCCCAAGTTGCTGCGGTTCATTCAGGACAAGGAATACGAGCGCGTCGGTGACCCGGTTACCCGGCGCGCCGATGTACGCATTCTGGCCGCCACCAACCTCAACCTCGAAGAGATGGTGCGCGAAAGCCGCTTCCGCGAAGACCTGCTGTACCGCCTCAATGTCATTACCTTGCACTTGCCGCCCCTGCGCGAGCGCAGCGAGGACATCCTGACCCTGGCTGACCGCTTCCTCGCCCGCTTCGTCAAGGAATACTCCCGCCCCGCCCGGGGCTTCAGCGACGAAGCACGCTCGGCCCTGCTCAACTACCGCTGGCCCGGCAACATTCGCGAACTGCGTAACGTGGTAGAGCGGGCCAGCATCATCTGCCCGCAAGAACGTGTGGAAATCAGCCACCTGGGCATGGGTGAACAGCCTGCCGGCAATGCCCCGCGCGTGGGTGCAGCACTAAGCCTGGATGAGCTGGAGCGCGCCCATATCGGCGCCGTGCTGGCGGCCAGCGACACCCTCGACCAAGCCGCCAAGACCTTGGGCATCGATGCCTCCACCCTGTACCGCAAACGCAAGCAGTACAACCTATGAAGTGGCCACCCATGAAGCTGCGCACGCGGCTTTTCCTCAGCATATCGGCGCTCGTGACCGTGGCATTGCTTGGGTTGTTGCTGGGCCTGGTCAGTGTGCTGCAGATGGCCACGGTGCAGCAGCAGCTGGTTCGCGAGACCACCCATGCCTTGGAAGTGGGGCTGAAGTTGCGCCAGAACCTGGGTGAACAGCTGACCCTGATTCTTGATGAAGACACCGCCCCGGAAAGCCTGCGGCTGTTGCAGGAAAACTTCCAGGCCCTGCTAAACCAAGGGCTGGAGCAAGGCGGTGAGCGCACCGGTTTCAGCAAGGCCAGCAGCAATTACCAGACGTTCCTCCAGGCCTATCGCGACAGCGCCGCCCCCGCTCGCAGCATGGGTGTGGATCAACCGCTGGGGGCCGCGTTCAACCAGGTGCGCAGCGACCTGATCGATTCCCACAGGCAGGCATTGGACCTGATCACCCGTAGCGAGGAACGCACCCGGGACCGCGCCTTGCTGGTCAGTGGTGTGCTTGGCTTGATGGGCCTGGTGGTGCTGGTACTGGGCTTTATTACCGCGCACAACATCGCCCGGCGTTTCGGCCAACCGATCGAAGCCTTGGCCATCGCGGCCGACCAACTGGGCAAAGGTAATTTCGACGTCACACTGCCAGTCACCCAGGCCACCGAGCTGAACCAGCTGACCCGCCGCTTCGGCCTCATGGCCGATGCCTTGCGCAAGCACCAGGCCACCAACGTCGACGAGCTGCTGGCCGGCCAGCAGCGGCTGCAGGCCGTGCTCGACAGCATCGACGACGGCCTGCTGATCATCGACCGCCAAGGTCGCCTGGAGCACCTCAACCCGGTGGCGCAACGCCAACTGGGCTGGAACCACAGCCGCGTGGGCAGCAGCCTGGCCGAGGCCCTGCAGCGCCCGGAACTGGAGCAGCAGCTGCGCCAGGTGCTGCGCGGCGGCAGCCTGGACCGGCCGCCGGACGACTTGAACATGGAGGTCGATGAAGAAGCGCGCCTGCTCACCTACAGCCTCACCCCGGTCAGCCACCCGCAGGGCCCGATCCTTGGCGCGGTGATGGTGCTGCACGATGTGACCGAGCAGCGGGCATTCGAACGCGTGCGCAGCGAGTTCGTGCTACGTGCTTCCCACGAGCTACGCACCCCGGTCACCGGCATGCACATGGCATTCGGCCTGTTGCGCGAGCGGGTCAAGTTCCCTGCCGAGGCGCGCGAAAACGACCTGCTGGAAACCATCGGCGAAGAAATGCAGCGCCTGACCCAGCTGATCAACGACCTGCTCAACTTCTCCCGCTACCAGAGTGGGCTGCAGAAACTCGATCTGGCCCCCTGCGCCCTTGACGAACTGCTGGAGCGGGCGCAACTGCGTTTTGCCGAGCAGGCGGCACACAAGCAGATCGAGTTGACCAAGGAACTGGAACCGCCGCTGCCGCGCCTGCGGGCTGATGCTGCCCAGTTGGACCGGGTGCTGGACAACCTGCTGCACAACGCCATCCGTCATACCGCCAACGGCGGGCGTATCCGTTTGCATGCAAGACGGCATGCGGAGCGGGTGATCATCAGTGTCGAGGACAACGGCGAGGGCATTGCCTACGGGCAGCAGGGGCGCATCTTCGAGCCCTTCGTGCAGGTAGGCCGCAAGAAAGGGGGTGCAGGGCTGGGGCTGGCGTTGTGCAAAGAAATCGTGCAGCTGCATGGCGGGCGGATGGGTGTGTTTTCCCGGCCGGGGCAGGGGACCCAGTTCTATATGGCGCTGCCGGTTTGACAGTCGCCTGCACCGGCCTCACCGCCGGGCAGGATTACTCAGTGCTCTGCGCGTCGTGGTAGCTGCCCGCGGGTTACCAGCTCGGCAAACTGCCTGGCGTTCAGCGGCCGGGCAAACAGCCAGCCCTGGCCGTAATTGACCCCTTCACTGTTCAGCAGCACCGCCTGGTCCTCACACTCTATGCCCTCTGCTATCACCCGCAGGTGAAGGTCATGGGCCATGCGGATGATATGCGGAGCAACGCCACTGCTGGCGGCATCGTGGCCCAGCGCGTCGATGAACGCCTTGTCGATCTTCAGGCAGTCCACCGGGAGGGTCTGCAGGTAGGCCAGGCTGCAATAGCCTGTACCAAAGTCGTCGATGAGCACCTGATGCCCCGAAGCGCGCAGCGATTGCAGGTTGTCACGGGCCACCACCACATCCACCAGGCCTCGCTCGGTGACCTCGAAGGCAATCTGGCTGGGCGCCACCCGATGCAAGGCCAGCAGGCGGGCCGCCACCCGGCCGATACGCGGCACCATCACATCGCAGGCGGCCAGGTTCACCGATATGTACAGTTTGGGGTGCGAGCGCAGCAACTGGCCCAGCTGTTCGAGCACGCGCTGCAGGACAAAGTCGGTGATCTGGCGAATCTGCCCGGTGTTTTCCGCCAGCGGGATGAACAAGTCCGGGCTGGTCAGGGTACCGTCCGGGCGCCGCCAGCGCACCAGCGCTTCGGCACCCACGCAGCGTCGGCTGTCGAGTTCGAAGATTGGCTGGTACAGCACCTGCAGCTCCCCGCGGCGCAAAGCATGCTGCAACTCCGAGCTCATCGACCGCCGCTGCAGGATCAATTGCAGCACCAGCCAACCAATGCAACAAGCCGCCAACACACTGCCGGGGAACAGCAGCCAGAGCATGCCGTTCATCCTCAATGGCAGGCTGGCCCGCGGGGCAATCAGCACCAGTTGGTAATCCGGCGACTTGGTCGGCATGCGGTAAATCAGGCGGTCGCTGAGTTCAAGTAGCGACTTGTGGCTTGTCGACCAGGCCGAGGGCGGCGGCCACACTTGTGGCGGCCCCAGCACGGGGATGGCGCGGGCACCGTTATCCAGCACCACCACCAGGCTGCCGCCCGGAGGCAGATCGACCACATCGGTCAGGTGCCCGCGCGAGGTGGAGACCACGAACTGGCCCCGGCCTAGCATGAGCGCAGCCAGGTTCTCGTTCGGTTCGGTGGTGGTGTTCAACCAGTAGCTGTAGGTCGGCCCCTGGATATCCGGTGCCCGCAAAGGTTCGAACGCCCGCTCATCACCACGGTTGGAGCAGGCGATATCACCATCCACGTAAGCCGCTTCATAAATGAACCGCGAACTCAGCCCCACCTGCTGCAACGCCGCCAGCATCGCTGGGCTGCAGCCACGCAAGGGCTGTGCCTGCAACAAGTCTACCCCTTCACGCAGCTGGCCAAACACTTGTTCGAGGCGGTCGAGAAAACGCTCTCCCTGAGCGTTCATCTGTTCGCTCTCGCTTTGCTTCATCTGTTGCAGGGCAATACCGATGCTGGCAGAGAGCAACAGGGCCGCGCTGGCCAGCGCTGCCAACGTGGCCAGCATCCAGGGACGGTAAAAAATTTGGCGCAGCAAGGTGATGATGGCTGACATCAAAGGCATCCAGTTGATAACTAAGGTATAGCAACTGAATCGAGAATCACCCTCACCGTCTGGCACTTCGCTGCACGCCACACTGTTTTTTTGTGGGAGCGGCTGCCCTATTAAAACCCAAAGGTTTGCGCGATCACTGTGGGAGCGGGCGTGTCGGAGCGCCGAACCGCCGCGAACACCGGCGTAGCCGGTGCCATGCAGCGCGTCGCATGCTTCGCGGGCACGCCCGCTCCCACAGGGTGATGCGCCAGCCTGAGGGATGGTGCAAAACGGTTGCGCCTAGAGGGCTCAACGCATGCGGTTGAGCACCTGCAGCATCGCCGCCGTCTGCGCATCGGGCATGCCGTCGAAGCGCTGCGGGCGGAAGCGCATCTGGAACGCTGTGATCACATGGCGGGTGGCAACATCCAGCACCCCGGTCTGCTCGATTTGATAGCCAAACCGCGCCAGTTCCTGTTGGTACCAGCCAATGCTCGGCGGGTTGACGCTGAAGTAGGCCTGCTGCCGTGCCACGGCGTTGGCATCTGGCCAGATACCCAGCCCGGCATCGGCCAGGCGCTTCCACGGGAACAGCGGCCCCGGGTCCAGCTTGCGTGATGGAGCGATATCACTGTGACCAATGATGTGCCGCGGTTCGATGTTGTTGCGCTTTACGATGTCCTTGAGCAGCGCAATCAGCGACTGGACCTGCGCTTCGCTGTAAGGGTGCCAGACCCGGCCATTGGGTGTGTCGGTGAACCCAGGGTTGACGATCTCGATGCCAATGGACGAGGAGTTCAGCCAGGTGCGCCCCTGCCACTGGCTGTCGCCGGCATGCCAGGCACGGCGGTTTTCATCCACCAGTTGATACACCGTCGCAGGCCCGTCGCCGATCAGGTAATGGCTGCTGACCTCACCATGGGTGAGCAACGCGAGCGAGCGCTCCAGCGAAGCATTGGTGTAATGCAGGACAACGAACTGGATGCGGTTGTCCTGGTTGGCCGAGGGATGGCTGCGGTCGATGCGCAGGCCCGTCGAGCAACCGGCGACAGATAACAGCAAAAAGGAAATCAGCGTTTTTTTCAGCGTGGAAAGCACGTCAGTGGCCTCAGCGAATGAGCGCTACAGTATAACGTGCTCCCCATGGCCGCGCTTGCCGTGGGTCTGTGTTTGCAGGCTAGTTCTGCTCGACGCGGTTGCGCCCCTGCTCCTTGGCCCGGTACAGCGCCGCATCAGCGCGCTTGAGCACCTGGTCGCCGCGCTCGCCGGAGCGGAACGCACCCAGGCCGATGGAGGTGGTAATCACCACCCGCTCGCCCTTGAAGTGGAACGGGCAGGCTTCCACCGTGGCCCGCATTGTTTCCGCCATTTGAGCAGCGGCGGCCGGTGATGTCTGTGGCAGCAGCAGGACGAATTCCTCGCCACCGAAGCGGGCGATGAAGTCACGGCCCCGCAGGCGCTTGCGCAGCTGGTCGGCGACAATCTTCAACACCTTGTCCCCGGCCAGATGCCCATAACTGTCGTTGATGCGCTTGAAATGATCCAGGTCGAGGATCGCCATGGCCAGATGGCCACCATTCTCCTGCCATTCGATTATTTCGCGCTCGACCCGCTCGCTCCAGGCCGCGCGGTTGGGCAGACCGGTCAGGGGGTCGAGCAGGGCTTTCTGGCGTTGCTCTTCCAGGTGCTCGCGGTAACCGAGCGCTTCGTGCTCCATGTTCGCCACCCGTTCCGACAGCCCTTGCAGGCGCCCCGCCAGCTCTTGCTCGCGGCGGTCCCGCTCGTGCTTGTGCTCGTCCATGGTGACCAGCAGGCCTTCCAGGCGGTTTTCCAGGATGTGCTTGAGGCTATCGACGTCGGCAGCGCCCTGCACACTGCTTTGCAACCCATCGACATGCTCGCGCAACTGGGTGTCCAGCTCGCGAGCGGCGGAGCTGTTGTCGGCATGGCCGGCGCTGGCCTCGTGCAGGTGGCTCTGGAAGCCTTCGAGGCGCTCATTGAGTTGCTGCAGGTAGGTTTCGAACTCGTGCTGGCCACTGTCGGTGATCGCCAGCATGAGCACGGCGAGGTCATCCAGCACCGGGATCAGCTCGTACCAGTTCAGGCCCCGGGCAACGCGCTCGCGCATGTCCAGCGCCTGGGCCTTGTGCCGCTCGGGCAGGCTCAGGTCATCGAGCAGGCCGATCAGGGTCTTCTCGATGTGCGCAGCAACCTGGCTGTAGGGCGGCTCTACGGCGTAGGGCAGGGCATAGGGGCCGTCTTCGCCAAAGGTTTCTTCAAGTGGTTGTGCCGGTTGTACTTCTGCCAAGGGTTCGCTGACGGCCGCTTCCGGCTCGGGCGCTTCTTCCTGTGGCAGTGGCTGGGCAGCCGGGGCGTCAATTGTTTCGATCAACGCCGGGCCGGATACCTCAAGCTCAGGTTCGGGCGTTACGGTCGCTTCGGCGCTAGAGGCTGAAAGCGGTTGCAGCGCATCCACATCGTCTGGCTGGGGGGCATAGATACTGTGCTGTGCAGCCGGGGGCGCATCAGCAGCAGGCACCGCTGCCGGCGCGGGCGCGGGCTCGCCTTGTGGCTCATCCTCGCGGCTACCGAACAGGCGTTGCAAAAAGCCGGGTCGGGTTTCGTCCCCCGGTTTGCCGAGGGCCGACAGTGCAAGGCCCTGCAAGCCGCTCAGCTCGCCCAGCAGCGGCGGCAGGTCGCGGGACTGGGCAACGCCACCATCGAGTTTTTTTGCGAGCTTTTTCAATGGCCGCGAGATATCGCTGGGCAGCGGCAAGCCTTGCAGCTGGCCGACCAGCACGGTCAGCGCATCGCTGACCTGGTTCATGCGGGTTTCCCGGCGCTGTTCGGAGTCCAGCACCGCTTTCTCAAGGCGCGGAATCAACCCGGCGAGGCCGGCGTCCATGTTGTCACTGCGGATAACCTCGCGCATTTCCTTCATGCACGCGTCCACCACCTTGTCACTGCCTTCGGCAGCCAGGGTGCTGCGCACCAGACCGCGACGCAGCAGGTCGAGACGGGCGTCCCAACGGCGCTCGAGCTTTTCTTGCTGCTCGATGCTTTTAAGGTATTTTTCTTTCCAGCGCTCAGCGTCTTCAGTCATGCCCGGGTCCGCAAACGGTGATGGCAATTAGCTCAAGACCGGCAGCGTATCCACAGTCAATGCATCAGGCAATCGAATCTCGACAGCGACGGGAAGGTGGTCGGAAATTGGCCGCGCCAACACCTCGACACGCTCAAGCGTGAGGCTTGGGCTGAGCAGGATATGGTCCAGGCAACGCTGGGGGCGCCAGCTGGGGAAAGTCGCCTCGACTTGCGGGGCGATCAGGCCCAGGTCGCGCAGCGGCGAGTGCTCCAGCAGGTCGGTGGCATGGGTGTTCATGTCGCCCATCAGCACCTGATGACGGTAACCGCCAATCAGCTCGCGGATGTAGCCCAGTTGCAGGGCACGGGTCTTGGCGCCAAGCGCCAGGTGCATCATCACCACGATCAGCGCATCTTCGCCTTCGCCAAAACGCACCAGGATCGCCCCACGGCCGGCCGGGCCGGGCAACGGGTGGTCTTCGAGCGCTTGCGGCTTCAGGCGGCTGAGCACGCCATTGCTGTGCTGGGCGAAACGCCCGAGGTTGCGGTTGAGTTGCTGGTACCAGTAGGGGAAGGCCCCCAGATGAGCCAGGTGCTCGACCTGGTTTACATAACCTGAGCGCAGGCTGCCACCGTCGGCTTCCTGCAAGGCCACCAGGTCGAAGTCGCCCAGCAAATCACCGATTTTCTGCAGGTTGCCGGCACGCCCGTTGTGCGGCAGCAAGTGCTGCCAGCTGCGGGTCAGGTAATGCCGGTAGCGCTCGGTGCTGATGCCGACCTGAATGTTGAAACTGAGCAGCCGCAGGCGACCATCCTCGGGCAAGCCGGAGGCCTGCAGGTGATGCTCGTTGACCTGCGGCTGGTGCAGGCCAATGCCACGCGTGGTTCTGAAGCGGGGCATGGGTTACGCCGCCTACTTGGCGGCGCGCTCCTTGGCGATCAGCTGGTCGGCGACGTTCAGTACGCCTTCCGGCCCGCCAGCGGTACCCAGGTCGAAGCGGTACTTGCCGTTGACGACCAAGCTCGGTACGCCGGTGATTTCGTACTTCTTCGCCAGTTCCTTGGCCTGGTTGACCTGGCCCTTGATGGCGAACGAATTGAAGGTAGCCAGGAACTTGTCCTTGTCCACACCCTGGGTGGCGAGGAAGTCGGCCATGTCCTGCGGGTCGGTCAGGCGCTTTTTCTGGTTCTGGATGGCGTCGAAGACGGCAGCATGCACCTTGTGCTCGACGCCCATGGCTTCGAGGGTCAGGAACATCTGGCCGTGTGCGTCCCATGGGCCACCGAACATGGCAGGAACACGTTTGAAGTTGACGTCAGCCGGCAGCTTTTCAGCCCACGGGTTGATGGTCGGCTCGAAGTGGTAACAGTGTGGGCAGCCGTACCAGAACAGCTCGACCACTTCGATCTTGCCAGGCACGGAAACTGGAACAGGGTTGCTCAGCTCGAGGTATTCCTTGCCAGCAACAGGCTCGGCGGCCTGGACGGCAGTCATACCAAATACGCTGGCAGCGACCAGCGCGGCGCTGAGAATCAGTTTACGCATGCTTTACTCCTGAGCAGTCATAGGTCGCCACGACCCTACCTGCACTGAGACAGGCCGGGAAGGGATCGAGTTCTGTAGTGTAACGGCTGCGGACTGAAAAAAGGGCGGCCCGGCCGCCCTTTCATCATTGGCCTACAACATTAACTGAAGGTTAATGCAGGCCCTGGATGTAGCTGGCCAACGCCTCGATGTCGTGGTTGCTCAGCTTGCCGGCGATGGTGCGCATGGTCATGGCATCACCATCGTTGGTGCGGTTGCCTTCGCGGAAGTCCGTGAGCTGCTTGGTCACGTACTGCGAGTGCTGGCCGCTCAGGTGCGGGAAGCCGGCCAAAGCAATACCTGCGCCGTTGGGGGAGTGGCAACCGGTGCAGGCAGGCATGCCTTTTTCCAGGTCGCCGCCATTGAACAGCGAACGGCCACGTTCGACCAGCTTTGGATCGGCGGCACCCACGCTGCCTTTCTGGCTGGAGAAGTAGGCGGCGATATCGGCCAGGTCCTGGTCGCTGAACGCGGTCAGCATGCCGGTCATCTCCAGCACGGTACGCTTGCCCGACTTGATATCGTGCAGTTGTTTTTCGAGGTAACGCTGGCCCTGGCCGGCCAGTTTCGGGAAGTTTGGTGCCAGGCTATTGCCGTCGGGGTTGTGGCAGGCGCCACACACGGCCGTCTTGGCCTGACCGGCGGCGGCATCGCCCTTGACAGTTTGCGCAGCAGTGGCCGCACCTGCGACACCCAGGGTCAACAGCAGACTCACGACTAGTTTGTTCATCAGCTAATCCAACACGGCTAAGGGTGAAATGTTATGTATCGGGACTGCCGCTCATCCAAAGGATGACCAAACGGTAGTCCTCGGCACTGCAGTCCATGCACAATCCACGCGGCGGCATAGCCTTGAAACCCTGGGTCACGTGCTTCACCAGTACATCCATGCCTTGCGCCAGCCTTGGCTCCCATGCTGCCCGGTCACCCTGTCTGGGCGCCTGTGGCAACTGCCCGGTGTGACAGGCCGCACACGTGCGGTTGTACAACACCTCGGGATCCTGTGTAGCCTGTGCGCTGAAAACCGGCAGGAACATACCGACAGCAAGCAGCCATTTCGCCATGCGGAACGACCTTCAGGGTTGGGGGCCGCGCTGCGTTCTGATGCGCGAGCTATTGTTCGACACCCCATGCCCGTTCCCCTTCGCTGGGAGAATGAGCACACAAAAACTGGGGCATTATATACTTCCGCCATCCAAACGGAAACGACACCGCTTGCCAGGCTCGGGCCTTCAGAGTCAGGCAACACCCACATCGGATATCCCATGCAAGTCAAGAACCCCATCCTCGGCCTCTGCCAGAAAGCCACATTCGCCCTCAGCGCTGCCAAGGTCGAACAATGTCCGGAAGACCAGGGTTACGAGGTGGCTTTTGCCGGCCGCTCCAACGCCGGCAAATCCAGCGCCCTCAACACCCTGACCCATGCCAGCCTGGCGCGTACCTCGAAAACCCCGGGGCGCACCCAGCTGTTGAATTTCTTCAGTCTGGACGATGAACGGCGTTTGGTCGACCTGCCGGGCTACGGTTATGCGAAAGTGCCGATCCCGCTCAAGCAGCACTGGCAGAAACACCTGGAAGCCTACCTGGGCAGCCGTGAGTGCCTACGCGGCGTGATCCTGATGATGGACGTGCGCCACCCGATGACCGACTTTGACAAGATGATGCTCGACTGGGCCAAGGCCAGCCGCATGCCCATGCACATCCTGCTGACCAAGGCCGACAAGCTCACCCATGGCGCGGGCAAGAACACCTTGCTGAAAGTGCAGTCGGAAATCCGCAAGGGCTGGGGTGATGGCGTGACCATCCAGCTGTTCTCGGCGCCCAAGCGCCTGGGCGTGGAAGACGCCTACCGCGTGCTGGCGGGCTGGATGGAGCTGGAAGACAAGCCTGTGGCCTGAGGGCCTGCGCAGACCTGTAGGAGCAGCCTTGTGCTGCGAAGAGGCCATGACAGGCTGTAGAAATCTGTTGTCCATACCGGCCCTTTCGCAGCACTAGGCTGCTCCTACAATAGGGAGCAGCAGCGGCTGCCTGTCAAATTGCGGGCAAAAAAAACCCCGGACTTCGTATGGGGAGGGGGAAGTTCGGGGTCCAAGTCCGGACCGCTAGGGCGGGGTCCAGATATCTGCCAACACTTAACACAACATAGGAGCATCGAAGGGCTTCACCAGCCATTCAGTTACTCTGAGTTCCGCTTCACCGGTTTAGTTCCGAAGCCCTGAAAACTATTTGCGATAGTTTCATGAAACTTCAGCACCAACTGCACTGAGCAGTGCCAGGATCCGCGTCACTACGTCGCAGATCCTACACAGCTTTCCCCGCTCAATCAGTGAGCTTCGTCCCAATTTGCGCCAATTCCTGCCTCCACCAGCAGCGGCACATCCAGTTGTGCGGCCTGGCTCATGTGCTGGCGAATTTCATCTTTCACCTGCTGAACCAGGTCTTCACGCACCTCCAGCACCAGTTCGTCGTGAACCTGCAGGATCACCCGGGCATCCAGCCCGCTCTCGCTCAGCCAGTTATCCACATTGACCATGGCCCGCTTGATGATGTCGGCTGCGGTGCCCTGCATCGGCGCGTTGATCGCCGTACGCTCGGCGCCTTTGCGCAGGGCCGGGTTCTTGGCGTTGATGTCTGGCAGGTACAGGCGGCGGCCGAACAGGGTTTCGACAAAGCCTTGCTCGGCGGCCTGCGCACGGGTGCGCTCCATGTAGGCCAGCACGCCCGGGTAGCGGGCGAAGTAACGGTCGATGTAGTCCTGCGACTGCTTGCGGTCGACGCCGATCTGCTTGGCCAGGCCAAAGGCGCTCATCCCGTAGATCAGGCCGAAGTTGATGGCTTTGGCCTTGCGACGCTGGTCGGTGGTGACGTCTTCCAGGGCAACACCGAACACTTCCGCCGCCGTTGCCCGGTGCACGTCGAGGTCGTTGCGGAAGGCGTGCAGCAGGCCTTCGTCCTTGGCCAGGTGGGCCATGATGCGCAGCTCGATCTGCGAGTAGTCCGCCGCCAGCAGTTTGTAGCCCGGGCTGGCAATGAACGCCTGGCGGATACGCCGGCCCTCGGCGGTACGGATCGGGATGTTCTGCAGGTTCGGGTCGCTCGACGACAACCGGCCGGTCGCTGCCACTGCCTGCTGATAGGAGGTGTGGATTCGCCCGGTGCGCGGGTTGATCTGGCCCGGCAGCTTGTCGGTGTAGGTGCTCTTGAGCTTGCTCAGGCTGCGGTACTGCATCAGTACCTCAGGCAGTGGGTAGCCGAGCAAGGCCAGTTCATCGAGTACGGCTTCGGCGGTGGATGGCTGGCCCTTGGCGGTCTTGCTCAGCACCGGCATGCCCAGCTTGTCGTAAAGGATCGAACCCAGCTGCTTGGGCGAGCCGAGGTTGAATTCTTCACCGGCCAGCTCGTAGGCCCGCAGCTCCAGCTCGGCCATCTTCACGCCCAGCTCACCGCTCTGTACGTGAAGCAGTGCGGCATCGACCAGCGCACCTTGACGCTCGATCTTGGCCAGCACCGGCACCAGCGGCATTTCGATGTCCATCAGCACCGGCAGCACGCCCGGCGTCTGCGCCAGGCGCGTCTGTAGCGCCTGGTGCAAGCGCAGGGTGATGTCGGCGTCTTCGGCAGCGTAAGGGCCGGCCTTGTCCAGGTGGATCTGGTTGAAGGTGAGCTGCTTGGCGCCTTTGCCGGCGATGTCCTCGAAGGCAATGGTGGTGTGGTCGAGGTACTTTTGCGCCAGGCTGTCCATGTCGTGACGGGTAGCGGTGGAATTCAGCACATACGACTCGAGCATGGTGTCGTAGGCCACGCCGCGCATTTCGATGGCGGGCGAACCGTTGGCGAGGATATTGATGTCGTACTTGGCGTTCTGCCCGACCTTGGCCTTGGCCGGGTCTTCCAGCAGCGGTTTCAGCGCCAGCAATACAGCCTCGCGGTCCAACTGGGCCGGCGCACCTTCATAGTCGTGCGCCAAGGGCACATAAGCCGCCTCATGGGGCGCGACAGCGAAAGACAGGCCAACCAGCTGCGCCTTCTGGGCATCCAGGCCGGTTGTTTCGGTATCAAAGGCAAACAGCGGCGCCTGGCGCAGCTTTTCCAGCCATGCGTCGAAACGGGCCTGGTCCAGAACGGTTTCGTACTGCGGCTCGACCTTGGCCGTCGGCTCTGCGACCGGCGCAACCTCAGTACCAGCCCTTGCCGCGTCGCGCTGCACCTCGGCAACCCAGCTCTTGAACTCCATCTCGGTGTACAGCGCCAACAGCGCATCGCGGTCGGGCTCGCCACACACCAGTGCCTCGACCTCGACATCCAGCGGCACATCGACCTTGATGGTGGCCAGTTCGTAGGAAAGGAACGCCGCATCGCGGTGCTCCTCCAGCTTGGCCGGCAAGGTCTTGGCGCCGCGAATGGCCAGCGCCGGCACCTTGTCCAGGTTGGCGTAAAGGTCGCTGAGGCCACCGCCGATACCGGTCAGCAGGCCCACCGCGGTTTTTTCGCCAACGCCGGGTACGCCTGGGATGTTGTCGACCTTGTCACCCATCAGGGCCAGGAAGTCGATGATATGTTCCGGGCCGACGCCAAATTTCTCGTGCACGCCAGCCACGTCCAGCACGCTACCGGTCATGGTGTTGACCAGGGTAATGTGCCCGTCCACCAGCTGGGCCATGTCCTTGTCGCCGGTCGAGATGATCACCGGGCGGCCCTGGGCGGCGCTGCTGCGCGCCAGGGTGCCGATCACGTCGTCGGCTTCGACACCCTCAACGCACAACAGCGGGTAGCCAAGTGCCCTCACGCTGGCGTGCAGCGGCTCGACCTGCACCCGCAGGTCGTCAGGCATGCTTGGGCGGTTGGCCTTGTACTCTGCGAACATGGCATCACGGAATGTGCCGCCCTTGGCGTCGAACACCACCGCGAACAGGCTGTCCGGGTACTGCTTGCGCAGGCTCTTGAGCATGTTCAGCACACCCTTCACCGCACCGGTCGGCATGCCCTTGGACGTGGTCAGCGGCGGCAGCGCGTGGAAGGCGCGGTACAGGTAGGAGGAACCGTCCACCAGGACGAGGGGGGCTTGGCTCATGAGCAGAATCAACCTTTTCGACGGGTCCGGCGCTAGAATAGCCAGAATCATTGACGACAAAGGGACTAGGTTATCATGCGTACACTCAATCGCCTGTTACTGCTCGGCCTGTTGGCAACCACGCCAGTCGTCACCCTGGCGGCGGACGACGCCCCCTCGGCCGATCCCGAGGTGACCATTCGCACGGAAGGCGACAAAACCATCCAGGAGTACCGGCAGAACGGCTTCCTGTATGCGATCAAGATCACGCCGAAAAACGGCAAGCCTTATTTTCTGGTACGCGCTGATGGCACTGATGCCAATTTCATTCGATCCGACCAGCCGGACATGCTGATTCCGTCCTGGAAGATCTTCGAGTGGTAATCTGACGCGCACCGTTCACATCAACCCGGCACTTCCCGGCGGAAGTGCCCGTATGGGCAAATTTTCATCATGTCAGTCTTCACCCCCGTGACCCGGCCTGAGCTGGAAACCTTTCTGGCGCCGTACGAGCTGGGCCGTCTGCTCGACTTCCAGGGCATTGCCGCCGGCACCGAGAACAGCAATTTCTTCGTCAGCCTCGAACAGGGGGAGTTCGTCCTGACGCTGATCGAGCGCGGGCCCAGCGAGGACATGCCGTTCTTCATCGAACTGCTCGACACCCTGCACGACGCCGACATGCCGGTGCCCTATGCCATTCGTGACCGCGACGGCAATGGCCTGCGCGAGTTGTGCGGCAAGCCGGCACTGCTGCAGCCACGGCTGTCGGGCAAGCACATCAAGGCGCCGAACAACCAACACTGCGCCCAGGTCGGCGAGCTGCTGGCACACATTCACCTGGCCACCCGCGAGCACATCATCGAGCGCCGCACCGACCGTGGCCTGGACTGGATGCTGGCCTCGGGTGCCGAGCTGTTGCCGCGCCTGACTGCCGAACAGGCCGCATTGCTGCAGCCGGCGCTGGATGAAATCACCGCGCACAAGGCGCAGATCCTTGCGTTGCCACGGGCCAACCTGCATGCCGACCTGTTCCGCGACAACGTGATGTTCGAAGGCACCCACCTGACCGGCGTGATCGACTTCTACAACGCCTGCTCCGGGCCGATGCTGTATGACATCGCCATCACCGTGAACGACTGGTGCCTGGATGAGAAGGGCGCGGTGGATGTACCGCGTGCCCAGGCATTGCTGGCGGCCTATGCGGCGCTGAGGCCGTTCACGGCGGCCGAAGCCGGGCTGTGGCCGGAAATGTTGCGGGTAGGTTGCGTGCGCTTCTGGCTGTCGCGCCTGATCGCAGCCGAATCGTTTGCCGGGATGGATGTGATGATCCACGACCCGAGCGAGTTCGAAGTGCGCCTGGCCCAGCGCCAGCAAGTGGCCTTGCACCTGCCGTTCGCCCTTTAGACCCCGTCTGCTTCTTCGCGGGCACGCCCGCTCCCACAGGGATAACACAACCCTGAAAGTTATCGTTGTTCCTGTGGGAGCGGGCATGCCCGCTCCCACAGGGATAACACAACCCTGAAAGTTATCGTTGTTCCTGTGGGAGCGGGCATGCCCGCGAAAAGGCCGGTACAGGCTTACAGCTGTTCCAGGCAACCAGCCAGATCACCACCCAGCTTCTCAAGCAAGCGCTCATACCCTTTGCCATCCACCGGGTCGGTGCCACCCAGTGCATCCAGCTCGGCCAGGCGCACCGGCAGCCCGGCAGTCAGGGTCTCGGCCAGGCGCGGTCGCAGTGGCGGTTCGCTGAACACGCACGTCTTGCCCACTTCCTGCAGGCGCTTGCGCATGGCTGCCACATGTTGCGCCCCAGGCTGCACCTCGGACGCCACGCTGAACACGCCGGTGTGCTTCAAGCCATATTCAGCCTCGAAGTAATCGAACGCTTCGTGAAACACGAAGTACGGCCTGTCGGCAATACCCTCCACCCGCGCCTTGATACGCCCATCCAGTGCATCCAGCCGCTCATCGAAGGCCTTCAGGTTGCTCTGGTAGCGAGCTGCGTTGGCAGGGTCGACCTGTGCCAGGTCAGCCGCCATTTTGGCCGCGATTACTCGCGCGTTGACCGACGATAACCACAAATGTGCATCCAGGCTGCCTGGACGGTGATCGTGGTCATGGTCGTCGTGGTCTTCTTCCTCATGGGAATGGCTGTCCTCGCCAAAATGGCGCAGCTTCATGCCCGTCAGCGACTGCACGGCCACCGTAGGCTTGCTACGGCTGCCCAGCACCCGCGGCAGGAAGCTCTCCATGTCCGGGCCGATCCAGTACAGCAGGTCGGCATCACCTACGCGGCGCACATCGGACGGGCGCAAGGCATAGTGGTGCGGCGAAGCGCCTGGCGGCAGCAACACGTCAGGGCTGCCAACGCCATCCTGCACGGCAGCGGCAATCTGCTGCAGGGGCTTGATACTGGTGAGCACACGCACATCGGCCTGGGCAGAAAATGCGATGAAAGCGACAAACAGAGCTAGGAATCGGGACACGGTGGATACTCGAGTCGTCAGAAACAGGTAACATAATAACGTCTCCATCCAGAACCGTCGCTGCCCATGTCCATCACGCCGCTGGCCAACCGTCCTCACGATCATTCCCATTGCGTACACAGCGCACTGGCTGAAGCCGACGCCTTGTGCACCCGCCAGGGCCTGCGCCTGACCGCGCTGCGCCGCCGTGTGCTGGAGCTGGTGTGGCAAAGCCACAAGCCGCTGGGCGCCTACGACATCCTCGCCGTGCTCAGCGAGCAGGACGGCCGCCGCGCCGCGCCGCCCACGGTATACCGCGCGCTGGACTTCCTGCTGGAAAACGGCCTGGTGCACCGCATCGCCTCGCTCAACGCCTTCATCGGCTGCAGCCACCCCGAACACGTGCACCAAGGCCAGTTCCTGATTTGCCGGGCCTGCCATGTGGCCATCGAGCTGGAGCAGAGCAGTATCAGCGACGCCATCATCAACAGCGCCAAAGACGTGGGCTTCACTGTCGAGACCCAGACCGTGGAAGTGGTCGGCCTGTGCGGCAGCTGCCGGAGCGCGGCATGAGCGATGCCCTGATCCGCCTGGAGCAGGTCGGCGTCACCTTTGGCGGCGAGGCGGTGCTCGACAGCATCGACCTGTCGGTCGCACCCGGCCAGATCGTCACCCTGATCGGCCCCAACGGGGCGGGCAAGACCACCTTGGTGCGCGCCGTACTCGGGTTGCTCAAGCCGCACCGTGGCAAAGTATGGCGCAAGCCGAAGCTGCGCATTGGCTACATGCCGCAAAAGATTCAGGTCGATGCCACGCTGCCGCTGTCGGTGCTGCGCTTCCTGCGCCTGGTGCCCGGCGTAGACCGCGCCGCAGCCTTGTCGGCGCTGCAGGAAGTGGGCGCCGAACAGGTCATCGACAGCCCGATCCAGACCATTTCCGGCGGCGAGATGCAACGCGTGCTGCTGGCCCGCGCCCTGCTGCGCGAACCCCAGTTGCTGGTGCTCGACGAGCCGGTGCAGGGTGTGGACGTGGTCGGCCAGACCGAGCTGTACAACCTCATCACCCGCCTGCGCGACCGCCATGGCTGCGGCGTGCTGATGGTGTCCCACGACCTGCACTTGGTGATGAGCGCCACCGACCAGGTGGTGTGCCTGAACCGTCACGTGTGCTGCTCGGGCCACCCCGAGCAAGTCAGCGGCGACCCGGCGTTCGTCGAACTGTTCGGCCAGACCGCACCTAGCCTGGCCATTTACCACCACCACCACGACCACAGCCACGACCTGCACGGCTCGGTGGTCGCCCCTGGCACCCATGTTCACGGAGAGCACTGCAAGCATGGCTGATTTTCTTCTCTACGCCTTGCTTGCCGGCTTGTCCCTGGCGCTGGTTGCCGGCCCGCTGGGTTCCTTCGTGGTATGGCGGCGCATGGCCTATTTTGGCGACACCCTGTCCCATGCCGCTTTGCTCGGTGTGGCCATGGGCTTTGCCCTGGACGTCAGCCCGGCACTGGCAGTGACCATCGGCTGCCTGCTACTGGCGATTTTGCTGGTGACCTTGCAGCAACGCCAACCGCTGGCCTCCGATACCCTGCTCGGCATTCTCGCCCCCAGCACGCTGTCGCTGGGCCTGGTGGTACTGAGCTTCATGCACGATGTGCGCATCGACCTGATGGCCTACCTGTTCGGTGACCTGCTGGCCATCAGCACCACCGACCTGGCCTGGATCCTCGGCGGCAGTGCGCTGGTGCTGGTGCTGCTTGCCGCGCTGTGGCGGCCGCTGCTGGCAGTCACCGTGCACGAAGAACTGGCCACGGTCGAAGGCCTGCCCGTTGCCGGCCTGCGCCTGGCACTGATGCTGCTGATTGCGGTGGTGATTGCGGTGGCCATGAAGATCGTCGGTGTGCTGCTGATCACCTCGCTGCTGATCATCCCCGCGGCTGCGGCGCAGCGTCACGCCCGCTCCCCCGAGCAGATGGCCGTGGGCGCCAGCCTGCTGGGCGTCACCGCGGTCTGCTGTGGCCTGGCCATGTCGTGGTTCAAGGATACCCCCGCCGGCCCGTCGATCGTGGTTTGCGCGGCGGTGCTATTCTTGCTGAGCCTGGCCCTGCCAAAACGCTGAACAGCAGGGCGTGTGAAGGCACGCCTTGCAACCTTTTGCCGGGTAAAGGGTCTGTAAGACCTGTTTTCGAGCGTGCGCACCTGGGTGTAGACTTGCTCGCTTTTTGCGCAAATAGAGAGTCGCAGGAATGAAGCCGTTCGCCTCCCGTTATCTGCTTGTTGCCGCGTTTTCCCTGCTCCTGGCTGCCTGTTCCAGCGCGCCGGTCGAACAGGCCCCCGCACCTGCCCAAGCCGATGCCTGGCAGCAGTTGCAACAAAACATCGCCAGCAACGAGCTGGCCACCGCCGAAGACCAACTGGCAGCCCTGCAAGCGCAGTCGCCTGACGACGCGCGCCTGGAGCAATACCAGCGTCAGTTGGCCGAAGCCTACCTGCAACGCAGCCAGATCGTCCTGCAAAAGGGTGATGTGAATGCGGCCGCTACCGCCCTGGCCCGTGCCCGGGCACTGATGCCGCAAGCCCCGGCAGTGACCGGTGGCGATCCCCTGTCCCAGGCACGCAAGGCCGAGCTGGAGAAGGCAGAGGCTGCCTTGAAAGCCGCCGAAGCCAAGCCCACGGCACGCATCATCGACCCGACTGCGCCAAGCACGGTGGTTGCCTTGAAGACCACTGACAGCCGCGCCATGCGCCGCCAGCTCGATGACATTGCCGCCGATGTGGTGAGCTATGACTGCGAAGTGGTGTTCCAGGTGCCGCGCACAGACGATGCGCCGTGGCTGAAGACCTTGCTGGAGAAGCGCGTGCGCAAGATCGACAGTGGGTTCCAGCTCAAGCAGAAGCATGAAATTCAACGCTCGCTGCCGGCGCAGGTGGTTCTGGTACCGCATCAGCGCTGAAAACACTGGCGGCGCTGCGCGCCCCTTTCGCGACACAAGGCCGCTCCTACCAGGGCATGCAATCTCCGGTAGGAGCGGCCTTGTGACGCGATGGGGTGCGAAGCAGCTCCTTAGGCTGGTACAGCCTCTGCAGCAGCTTCACGCTCCCACACCCGGTGCCCCTCGACCGCTTTGACGAAAGCGTCCAGCGTCTTCTGATCATCGCCCAGCAACAGCCCCTTGTCCTCCTTCAGGCCCAGCGCGTCCACCAGCACCTTGCCCTCCTTGGCAAAGCCGATCGCCTTCAGGTGCTTGTAGGCTTCGAGCAGGAAGTGCTTGGCCAGGCCACTCGCCCCCAGCGCATCCAGCGCGGCCTTCCCGGCCGGTACCAGCACCCCGTCGAACATGATCGAAGGCATGCCCTCCATCGAGGCATCCACGGGCAGTGCCTTGCCGCCGGCAGCCTTGACCGGTGCCGAGGTGGGCCCAAGCAGCATGATGCGCGCGCTGTGGGCCTCAAGCGCCTTGACCAACCGGTCGACACTGCCGGCATCCACGCCATCGGCCAGCAGCACAGCTATCTTGCGCCCCTTGATGCCCACAACCCCTGGGTGGTTCATCTGGCTCAATGCCGGGGACTCGGCAAGCTTGCTGCCTTTCACCTGAACGGTGCCCGCCTTGGGTGCCGGCAACCCCAGGTTGGCGGCTACCGCAGCCGCCAGCTTCAGATCGATGTTGGCCAGGATTTCGTTCACCTCACGGGCACGAATGGCCTCGCGCTCGACCTTGCCCAGCTCGAAGCTGTAGGCCTTGATGATGTGCTGTTGCTCTGTCGGGCTCATGCTCTGGAAGAACAACCGCGCTTGCGAGAAATGGTCGCCGAACGAATCGCTGCGCTGGCGAATCTTGTGCGCATCGATGCGCTCCTGGAAGCTCTCGAAGCCGCCATCCTGTGCTGCGGGTGGCGTTTCCTTCGGCCAGCCGCCGTCGATGGAGTTCGGCTCATACGAGGCACGGCCCCTGTGCACGGTGTGCTGGTGCAAAGCGTCGCGCTGGTTGTTGTGGTTGGGGGCCACAGGGCGGTTGATCGGGATCTGGTGGAAGTTCGGCCCGCCCAGCCGGCTCAGTTGCGTGTCGGTATAGGAGAACAGCCGGCCCTGCAGGAGGGGGTCATTGGTGAAGTCGATACCCGGCACGATATGGCCAGGGCAGAAGGCAACCTGCTCGACCTCGGCGAAGAAGTTGTCCGGGTTGCGGTTCAGCACCATCTTGCCCAGCGGGGTGACGGGTACCAGTTCTTCGGGAATGATCTTGGTCGGGTCCAGCAGGTCGAAGTCGAATTTGTGTTCGTCAGCCTCCGGCACAATCTGCACGCCCAGTTCCCATTCCGGGTAGTCGCCGGTTTCAATGGCTTCCCACAGGTCACGGCGCTGGAAGTCGGTGTCCTTGCCCGCCAGTTTCTGGGCTTCGTCCCACAGCAGCGAATGCACGCCCTGGCTCGGCTTCCAGTGAAACTTGACGAAGCTGGCCACACCTTCGGCATTGATCAGGCGGAAGGTGTGCACGCCAAAGCCCTCCATCATTCGCAGGCTGCGCGGGATGGCGCGATCAGACATGGCCCACATGACCATGTGGGCCGACTCCGGCACCAGCGAGACAAAATCCCAGAAGGTGTCATGCGCCGAGCCGCCGGTAGGTATCTCGTTGTGTGGCTCTGGCTTTACCGCGTGGACAAAATCGGGAAACTTGATGGCATCCTGGATGAAAAACACTGGCATGTTGTTGCCGACCAGGTCGAAATTGCCTTCGTCGGTGTAAAACTTGACGGCAAAGCCCCGCACATCGCGCACCGTGTCGCCAGAACCGCGTGGGCCCTGCACCGTGGAAAAGCGCACGAAAACCGGGGTGATCTTTTCCGGGTCCTGCAGGAAGCCGGCCTTGGTCAGCTCCGCGTGGTTGCCATAGCTCTGGAAGAACCCGTGGGCCCCGGTACCGCGGGCGTGCACGATGCGCTCGGGGATCCGCTCATGGTCAAAGTGGGTGATCTTCTCGCGCATGATGAAGTCTTCAAGCAGCGAAGGCCCGCGATCACCTGCCTTCAAGGTGTTCTGGTTGTCAGCGATGCGTACGCCTTGATTTGTGCGCAGCGCATGCCCGGTCGCATCGCTGCGGTCGGCCTCCAGGCTCTGCAGCTTGGCATTGGTATTGGCCCGGTCAGGGGTCTGGGTGCCGGCGGCTTCACCCTGCTTGGGCGCGTCCGTTTTCTTGCTGGGCATGATCGGCTCTCCTCATCAGTCTTAAGGCTTGCCCGTTCAGGGCTTGTCCAAGTAGTGACTGGAGGGCGTTGCCGAGCGTTCAATCAGGATTACCGGTTGTCGCGATATGCCCGAAGGATTGGTGCATTACGAAATAAATGCTAAGAACAGCTATGGGAAAAGGCTAAAATGCGCGACCCCAGCTAACCGCTGACCCAAATTTCAATGCGCCCCACAAGGTTCGCTACGTGATCGAGTTCCAACAGGTACATAAGACCTACCGCGTTGCCGGTAGGGAAATCCCCGCACTGAATCCGACCAGCCTGACCATCGAAGATGGCCAGGTGTTCGGCCTGATCGGCCATTCCGGCGCCGGCAAAAGCACCATGCTGCGCCTGATCAACCGCCTGGAAGAACCCTCCGGCGGCAAGATCATCGTCGACGGCGAAGACGTCACCGCGTTCAACGCCAGCCAGCTCCGCGGCTTCCGTCAGCAGGTCGGGATGATTTTCCAGCACTTCAACCTGCTGGCCTCCAAGACCGTCGCCGACAACGTGGCCCTGCCACTGACCCTGGCCGGCGAGCTGTCGCGCAGCGAAATCGACAAGCGCGTCACCGAGCTACTGGCCCGTGTCGGCCTGCAAGACCACGCCAAAAAGTACCCGGCGCAGTTGTCCGGCGGCCAAAAGCAGCGCGTCGGCATCGCCCGCGCCCTGTCCACCAACCCGAAGATCCTGCTGTGCGACGAGGCCACCAGTGCCCTCGACCCGCAAACCACGGCCTCGGTCCTGCAACTGCTGGCCGAAATCAACCGTGAGCTGAAGCTGACCATCGTGCTGATCACCCATGAAATGGACGTGATCCGCCGTGTCTGCGACTGTGTGGCGGTGATGGACGCCGGCCAGATCGTCGAACAAGGCTCGGTGGCCGATGTGTTCCTGCACCCACAGCACCCCACCACCAAGCGCTTTGTCCAGGAAGACGAGCAGGTCGACGAAGGCGAGCAGCGCGACGACTTTGCCCACGTACCTGGCCGCATCGTGCGCCTGACCTTCCAGGGCGACGCCACGTACGCGCCGCTGCTGGGCACCGTGGCCCGCGAAACCGGTGTGGACTACAGCATCCTCGCCGGGCGTATCGACCGCATCAAGGATGTCCCCTATGGCCAGCTCACCCTCGCCCTGATCGGCGGTGACATGGAAGCGGCCTTCGCCCGCTTCAAGGCAGCTGACGTACATATGGAGGTACTGCGTTGATGGACGCCCTGAATTTCTTTGCCAACGTCGACTGGGCCGAAATCTGGCTGGCCACCATCGACACCATGATCATGCTGTTCGGCTCGCTGTTCTTCACCGTGCTGCTGGGCCTGCCACTGGGTGTGCTGCTGTTCCTCTGCGGGCCAAAGCAGATGTTCGAGCAGAAGGGCGTGTACGCGTTGCTGTCGCTGGTGGTCAACATCCTGCGTTCGCTGCCGTTCATCATCCTGCTGATCGTGATGATCCCGTTCACCGTACTGATCACCGGCACCTCGCTGGGCGTTGCCGGCGCCATCCCGCCGCTGGTGGTGGGTGCCACGCCGTTCTTCGCCCGCCTGGTGGAAACCGCCCTGCGTGAAGTGGACCGCGGCATCATCGAGGCTACCCAGTCGATGGGCGCCACCACCCGCCAGATCATCACCAGTGCGCTGCTGCCAGAGGCCCGTCCGGGTATCTTCGCGGCCATTACCGTAACCGCCATCACCCTGGTTTCGTACACCGCCATGGCCGGTGTGGTGGGCGCCGGTGGTCTGGGCGACCTGGCTATCCGCTTCGGTTACCAGCGCTTCCAGACCGATGTGATGGTAGTGACCGTGGTACTGCTGCTGGTACTGGTTCAAGTACTGCAGAGCGTGGGCGACAAACTGGTCGTGCATTTTTCCCGTAAGTAACCCCAATGGGGTCGGCCTGGCCGACCCGTTCGGGGGCCGTCGCGGCCCTCACAAGGAGTGATCAATGAAGAAGCTGCTTGCTGTCGCTGCCGCTGTTGCGGCCTTCTCGGCCCACGCCGATACCCTGACCGTTGCCGCCACCCCGGTGCCGCACGCCGAAATCCTCAACTTCGTCAAACCGCAGTTGGCCAAAGAAGGCGTGGAGCTGAAGGTCAAGGAATTCACCGACTATATCCAGCCGAACGTACAGGTTGCCGAAAAGCGCCTGGACGCCAACTTCTTCCAGCACCAGCCGTACCTGGATGAGTTCAACAAGGCCAAGGGCACCAACTTGGTCAGCGTGGCCGGCGTGCACATCGAGCCGCTGGGCGTGTATTCCACCAAGATCAAGAAGCTGGACGAGCTGTCCTCCGGCGCCACCGTGGTCATCCCCAACGACGCCACCAACGGCGGCCGCGCCCTGCTGCTGCTGGACAAGGCAGGCGTGATCAAGCTCAAGGACAACAAGAACATCCTGTCCACCGTGAAGGATGTTGCCGAGAACCCGAAAAACGTGAAGTTCCGTGAGCTGGAAGCCGCCACCATCCCGCGCGTGCTGACCCAGGTCGATGCTGCCCTGATCAACACCAACTACGCGCTGGAAGCCAAGCTGAACCCGGAAAAAGACGCGCTGGCCATCGAAGGCAGCGACTCGCCTTACGTGAACATCCTGGTTGCCCGCCCGGACAACAAGGATTCGGAAGACATGAAGAAACTGGCGGCTGCACTGCACTCGCCAGAGGTGAAGCAGTTCATCATCGAGAAGTACAAAGGCGCTGTGGTTCCGGCATTTTAAGCTGAAACCCCTGGGGCCGCTTTGCGGCCCTTTCGCGGCACAAGGCCGCTCCTACAGGGGATCGCGTACCCCTGTAGGAGCGGCCTTGTGCCGCGAAAGGCCTGCAAAGCAGGCCCGAAATCTCAATCCCGCTTCACAAGCCCGGGCAACTGCGCCACCAGCTTCTGGTTGTTGAACGGCGCACGAATGAACCCGCGCTGACGCCCATCAGGCCCGACTACCGCCAGGTTGCCGCTGTGATCCACGGTATACCCCGGTTTGCTCGTATCCGCCGGAATGAACGGAATGCTCAAGGTATTGGCCAGCTTCTGGGTATCTTCGATCGACCCCGCCACCCCGACAAAGTCCTTGTCGAAATAGCCCAGGTACTGCTTCAGCTGGTTCGGCGTATCGCGGTTCGGGTCCACACTCACCAACACCACCTGCAGCCGGTCGACGGCTTCCTTGGGCAGCTCGCTCTTCACCTGGCGCAACTGGGCCAGGGTGGTCGGGCAGATGTCCGGGCAGTAGGTGTAGCCGAAGAACAACAGCGACCATTTGCCTTTCAGGTCATCCAGCTGTACCGGCTGCCCGTCCTGGTTGGTCATGGTCACGTCAGCCACGGTGCGGCTCTGCGGCAGCAGGATAATGCCGGCGTCGATCAGCTCGGCGGGGTTGGGCTGGTCGCGGCCATTGAGCACCTTGTTGACGGTAAGGCCCAGGATCAACGCGACCAGGGCGACGAGGATGAAGACGGTTTTCTGGGTTCGGGTCATAGGTTCAGCAACAGGTAGTGGTCGAGGAGCAACGCGATGAACAGCGCGAACAGGTAGCCGATAGAGTACTTGAAGGTGCCGATCGCCGCGTGCGGCCGGCTGCCACGGTACAACACCCAGGCCCATTGCAGGAAGCGCAGCCCCAAGGCCAGGGCACAAGCCAGGTACAGTGGGCCGCTCATGTGGATGGCATAGGGCAGCAGGCTCACCGCCAGCAGAATCAGGGTGTACAGCAAAATATGCAGCTTGGTGTAGCGCTCGCCATGGGTCACCGGCAGCATCGGGATATCGGCCTTGGCGTACTCTTCCTTGCGGTGGATGGCCAGCGCCCAGAAGTGCGGCGGGGTCCAGGCGAAAATGATCAGCACCAGCAGCAAAGGTTCGGCGCTGACATGGCCGCTTACCGCCACCCAGCCGAGCAACGGCGGGGCGGCGCCGGCCAGGCCGCCGATGACGATGTTCTGTGGCGTGGCACGCTTGAGAAAGCCGGTGTAGAGCACCGCATAACCCAGCAGCGAAGCCAGGGTCAGCCAGGCGGTGAGGGCGTTGGTGAACGCCAGCAGCAGGGCCATGCCCAGCAGCGCCAACGCCAGTGCAAACAGCAAGGCCGGTAGCGGCTCGACCCGGCCTTGGGCCAGCGGCCGCTTGTGGGTGCGGGCCATCAGCGCATCGATGCGCCGGTCCACCACATGGTTCACCACCGCCGCAGCGCCAGCGCACAGGCCGATGCCCAGGTTGCCGAACAGCAGCACGCTCCAGCCGACCCCCGCCCGTGTGGCCAGGAACATGCCGGCCAGCGAAGTGATCAGCATCAGTACCACCACCTTGGGCTTGGTCAGCTCCAGGTAATCGCGCCAGTTGGCCCGTCGTGCGCTCAGAAGCGTCGCCACGAGTCGTTCCTCATGTGATGGGAAATGCCCACGCCGGCCACCGGACGCAGGCGCCAACCTTGGCCGACACCCACGCGAACCTTGTCGACCACTCGAATGCGGTAGTTCACCAGCACCATGCTCAACAGCAACAGCGCCCCGCCGGCATTGTGCGCAACCGCTACCGCCAGCGGCAGGTGGAATACCACGTTGCTGATGCCCAGGCCCACTTGCAGGGCCAGCGCCAGCAGCACCAGCCGCGCCAGACCGGGGAGGCCACAGCGGTACAGCTTCCAACTGAGCATCAGCAGCACGCAGGTGACCAGTAGCGCGCCCAGGCGGTGGCTGATGTGGATGGCCGTGCGGGCATCACTGTCCAGTTGCCCGCCCAGGTAATTGGGGCCGACGTGCTGGGTCAGGTGGAAGCCATTGCTGAAGTCCGCCGCTGGCCACCACTGGCCGTGACAGGTCGGCAGGTCAATGCAGGCGACCGCTGCATAGTTGGCACTGACCCAGCCGCCCAGGGCGATCTGGCCGACCACCACCAACAGCGCCAGCGCAGCGATCCGCCGCAGGCTCAGTGGCAGTTTCGGCAAGGGCGCAAAGGCCCGGGATAGACGCAGTGACAACAGGAATAGCAAGCTCAGGGTGGTGAAGCCGCCCAGCAAATGCGCCGTGACCACCTGCGGCCACAGCTTCAGGGTGACCGTCCACATGCCGAAAGCCGCCTGGGCCAGCACCACACCCAGCAACAGCACCGGCAGGCGGTAAGGCTGGCCATCGCGGGCATGCCGACGCAGCGCCTGGAAGGCGAGCAGGGCAATCACCATGGCCAAGGTACCGGCGAAATAGCGATGGACCATTTCCGCCCAGCCCTTGGCCTCTTCCACCGGGTGATCGGGGAAGTGCAGCTCGGCATGGGCAAGCTGGGCCTCGCTCTTGGGCACGCTGATGAAGCCATAGCAACCCGGCCAGTCGGGGCAGCCGAGGCCGGCGTGGGTCAGGCGGGTGTAGGCACCCAGCAGGACGACCAGCAGTGCCAACAGGGTGGCGAACACAGCAATGCGGAATCCAGGTCTGGCCATGGCAGGCTCCTAGCCGATGTTGGACAGCTTGAGCAGGTGGCGCAGGTCATCCAGCACATGCTTGCCGTTGGCCTTGCCGTCGTAACGCAGCACCAGGTTGCCGTGGGGGTCGACGATCCACAGTTGCGGGCCAGGCTCGCCCACCTTCTGCAAGTAGCGCGGGGCATCCAGCGGGTAGCGTTGCAGCTGCGGATACTCGCGGCCCAGCAGCGCCTGGTAGTCGGCGCTCAGCGGCTGGGCGGTGGCCAGTGCATGGCTGGCACGGCTGGTGTCGCGGCCCAGGCCCACCTGGATCTGCCGGGCGAGGTACACCAGGCGCTGGCAGTCCTCGGCACAGGCTTCGGGGGCGCTGACCAGCAATTGCCAACGCTCGTCCTCGCCTGACACGCCGATATCAGTGCGGCTCTCACCGTTGCCGATCATATCGCCGTGGTAGCTGCGGCCCTCCGGCACCCAGAACTTCAGCTTGTACATGCTGGTGGCCAAAATCATCGGTCCGAGCACTACCAGCAGGATCAGCAAAAGCTGCAAACGCCCGCGGGCTCTGGGTTTGCTACGTTCAGGCACGTCCAGTGGAGTGGCGGTGGCCATGGCGTTTCTCCTTGTTGTGGTGCCAGCCGAAATAGAGGTAAAGCAGAACCAGTGCACCCGCCAGGGCAAACCACTGCACGGCGTAGCCCAGGTGTTTTTCCGGGCCCATGGCGACAACCGGCCAGTCCAGGCGATAGGCCGCCGGGCCGGGCTCCAGGCGCAACTCATGGGCAAAGCCTTCACGGCCCAGCGCCGGCCATAGCTGCGCGGCATCAACGGCAGTGAGCAGGTGCGGCCATTGGCCGCCTTCAGGGTCGGGATGCAGCTGGAACGTGCTGCCCGGCGATACATACACCGAAGCGTCCAGTGCCAAGGCGTGTGCAGGGGTATCGAAATGCACCGGCACACGGCGGTCTGGCCATGGCAGCCAGCCGCGGTTGATCAGCAGCCACTGGCCACTGGCTTGGTCATGGAAGGGTTGCAGGAGTTCGACACCGGCCTGGCCATCGCGCATGCGGTTGTCCAGCAATACGCTGTGCTCGGCGTCGAAGCGGCCGTACAGGTGCACGCGGCGAAACGCATTGTCGTCGCGTGATGCGAGCTGGGCGGTGGTGATCGGCGCCTCGATGCGCCGCTCGGCATAGGTGGCCAACAGCGCGCGCTTCTCCTCGGCGCGGCCGAGTTGCCAGCAGCCGAGCGCAACCAGCCCCGGCAGCAGTGCAAGCACCACCAAGGTCGGTACCCAGCCTGGGCGAAACGGCCTCACGGGCGCCTCGCTATACTTATCCACATCACCGCATCCCCCGGGAGTAGCGCCATGCTCAAGGCCGCGATTGTCCTGATGCTGTTGGCCACGATTGCCAGCCTGTTCAGTGGCCTGGTGTTTCTGGTCAAGGACGACGAAAACTCGACGCGTCTGCTGAAGGCTCTGACCGTGCGGGTGACCCTGGCGGCCCTGACCATTGCCCTGGTCGCCTGGGGTTTGCTCAGCGGTCAGCTGGTTTCACACGCGCCCTTCTGAAACTGCACTCGTTTTGCTGGCCTCATCGCCGGCAAGCCAGCTCCCACAGTAATCGGCATAGGCCACAGGCCCTGTGTAACCCTGTGGGAGCTGGCTTGCCGGCGATTGGCCCTACAGCACATACACAAAGATGAACAACCCCACCCACACCACGTCGACGAAGTGCCAATACCAGCTGGCTGCCTCGAAGCCGAAGTGTTTCTCGGGGTTGAAATGCCCGCGCAAGATGCGCACGAACATCACGATCAGGATGATCGTGCCCAAGGTCACGTGGGCACCGTGGAACCCGGTGAGCATGAAGAACGTCGCGCCATAGATCCCCGACCCCAACGTCAGCCCGAGCTTGGTATAGGCTTCGTGATACTCGAAGGCTTGCAATGCAATGAAGCTGAGCCCCAGCAGGATGGTCAGGGCCATCCAGAATTTCAGCGGCCCGCGGTGATCACGGCGCAGGGCGTGGTGGGCAATGGTGATGGTCACACTGGAACTGACCAGCAAGATGGTGTTGATCAGCGGCAGGTGCCACGGGTCGATCACTTCCTTGGGCGGCGGGAACAGCTTCGGGTCGGGCGTGTGCAGCAGCGGCCAGGTGAATTCGAACGTGGGCCACAGCATGTGTGCAACACCCTTGGCCCCGTCGCCACCCAGCCACGGCCCTGCCAGGACGCGCACGTAGAACAGCGCACCGAAGAAGGCCAGGAAGAACATGACTTCAGAAAAGATGAACCAGCTCATGCCCCAGCGGAACGAGCGGTCCAGTTGCGGGCTGTACAACCCGGCCCGGCTCTCCTTGACCACTGCGCCAAACCAGCCGAACAGCATGTAGGCCAGAAACAACGCACCCACGAAGAAGATCAGCGGCCCGTGCGATTCCGGGTGGCCAGCCTTCATGTCGTTGAACCAGGTGCCCAGGCCGAACACCGTGATGAACATGCCGATGGTGGCAATGATCGGCCACTTGCTCTGCGCCGGTACGTAGTAGTGCTGATGACTTGCCATTGCTGTTCTCCTTCCCTTAACGGGCGCCCTGGACGTCCTGGGCCGCAACATGCGCGACCGGCGGGTGGCGAGCGGTGATGTCGAACAAGGTGTAGGCCAGTGTCAGGTGCTTCACGCTGGCCGGCAGGTCGCGGTCGACGATGAAGCGCACGGGCATCTCGATGCGTTCGCCGGGCTGCAGCACCTGCTGGGTAAAGCAGAAGCACTCGGTCTTGTGGAAGTACGCTGCGGCCTCGGCCGGGGTGATGCTGGGTATCGCCTGCGCGCTCATGGGTCGGTCGGTCGGGTTGTGCGCGACGAAGATCATCTGGTTCACCGCCCCCGGGTTGACCTCCAGTTGGTCAGCCGTGGAGTAGAAGTCCCAGACCATGTCGCTGGCATTGGTCGACATGAACTGCACCCGCACCGAACGCGACGGGTCACTGACCTGGCTGCCCTCGTATTGCCCTCCGGTCTTGCCGTTGATGCCGAAGGCCTTGCACATCACGTCGTAGATCGGCACCAGAGCGAAGCCGAAGGCGAACATCACCACCGTCAGCATCAGCAGGCGCGTTACCAGGCGTTTCAGCGACAGGCCGTTCATGGCGGGGTTCCTATTTCACTTCCGGGGGTGTCTGGAAGGTGTGGTAGGGCGCAGGTGAGGGGATCGACCACTCCAGGCCTTCGGCGCCATCCCAGGGCTTGGCCGGTGCCGGCGCCCCGCCGCGGATGCACTTGATGACGATGAACAGGAAGAAGATCTGCGTGGCGCCGAACATGAACGCGCCGATGGACGACACCATGTTGAAGTCGGCGAACTGCAGGTTGTAGTCCGGGATGCGCCGCGGCATGCCGGCCAGCCCTACGAAGTGCATGGGGAAGAAGGCCATGTTCATGCCGATGAACGACAGCCAGAAGTGCAGCTTGCCAAGGGTTTCGTCGTACATGTGGCCGGTCCATTTCGGCAGCCAGTAGTACGCCGAGGCGAAGATGCCGAAGATTGCCCCGGGCACCAGCACGTAGTGGAAGTGCGCCACCACGAAGTAGGTGTCGTGGTACTGGAAGTCCGCCGGGGCGATGGCCAGCATCAGCCCGGAGAAGCCGCCGATGGTAAACAGGATGACGAAGGCGATGGCGAACAACATCGGCGTTTCGAAGGTGAGCGAGCCTTCCCACATGGTGCTGACCCAATTGAACACCTTCACCCCGGTGGGCACGGCAATCAGCATGGTGGCGTACATGAAGAACAGCTCACCGACTACCGGGATGCCGACCACGAACATGTGGTGGGCCCAGACGATGAACGACAGAAAGGCAATTGCGCCGGTGGCGTACACCATCGAGGTGTAGCCGAACAGCGGCTTGCGCGAGAACGCCGGGATGATCGAGCTGACCGCACCAAAGGCCGGCAGGATCATGATGTACACCTCGGGGTGGCCGAAGAACCAGAACACGTGCTGGAACAGCACCGGGTCACCGCCCCCGGCCGCGCTGAAGAAACTGGTGCCGAAGTGAATGTCCATCAGCATCATGGTCACCACACCGGCCAGCACCGGCATCACCGCAATCAGCAGAAAGGCCGTGATCAGCCAGGTCCAGACAAACAGCGGCATCTTCATCAGGGTCATGCCAGGCGCACGCAGGTTGAGGATGGTGGCAATCACGTTGATCGCGCCCATGATCGAGCTGATACCCATCAGGTGGATGGCGAAGATGAAGAAGGTGACGCTGGCGGGGGCGTAGGTGGTGGACAGCGGGGCGTAGAAGGTCCAGCCGAAGTTCGGCCCGCCACCCGGGCTGAACAGGGTCGAGACCAACAGCAGGAAGGCTGCCGGCAGCAGCCAGAAGCTGAAGTTGTTCATGCGCGGCAGGGCCATGTCAGGCGCGCCGATCATCAACGGGATCATCCAGTTGGCCAGGCCGACGAAGGCCGGCATCACCGCGCCAAACACCATGATCAGGCCGTGCATGGTGGTCATCTGGTTGAAGAAGGCTGGCTCCACGATCTGCAGGCCAGGCTGGAACAGCTCGGCGCGGATCACCATGGCGAACGAGCCGCCAAGCAGGAACATGATGAAGCTGAACCACAGGTACATCGTGCCGATGTCTTTATGGTTGGTGGTCAGTACCCAGCGCATCAGGCCCTTGGCCGGGCCGTGGGCGTGCTCATGGCCGTGGGCGTGGTCGTCGATCACTGTGCTCATGTCCTGTCTCCTGCAACCCATTGATTGCCGCGAGTAACCCGGTTCACTTGGCTTCTGCCTGCTTCAGCGCCAGCACGTCCTTCGGCGTGACCATGTCGCCCTTGTTGTTGCCCCAGGCGTTGCGTTCGTAGGTGACAACGGCGGCAATGTCGACTTCCGAGAGCTGCTTGCCGAACGCCGCCATGGCGGTACCGGGCTTGCCGTGGAAGACAATGCTCAGGTGGCCTTCCTTCGGCCCGGTGGCGATCTTCGAGCCCTTGAGCGCCGGGAACATCGGCGGCAGGCCCTGGCCTTCGGCCTGGTGACAGGCCACGCAGGTGGTGTGGTAGACCTTGTCGCCACGTTCCACCAGCTCTTCCAGGGTCCACTCCTTGCTGGTCAGTTCCTTGAGCTTGGCGGCTTCAGCCTTGCGCTCGCCCAGCCAGGTGTCGTAGTCGGCCTTGGACTTGACCTCCACCACTACCGGCATGAAGCCGTGGTCCTTGCCGCACAGCTCGGTGCATTGGCCGCGGTAGATGCCGGGCTTTTCGATACGGGTCCAGGCTTCGTTGACAAAGCCGGGGATGGCGTCGCGCTTGACCGCGAAGGCCGGCACCCACCAGGAGTGGATGACGTCGGCAGCAGTCACCAGGAAGCGCACCTTGGCGCCCACCGGCAGCACCAGCGGCTGGTCGACTTCGAGCAGGTAATGCTCGTCCTTGGGGGCCTTGTTGTGAATCTGATCGGTGGGGGTGGCCAGGTTGCTGAAGAACTCCACATCCTGGCCCAGGTATTTGTAGTGCCACTTCCACTGGTAGCCGGTGACCTGGATGTCGATGTCCGACTCGCTGGCGTCGTAGATGTCGATCAGGGTCTTGGTGGCCGGGATGGCCATCACCACCAGAATCAGGAAGGGCACTACGGTCCACATGATTTCCACCCAGGTATGCTCGTGGAAATGCGCGGCCTGCTGGCCAGTGGAGCGGCGGTGGACGACCATGGACCAGAACATCGCGCCGAATACAACTACGCCGATGATCACGCAGATCCAGAAGATGGTCATGTGCAGGTCGAAGACGGCGTTGGAAACCTCCGTCGCCCCCGGGTGCATGTTCACGGTCCAGGCGGCGTTGGCCTGACCAAAAACCGACCACAACAGGAGGCCCATCCAGACATGTGGATGTCGCATCATTGCGGGTTCCCCTTCTAATTCTTGTTGTCCCGGAGGCGTGGCCTGCGGCAAGAGGGAACGGCGGTCAAGACTGCCTGGCTTCGACGACCGAGCCCCTGCAAAAGCAGTCGGGCCTCATCAACGAATCACGTTCAACGGGAGTATAGACAGCGACCAATGGCACGCAATGAAGCCTGTGAAATGAACTTCACGAAATGACTGAATGGTCTGAAAACCGCGCGCTTGATAGGGTGTGGCGCAATAATGGCACTCCCATATACCTGATAGCGCACACGTTTGCGCCGCTTATAACAAATGCGTCTTAGGTATTCTGTATACCGAGCTAATTTAGTGTCTTCCGTTTGAAACGTAATGTCCCTGGAGTTGTCATGAACATCGCTGCTGTACGCGAGCAGGTAAGCCAAGCCCATCAACATGAAGGCCAGACCGGCCAATTGAAACAGCGTCTCGAGCTGCAACTGCCCCATCTGCACCCCTCGATCCAACTGCCTGAGCAGGACGCCCAGGGTACTTTGGCGCGCTTCGTCAGCGCCTACATCGATCAGGTTCCGGAACTGCTGGAGGCCGCCCACGCGGTCGCCCGCGAAGCCGGGATCGAATCGCAGATCAAACCTGTACTGAAAATTGCCGAGGCCTACTTCCTGCAGCCGCCCAGCGTGATGCAAGGGCATGTAGGCCTGGACTGCCTACTGGATGAGGCCTACCTGGCGCACCGCCTGGTGGAAGAGGTGAATGACCTGTACATCCGCCACTTCCAGCAGCCGCTGATCCCGGTCGACACCACGGTCGCCAACCTGATTGCCCACCAGCTGATTGGCGAGAGCTTTGCCAACCAGCTAGATGAAGTGGTGCACCACTCGGTTGACGAAATGCTCAATGACGAAAGCTTTGCGGTGGAATCGGTGGAGGCTTATCGCGAAAAGCTGAGCAGCCCGGCAACCGGCGAGGCGTGGAAGCGCTGGCCTTGCCTGTCGCGACAGCTGGGTGTGGAGCTGGGTCAGCCAGCCTGATATTCCTGTACCGGCCTCTTCGCGGGCTAGCCCGCTCCCACAGGTACTGCACAGCATTGAGTGTCTGTGCGGTCCCTGTGGGAGCGGGTTCACCCGCGAAGAGGCCAGTTCAGGCGATGGAAGTTTTCACGCCCCAACCCCCGCCGTAGTCCGCAACCGCCCCTCGATCCGCCGCTTCAGGCGCCGCTGCTCGATCAACAACCGCGACCCATTGGCCGCATTACTGCGGTTCCAGTCCTCCAGCAGCTCAAGGCACGAGTGGTCGATGTAGCTCAGGTTGCCCAACGGCACATGCAACGTGGTGCCCGCGGGTACGGTATCCAGCACCTGGGTCAGCGCCGGCACCTTCAGGAACGTGGCCGCGCCACTGAGGCGCAGTTCCATGTGACCATCCTTGGCGAGGCTCACCAGGTTGATCTTCAGCCGCGCTGCCTTGAACGCCAGCTTCAGCAGGGTCAGGGCAAAGCCCAGCAGCACACCGGTCAGCAGGTCGGTGAAGATGATGGCCAGCGCCGTCGCCGCATAGGTGAACATCGGCATGCGACCATAACGGCCCAGGCCACGAAATGCCTTGAAGTCGACCAGCTTGACCCCGGTAAACACCAGCACACCCGCCAGGCTCGCCACCGGAATCTGCTGCAGCACGCTGCTCAACACCACCACGAAGGCCAACAGCCACAAGCCGTGGAAGATTGCCGATGCCCGTGTCTGCGCCCCCGCCTGCACATTGGCCGAGCTGCGCACGATCACACCCGTCATCGGCAGCGCGCCCAGCACGCCACAGAGCATGTTGCCGATACCTTGGGCCGACAGTTCACGGTCAAAGTCCGAACGCTGGCCGCTGTGCATGCGGTCTACCGCCGCGGCCGAGAGCAAGGTTTCGGCGCTGGCGATGAAGGCCAGGGCAAAGGCGGCGACCAGCAGGGTAGGGTCGGCCAGTTGCATCAGGTCAGCCGGGCGGAGCCAGTCGATGGCCTCGGACAGGTCTGCCGGCACCTGCACGCGGTTTACCGGCAAGGCCAGCCACATACTGATGGCAGTCATGGCGGCAACACCCAGCAGCGCGCCAGGGACGAAGCGCAGCCGCTGCGGCCGCAGGCGTTCCCAGCCCCACATGATGGCGATGGTGCCCAGGCCCAGCGCACCGGCCATCCAGCCGGAGCCTGCGTTTTCCTGTGGCAGGGCTGCGGCAACGGTGGACGGGAATTCCAGCAGGTTCTGCAACCCGGAAGGCTGCGGCGCCGTGTCGAACATCACATGCACCTGCGACAACACGATCAGCACGCCAATCCCCGCCAACATGCCGTACACCACCGCTGGCGCAGTGACACGAAACCAGCAACCCAGGCGCAGGCGCCCGGCCAGCAACTGCAGCAGCCCGGCCAGCAACAGGATCGGCCCAAGCATGGCCATGCCATGCTGGCGCACCAGCTCGAACACCAGTACCGCCAGGCCGGCGGCTGGGCCGCTGACCTGCAACGGCGAACCGGCGAGGAAACCCACCACAATGCCGCCGATAATGCCGGTAATCAGGCCCTTGGCCGGCGGCATGCCCGAGGCAATCGCGATACCCATGCACAACGGCAGGGCCACCAGAAAGACCACCACCGACGCCAGCAACTCACGCGGCAGGGCCGCTTTCAACTGTGTAATGTTCACCGTGTTTCTCCTTTCTCTGTCGCACGGCCATTCCTCTGGCCGTGGGCACGTTTGCCCCTGACGAGCGCGCAAGCGCGGGCCGCCAGCGGGCTTGCCGGCAAGGCAGTCAGGGAATTCAAGGCAGCCGAAGGCCGCGCCACACCCCATAGGGTGCAGCCGGCTATCAAGGTTCTAGCGGTGGATGGGTCGCTTAGTAGCGGCCTCTCGGAGTAGCGCAGGGGACCGGCTCGCCAGCAGCCAGGGGCAGGAAGCTGTCGCTGATGGCGTCATAAGCTTCGATCTTGCTGGTTTCGATGTCGTAAACCCAGCCATGAATGAACAGCTCACCGGCTGCAAGGCGCGAGGCAACCGAAGGGTGGGTGCGCAGGTGATGCAACTGGGCGATCACGTTTTCCTTGGTCAGCACCTGCATGGTTTCGTGTTCGGTACCGCACGAGCAGTTGTTCTCGACCACGGTACGCGCCACTTCGGCATGGCGCAGCCAGGCGGAAACAGTCGGCATCTTGGTCAGCGATTGCGGGTTGAGTACTGCACGCATGGCGCCACAGTCGGAATGCCCACAGACGATGATGTGGTGCACTTTCAGCGCAAGCACGGCGTATTCGATGGCGCTGGAAACGCCGCCGTTCATCTGACCGTAGGGCGGTACCACGTTACCCACGTTACGGGTTACGAACAGGTCGCCAGGCGAGCTCTGGGTGATCAGCTCGGGGACGATGCGCGAGTCGGCGCAGGTGATGAACATGGCACGCGGCGTTTGCGCAGTGGCGAGCTTCTTGAACAGCTCTTGCTGTTCGGGGAAGACGTCATGGTGAAAGCGCAGGAAGCCGTCGACGATGTGCTTCAGGGCGGCATCGGCGCCCTCAGCGGGTACCTCCGGAACGACCTTGGATGGGTCCTTGACGGGCATGATTCATCCTCTTGACGGTGTGTTGGTAAATCCATTTTACCGGTGAAAGATTCTGGCTATGCAGGGTTTTAGATGACACGCACGGGCCATAGATCACAGTCGGTGTGGACTGATTTCCTACGCTAGCGGGGAAAACTTAACTGAAACTTAATTCGAAGGCTCTAGAACGGGCGTTCCAGATATAAAAGGCGGGTTCTGGATAATAGCAAAAAAACATCAACTGCCAATATGTATTAGCGCAATTATTAACTCGGATTAGTTGTATTGAGGGCTGGCAATGGGCCCCATTTGGGGACCTGAGACCTGCAAGCTGCCTGTGGGAGCGGGCGTGCCCGCGATAAGGGCAACTCGGTATATGGCACCGGCTGCGCCGGTGTTCGCGGGCACGCCCGCTCCCAAAAAAGCCGTGATCTTTTCAAAATCAAAACAGGGCCATCTGCCCATTGGGCGGGCAGAAGGCAGAGCAGTCCAGCGTCTGCGCCTCCCGCCCTTCAAAATCCAGCCGCTTCATGGCTTTGGCAAACCGTTGTGCCAACAGCTCGGCAAATACCCCTTCACCGCGCATGCGCGCACCAAACCGGCTGTCATACAGCTCGCCGCCCCGGCTCTGGCGGATCAGGCTCAACACATGGGCCGCCCGTTGCGGGTAATGGTCCTGCAGCCACTGCTCGAACAGCGGCGCCACCTCCAGTGGCAGGCGCAGCATCATGTAGGCCGCGCTCTGTGCGCCCGCTTCCCTGGCAGCCTCCAGCAAACGCTCCAGCTCACTGTCGTTGATCATCGGAATCATCGGCGAACACAACACACCCACCGGCACACCCGCCTCGCGCAACACGCGGATGGCCCTCAACCGGGCACTGGGTGACGCCGCCCGCGGTTCCAGAACCCGCTTGAGGTCGTCGTCCAGCGTGGTCAGGCTGATCATTACCCGCGCCAGACGTTGCCGGGCCATTTCGGCCAGCAGGTCGAGGTCGCGCAACACCAGCGAACCTTTGGTCACGATGGTCACCGGGTGGCGAAAACGCAGCAACACTTCCAGCAGCCGCCGGGTCAGCAACTGCTCCCGCTCGATCGGCTGGTACGGGTCGGTATTGGAGCCCAGGTTGATCGGCGCGCACACGTAACCCGGCTTGCTCAGCTGTTGCGCAAGCACTTCGGCGGCATTGGTCTTGGCGATCAGCTTGGTTTCAAAATCCAGGCCGGGGGAGAGGTCCCAATAGGCATGGGAAGGGCGGGCATAGCAGTAGATGCAGCCATGCTCGCAGCCACGATAGGGGTTGATGGAGCGGTCGAAGGGCAGGTCGGGCGAGGTATTGCGGGAGATGACCGACTTCGCCGTCTCGCTGCGCACTTCTGTGCCCTGGGTCTGCGGCACTTCCTGATACCAGCCGTCGTCCTCGACCACCGAATGGTTGGGGGCAAAACGGTTGTGCGGATTGTGCGCCGTGCCACGGCCCTTTAGTGGTGCTGGAGGATTCATGGCTAACCCCTATACTGTATTTACATACAGTATCGCAGCTACCATGAATCCACCAGCGCCTCTGATCCGACAGCCAGTGCTTACTCTGTCGGTTTCTTCAGCTTCGGATTAGGGAAGAACTGCACCGTCTGGACCTTGGCCGGCGCCGCCTTGGGCGCCAGGTGGTTGACCCGGGTGCCGAGCTCCTTGGGCACCGACAAGCCCTGCTCGTTGAGGGTGTCGGTGAACCCGCAGGCGACGCACTCGCGGTGCGGTACGTCGTCTTCGCTCCACATCATCAGCTTGTCGGGCTCGCTGCACGCGGGGCATACCGCCCCGGCAATGAAGCGTTTCTTGGTCTTGTTCACAACTACCTCGCTCACGCCGCAGCGCCTTCGGTAAGACCACTATGGCGCAGCAGCGCATCGATGGAAGGCTCACGGCCACGGAAGTCGACAAACAGCACCATCGGCTCGCGCGAACCGCCACGGGCCAGGATAGCCTCGCGGAAGGCACGCCCGGTCTCGGCATTCAGCACACCTTCTTCCTCGAAGCGCGAGAACGCGTCAGCCGACAGCACTTCAGCCCACTTGTAGCTGTAGTAGCCCGCCGCGTAACCGCCCGCAAAAATATGCGCAAAGCTGTTGGGGAAGCGGTTGTACGCCGGTGGGCGCATGACCGACACCTCGTCACGCACGCCTTCGAGCACCTGCAGTACGCTGCGACCGTCGCCATGGCTGGCGTGCAGCTCGAAGTCGAACAGCGAGAACTCCAACTGGCGCACCATCATCATGCCCGACTGGAAGTTCTTCGCCGCCAGCATCTTGTCCAGCAGGTCCTGGGGCAGGGCCGCGCCGGTTTCGTAGTGGCCGGAGATCAGCGCCAGGCCTTCCGGCTCCCAGCACCAGTTTTCCATGAACTGGCTTGGCAACTCGACCGCGTCCCAGGCCACGCCGTTGATACCGGAAACACCGGCATGCTCGATGCGGGTCAGCAGGTGGTGCAGGCCGTGGCCGAATTCGTGGAACAGGGTGGTGACTTCATCGTGGGTCAGCAATGCAGGCTTGCCGGGTGCGGCCGGGGTGAAGTTGCACACCAGGTTGGCCACCGGGCTCTGCAGCTCGCCACCGGCAGTGCGACGACGGTCGCGGGCGCCGTCCATCCACGCACCGCCGCGCTTGTTGGCGCGGGCGTAAAGGTCGAAGAAGAAGCGGCCGACATGCTGGCCGTTTTCCTTGATCTCGAACAGCCGCACGTCCGGGTGCCAGCTGTCGAAGACCTTGAGCTCGGCGATTTCGATGCCGTACAGGCGCTGCACGATGCTGAACAGGCCGCCCAGCACCTTGTCGATCGGGAAGTAGGCGCGCAGGGCTTCCTGCGACACGCTGTAGCGCTGCTCGCGCAGCTTCTCGCCAAAGTAGCCGGCGTCCCAGCTGGCCAGTTCAGGGCAGCCCTGCTCGGCGGCATAGGCCTTCAGCTGCTCCAGGTCCTGGGCGGCAAACGGCTTGGAACGCTTGGCCAGGTCCCGCAGGAAGCTCAACACCTGGTCGCTGGACTCGGCCATCTTGGTGGCCAGGCTCAGCTCGGCGTAGTTCTTGTAACCCAGCAACGCAGCCAGTTCCTGGCGCAGGTCGAGAATTTCCTGCATGACCGGGCCGTTGTCGAACTGGCCGGCATTCGGGCCCTGGTCCGAGGCGCGGGTGCAGTAGGCGGCGTACACCTCTTCGCGCAGGGCGCGGTCGCTGGCGTAGGTCATCACGGCGTAGTAGCTGGGGAATTCCAGGGTGATCAGCCAGCCGTCGAGGCCCTTGGCCTGGGCAGCGGCAGCCATCTGCGCCTTGGCCGAATCGGTCAGGCCGGCCAGTGCGGCTTCGTCGGTAACGTGCTTGGTCCAGGCCTGGGTGGCGTCGAGCAGCTGGTTGGAGAAGCGGCTGCCCAGCTCGCTGAGCTTGCTTTGCACTTCGGCGTAGCGCTGCTGCTTGTCCGCCGGCAGGTCGATACCCGACAGGCGGAAGTCACGCAGGGCGTGTTCGAGAATAGTCTTTTGCGCCACGTCGAAGCCGGCGGCTTCGGGGCTATTGATCAGCGCCTGGTAGGCTTCGAAAAGCGCGCGGTTCTGACCCAGTTCGGTCGAGTAGGCGCTCAATGCAGGCAGGCACGACTCGTAGGCTTCACGCAGCTCGGCGCTGTTGCACACCGCATTAAGGTGGCTGACCGGGCTCCAGGCAGCGCCCAGGCGGTCGTTCAGTTCGTCCATGGCCAGCACCAGGCCAGCCCAGGTAGGGGCCTTGCCCTGCTTTTCGAGGATCTCGGCAATGGCTTTACGGTTGTCGGCCAGGATAGCTTCGATCGCCGGCAACACGTGTTCGGCACGGATTTGCGAGAAGGGCGGCAGATCGTGGGATTGCAGAAGCGGGTTGTTCGCAGTCACGGTTTGGATACCTTGGCAGAAGAAACACTGCCCCATCTTAATTACAATCGACGCCGACCGCAGCAGGCAGCCTGCCTATCGGCACAGATGAGAGACGCTATCATGGCCATCCGAAGCTTCCAGCAACACACTCCGAAAGTTGGGCTACGTGCCTTCGTCGACCGCTCGGCAGTAGTGCTGGGCGACGTGGAGATCGGTGAAGACAGCTCGATCTGGCCGATGACCGTGGTACGCGGCGACATGCACCGCATTCGCATCGGTGCACGTACCAGCGTGCAGGACGCCAGCGTGCTGCACATCACCCACGCCGGCCCGTTCAACCCGGACGGTTTCCCGCTGATCATCGGTGACGAGGTGACCATCGGCCACAAGGTGATGCTGCATGGCTGCACCCTGGGCAACCGGATCCTGGTCGGCATGGGCAGCACCATCATGGATGGCGCCATCGTCGAGGACGAAGTAATCATCGGTGCCGGCAGCCTGGTACCGCCGGGCAAACGCCTAGTCAGTGGTTACCTGTACATGGGCAGCCCGGTGAAACAGGCCAGGTTGCTGAACGACAAAGAGCGCGCGTTCTTCTCATATAGCGCCGGCAATTACGTGAAGCTCAAGGACCAGCACCTGGCCGAAGGCTACGACCAACCGGAATGACCGCATTCGCGGGCTTGCCCGCTCCCACAGGTTTAGTGGAGCCTTCAGGGCCAGCGCCATACCTGTGGGAGCGGGCAAGCCCGCGAAGAAGGCAACGCAGCACTCAAGTGGAACCTTATACATGCAACAGCAAAACATCCTCTTCGACCTCGACGGCACCCTGACCGACCCCCGCCTGGGCATCACCCGCTCGATCCAGTATGCCCTGGCCAAGTTGGGCATCGACGAGCCGGACCTGGCCCGCCTCGAACATTTCATCGGCCCGCCTTTGCTACAGGCCTTCATGCAGTTCTACAGCTTCGACGAAGCCAAGGCCTGGGAGGCGGTGAACTTCTACCGGGAGCGTTTCCGCGTCACCGGCCTGTACGAAAACCTGGTGTTCCAGGGCGTGCCGGAGTTGCTCGAAGCCCTGAACGGGCAGGGCCGCACGCTGTACATCGCCACTTCCAAACCGTGGGAATTCGCCCGCGAAATCGCCCGGCACTTCGCCTTCGACCAACACTTCAAGGTGATCTACGGCAGCGAACTGGACGGCACCCGCACCAACAAGGTCGAGCTGATTCGCCATCTGCTGGATGAAGAAGGGCTGGACCCGGCGCAAACCCTGATGATCGGGGACCGCAAGCATGACCTGATCGGCGCGCGCAGCAATGGCTTGCAGGCAGTGGCGGTGGGGTATGGGTTTGGTAGCCAGGAAGAACTGATGGCAGAAGAGCCGGCCTACCACTTTGCGACCTTGGCCGAGATGCATCAGGCATTCATCAAGGCTTGAGTGCCCTAGGGGCTGCTTTGCAGCCCATCGCCGGCAAGCCAGCGCCTACAGGTCCTGCATCAAATTCAAACCTTGCGCGGTCCCTGTGGGAGTTGGCTTGCCGACGATGGGTCGCGCAGCGGCCCCAAGATGTCACAGGCTAACCACCAGACGCTGCAGCGCCGCTTTCCTTTCTTCAATCGGCAACCGCCCCAGCTGCTCGACCCGCTGATAAAACCGAAGCCAATCCCCACCCACCTCACGAAACACCGCCGCAAACGCCGGCACCCACTGGTCATACAGCCCGAACGGCAACAACTTGGCATTACTCATCGGCCCATACATCCAGGCGTCATAACGCTTGTCACCGCCCCACTGGCCATCACGCACCTGCCGGTACTCACGCCTCAAACGCTCAAACTCGGCCTGCTTGGCCCGCCGCTTGTGCGCATCGTCCAGCGGCCCGCCATAAATCGCCTGCAACCGCTCACGGCTGGCCAGCACCAGCCTGATGAACTGGTCACGCTGCTGCCCCTGCTCCTCGCCAACAGCGGCAAGCCCACGCGCTGCACGCCATTGCCGGGTGCCTTCCTGCTCGACAAAGGAGGCAAACGATTCGTTGAACTCGGTATCGTCCTGCACATAGAAGCGCTGGTGAGCCAGTTCATGGAAGATGAGCGTGGCCAGGCGCTCGTCGCCCCAACCGACCATTGACGACAGGATCGGGTCGTCGAACCAGCCAAGGGTCGAATACGCCTCCACGCCCCCCAGATACACATCCAGGCCGTCCTGGCGCATCAATGCCGCCGCCCCGCGTGCCGCACCTTGCTGGTAGTAGCCGCGATAGGCCACGCACCCCGCAATCGGGAAACAGTGCGTCACCGGCTGCAACGACAGTTCGGGCGTGGCAAACACATTCCACACCACATAAGGCCGGCCAATGTCGGCATAAACCCGGTAGCTGCGGTTATCCGGCAGTTTCAACTGCTGGCTGGCGAACACCCGCGCCTGTTCAGCGTGCGCCAGGCGCGAGCGTAACTGCGGTGACGTGGTGGGGTCGGCAAGCACCTGCGCGACTGGCTGTCGCGCACGCAGCAGCTGCAATTGGCCCTCGGCCAGCTGCCCATAGTAGGCCACGCTGCTGCAACCGTTCAGCAGGAGCGCCCCCAGCAGGGGAACCAAACGGGTGAAAACGCGGTCGAGTGCCCCAGGGCCTGAGCGCTGCATAAAAAAAAGTCGAAGCATCCGGGCTGTATGACTCGCTCAAGGCCAAATTCGCTCCAAGACTATCTCGCCAAGGGGGAGTTTCGCCATGCGTGCATTGTTGGTCGCCGGTTCACTGTTGCTGATATCCGCCTGTTCCACGTTGCCGGCCCCGGACCCGAATCAGGCCTGGATCGACCTTACCCCCTACGACAACACCTCGCTGGACGCCGTGCAGGTCGATGAACGTGACTGGGCCGACAGCCGCTATTTCGAAGTACAGCCCGGCAGCCACGAGCTGACCGTGCGCTACCAGTTCCCGGTCACACCCAGCAATATCGGCCCGGTCGACGAGCCCTTGTGGCGCGACTGCCAGGTCAAACTGAGCTTCAAGGACTTTGCCGCCGGGCAGCGCTATCAGCTGCACGCTGGCAGTATCGGCTTCCGCCCCTGGATCAAGCTCTACGACGACCAGCAGAAAATGGTCGGCCAAGGCTTGCCTGCAGGCTGCCAACGCACCTGAACCGCACAAACGGCGCTATGCTTGTTACTTGTAAATCGCAAGTGGGAGTTTTGCCATGCGCCAGCCCATGATGCTGATCGCCCTCAGTGCACTGGGGGCTTGCGCCAGCCCCTTGCCCCCCGTCGACCCCAAGCAGGCCTGGGTTGATCTGTACACCATGACCCCCGGCCGCGTGATCATGGCCGACCGCCTCGATGGCAAGCGCCTGGAGGACGGCCGTTACTTTCAGGTAACGCCCGGCAAGCACGAACTGGTGGTGCGCTTCGATTATGAAATCTACTCGGGCGGCATCATGTCCGAACCCAGGGACCGAACCTGCTACCTGACCGTGCGCTTTGACGACTTCAAGGCCGGCGAGCGTTATCGCCTGGAAGCGCGCGCGCCGGTGATGGAGCCGCAGGTGCTGCTGTACGACGCCAGCCGCAAGGTGCTGGTGAACGAGCCTAGTAACGTGTTCTGCATTCCGTGAGCTGGGGCTGCTTTGCAGCCCATTCGCAGCACAAGGCTGCTCCTACAGGGATCGCGTACGTTTGCAGGAGCAGCCTAGTGCTGCGATGGGCCGCAAAGCGGCCCCGAATCTACCGATCATTCTTCTGGTAAATGATCTTCTTCGTCCCGCCATCGCAAGTGCCGACGACCATGTTCTGGTCCTTGACCTCACTGTTGGGCACGATCTCCAGGGTGTAGGACGGCACACCCTGAGCCTGGATCTTGGCCTCGATCTCGGCTTTCAGTTCCTCGCACGGCTTGACCGCCGCCAACGTGGATGTGGCGACCAGGGAAGCCAACACGGCGATTGCTACGCGAATCATGGAACGGCTCCTGAAAAGGCAGCGTGCTGCCGACGCTGTTTAGACTACAGCAAACCGCCTCCGTTGCGCCGCTTCAGCCCACCAGCGCTGCATCCAGGCTGATTTTTGCGTTCAGCACCTTGGACACCGGGCACCCTTCCTTGGCCTTGTTGGCAATCTCCAGGAACTGCGCCTCTCTCGCGCCCGGTACCTTGGCCCGGAGCACAAGATGCACGGCCGTAATGGCAAAACCATCCGGCAGCTTGTCGAGCGTCACCTCGGCAGCGGTGTCGATCCGGTCCGCAGTCAGCCCTGCTTCACCGAGCATCATCGACAACGCCATCGAGAAACAGCCGGCATGCGCGGCGCCAATCAGCTCCTCCGGGTTGGTTCCAGGCGTGCCCTCAAAACGGGTGTTGAAGCCATACGGGTTCTGCTTGAGCGCGCCGCTTTCGGTAGAAAGCAGGCCCTTGCCATCCTTCAAGCCACCTTGCCAGATCGCCGATGCTGTCTTTTTCATACTGCCTCCTGGTCATTCGGTTACGTGGTTATGGATTCAGAGGCCCGCCACTTACGGCAAGTTCAGACCAATCGCACAGCAAACATTGAATCCCCCGAATATGCCCATACAGAGTTACAAAGGCCTCTGGCCAACCACCTTTGCGGAGGCTCCCATGACGCAGCTGCGTGATCTGAAAATATCCACCCTCGACCTGGTGCCCGTGCGCGCCGATGCAGGCCCGGCGCAATCGCTGCGCAACTCGCTGGACCTGGCGCAACACGTCGAGCGTTTTGGCTACAACCGCTTCTGGGTGGCGGAGCACCACAACATGGACGGCATCGCCAGTTCGGCGACGTCGGTGCTGATCGGCTACCTGGCCGGTGGCACCTCGACCATTCGCGTAGGCTCTGGCGGGGTGATGCTGCCCAACCACGCGCCGCTGGTGATCGCCGAGCAGTTCGGCACCCTGGCCAGCCTCTACCCGGGGCGTATCGACCTGGGCCTGGGCCGTGCGCCGGGCTCGGACCAGATGACCGCCTACGCCCTGCGCCGTGACCGTGCCGGCGGCCCGGACGACTTCCCGGACGATGTCGAGGAACTGTCGCGCTACCTCGGCCCGCGTACCGATGATCAAAAAGTGATCGCCGTGCCGGGGCACGACACTGACGTGCCGATGTGGCTGCTCGGTTCCAGCCTGTTCAGCGCCCAGCTGGCGGGCATGCGCGGCATGCCCTATGCCTTTGCCTCACACTTTGCGCCGCGCTTCATGCACGAGGCAATCCGCGTTTACCGCAATCATTTCAAGCCCTCGACCACGCTGGACAAGCCGTATGTGATGCTGGGCATCCCCATGGTGGTGGCAGAAACCGACGAAAAGGCCGAATACCTGGCAACCTCGGTGTACCAGCGCATCCTGGCGCTGATTCGCGGCCAGAGCCTGATGCAGAGGCCGCCCGTAGAAAGCATGGATGGGCTGTGGTTGCCCCATGAGCGGGATACGGTAGGCAGTTTCCTCGGCCTGGCGATGATCGGCAGCCCGCAGAAGGTAAAGGCCAAGGTGGAGGTGCTGCTGGAGCAGACCGGGGCGGACGAGCTGATCTTTACCTGTGACCTGTATGAGCATGCGGACCGGATCCGGTCCTATGAGCTGTTGGCGCAGGCCCTCAAGACCGCCTGACCTTTTTCGCGGGCTCGCCCGCTCCCACAGGACTGCACGGGTGCCTGACCCAGTGTGTTACCTGTGGGAGCGGGCGAGCCCGCGAAAAAGCAAACGCATCAACCGCGGCGGTACACAATCTCTTTGGTACCCGCCTCGCAGCTACCAATCACCTTGCCGGCCGGCTCGCCCTTGTTGACGACCTCCAGCTTGTAGCCAGTAACCCCTTTGGCATCCAGCTTGGCGGCAATTTCTGCCTTCAGCTCTTCGCACGGCTTGCCCGCCGCCAGCGCACCACCGGCCAGTGTCATCAGGCCCAGCGCCAGAATCAGTTTTTTCATCGATCGCTTTCCTTGTGCAGATGAAATCAGAAAGGGCGCCCGCCAATGCGCCCCTCTCCTGAATACCCCATTAGGCCGGGATCATCCAGCCCGGCAGTGTTTCAGCTATTGGCGATACGAAAGCCCACCTTCAGCGTGACCTGAAAATGCGCGGCCTTGTTGCCTTCAATATGCCCACGGGTATCGACCACTTCAAACCATTCCAGGTGCTTGATGCTCTTGCCGGCTTCTGCCAGGGCATTGTTGATCGCGTCTTCGATGCTGGTTGGCGAGGATCCCACCAGTTCGATCTTCTTGTACGTGTGATGGTCAGTCATGTTCACGCTCCTTGGATAACGGTGAAATTCAGCCTAGCAGGGTAGGCCTGGTTTACCTGCGAGCCGTCCGCCAAGGTGAAAGTTCGATCGCACTTTCGCGCGGGCCAAGGGTCGCAACCTTACAGCCCATACTGCAAAGGAGAGTCAACATGCACCGCAACTCGCTGCGTAAAACATCCCTGGAGAGCATGGAAGCGGAGATCGAAAGCCTTCTGAAAAGCCTGGAAAACCTCAAGCATGACGCCTCGGAAGAGTCCCAGAAGTCGGTGAAGGCAATCCGCAGCAACGCCGAAAGCGCGCTGAAACACTCGCGCAGCCTGCTCAGCGATGCTTATGAGGAAGTGAAGACCCGCACCCGCCAGACCGGTATTGCTACCCGTGATTACGCACAGGAGCACCCGGTTACGACAGCGGGCGTGGCGCTTGGCGCCCTCGGCCTGCTGGCGGCCTATCTGCTGACCCGTCGCAACTAACCCGCCTGGCGTTCCAATTCGCGGCGCAGCCACTGCGCCAACTGCTCGGCGCGCCCATCTGCGGCGCGCCGCGGCACCCACAAGGCCAGCGCTGCCCGGGTAGGGGAAAAGCCCCACGGCGCGCTGAGGCGCCCGGCCCTCAAGTCATCTGCCACCAGCGGCTGTGGCGCGATGGCCACCCCAAGGCCTGCAACCGCAGCCTCCAGCAAATAGTACAAATGCTCGAACGCCTGGCCGTACTGCAACCCGGCCGGGTCCAATCCCTGTTGCCCAGCCCATGTCGGCCATGCTTGTGGCCGCGAGGTGGTATGCAACAGGGCCTCCTCCAGCAGGGCTTTGGCGGGCGCATCTCGCAAGCGATCGAAGCCGGCAAAATGCGGGCTAAGCACCGGCCCGATACGCTCCTCAGCCAGCACATGCACCTGCATGTCCGCCGGCCATGGGGGTTCAGCGTATACCAGCAATGCATCGAGCCCTGGACGACGGGGGTCGAGGTCACCTTCACCTGCGGACAAGTGCAGGCGCAACTCAGGCAAATCCGCCTTCAGGCGACCAAGCCTGGGGATAAACCAACGCGCTAGCAGGCTCCCCGAGCAGCCCAGCACAAACGGCGCCTCGCTGACATCGCGGCTGAGTTCTGTACACACGCTGCGCAACCGGTCGAAGGCCTCACCGCTGGCATCGCGCAGACGCACACCGGCATCTGTGAGTTTGATGCCACGCCCGTCCTTGACGAAAAGCGCCACCCCCAGGTGCTCCTCAAGCACCTTGATCTGCCGGCTGACAGCGCCATGGGTAACATGCAGCGCTTCAGCCGCCTGGCTAACGCTGTTGAGCCTGGCGGTAGCCTCGAAGGCGCGCAGGGCATTCAGGGGAGGGAGATCGTGGGCCATTTTACCTGTGAGTTTTTCTGACAAGTTTGCGCAATCTTATCGGTTTTCAGCCGGGCTTGCCGTGGTTAGAGTAAAGCCCATCACTCATTCATTACGCCCTGGAGCGCCCCATGACCCAGTCCCAATACCGCCCCGGCCCCGACGCCAATGGCCTGTTCGGCTCGTTCGGCGGCCGCTACGTGGCCGAAACCCTCATGCCACTGGTGCTGGACCTGGCCCGCGAATACGAAGCGGCCAAGGCAGACCCCAAGTTCCTCGAAGAGCTGGCCTACTTCCAGCGCGACTACATCGGCCGCCCCAACCCGCTGTACTTCGCCGAGCGCCTGACCGAGCACTGTGGCGGTGCGAAGATCTTCTTCAAGCGTGAAGAGCTCAACCACACCGGCGCGCACAAGGTGAACAACTGCATCGGCCAGGTGCTGCTGGCCAAGCGCATGGGCAAAAAGCGCCTGATCGCCGAAACCGGCGCCGGCATGCACGGCGTGGCCACCGCCACCGTCGCTGCCCGCTTCGGCCTGCCGTGCGTGATCTACATGGGCGCCACCGACATCGAGCGCCAGCAGGCGAACGTGTTCCGCATGAAGCTGCTGGGCGCCGAAATCGTCCCGGTTACCGCCGGTACCGGCACCCTGAAAGACGCCATGAACGAAGCCCTGCGCGACTGGGTCACCAACGTCGAAGACACCTTCTACCTGATCGGCACTGTCGCTGGCCCACACCCGTACCCGGCCATGGTCCGCGACTTCCAGTCGATCATCGGCAAGGAAACCCGCGCTCAGCTGCAAGAGAAGGAAGGCCGCCTGCCAGACAGCCTGGTTGCCTGCGTCGGTGGTGGTTCCAACGCCATGGGCCTGTTCCATGAGTTTCTCGAAGAGCCAAGCGTACAGATCATCGGCGTCGAAGCCGGTGGCCACGGCGTGCACACCGACAAGCACGCTGCCAGCCTGAACGGCGGGGTACCGGGCGTACTGCACGGCAACCGCACCTACCTGCTGCAAGATGCAGACGGCCAGATCACCGACGCCCACTCGATTTCCGCAGGCCTTGACTACCCGGGCATCGGCCCGGAGCACGCCTACCTGCACGAAGTGAAGCGCGTCGAGTACGTCAGCATTACCGATGACGAAGCGCTGGATGCGTTCCACGCCAGCTGCCGTCTGGAAGGCATCATCCCGGCGCTGGAAAGCTCCCACGCCCTGGCCGAAGCGATCAAGCGCGCACCGAAGCTGCCCAAGGACCACCTGATGGTCGTGTGCCTGTCGGGCCGCGGCGACAAAGACATGCAAACCGTCATGAACCACATGGCCGCCCAGGAGAAACAGGCATGAGCCGTCTTGAACAACGCTTCGCCGAACTGAAGGCCGAAGGCCGTTCGGCACTGGTCACCTTCGTCACCGCAGGCGACCCGGGCTACGACGCCTCGCTGCAGATCCTCAAGGGGCTGCCGGCAGCCGGTGCCGACGTGATCGAACTGGGCATGCCGTTCACCGACCCGATGGCCGATGGCGTGGCCATTCAGTTGGCCACCCTGCGCGCCCTGGAAGCTGGCCAGACCTTGGCCAGGACCCTGCAGATGGTTCGCGAATTCCGAGTGGATAACCACACTACGCCAATCGTGCTGATGGGCTACTACAACCCGATCCACCGCTTTGGCGTGGACGCGTTCGTGGCTGAAGCCAAGGAAGCAGGTGTCGATGGCCTGATCATCGTCGACCTGCCGCCAGAGCATGACGCCGAACTGGCCAGCCCGGCGCAGGCTGCAGGCATCGACTTCATCCGCCTGACCACCCCGACCACCGACGATGCGCGCCTGCCGCGCGTGCTGGAGCGCAGCTCCGGGTTTGTGTACTACGTGTCGGTGGCCGGTGTGACCGGTGCCGGCTCGGCGACCACCGAGCACGTGACCGAAGCCATTGCCCGCCTGCGCCGGCATACCGACCTGCCTATCAGCGTCGGTTTTGGCATTCGTACCCCGGAGCAGGCTGCGAACATTGCCCGCCTGGCGGATGGTGTGGTGGTGGGCTCGGCGCTGGTCGACAAGATCGCCCAGGCTAAAAGTGCCGACCAGGCGGTGAGTGATGTATTGAGCCTGTGCTCGGCACTGGCTGAAGGCGTGCGCGGCGCCCGCCGCTAAACCGCGTCGCCTGCTTCGCGGGCTTGCCCGCTCCCACAGGGATTACACAGATGCTGAAAACTGTGGAGAACCTGTGGGAGCGGGCAAGCCCGCGAAGAGGCCATCACAGGCAATAGAATTACCCACCAAAAATCGACAGTTTCAATGGCCGCACGGCCCCCATCCAGATCGCATGATCCCGGTGGTCCGCCAGTTCATCCCCGGTTTCCGGGTGCATGAATACCACCAGGCCCTTGCGGTACAGCGCCAACCAAGGCAAAACCACCCCTACCACTTCAGGCCCGAACGCCAGCTGGCAACTCCAGTCCGGGTGTGGCCCAACCGGCTTCTGATGCATGCGCCCCATCGTCACGGGAAACAGCCGCGCCGCCTCCTCGCACAGTTCACGGGCCTGCTCCATGGTCGCTGCGTCGTAATAAACGTGGGCGTGGTAACCCTTGATCCTCTGCACGATAACTCCTGATTGCGGTCCAACCATCACCACCTGCAAAGGGAGTGATGCAGTGAAAAACGCCGAAACTCCAGTGTTCAAACTGGTCTTGTTCGGGCCTGAAAGCAGCCTGGGCAATGCCCTGATGGCCGAGCTGCTGTCGCGCCAGCACGAAGTCACCGCCGTGGTCGATGACCTGAACCGCCACACCGCCCGCCCGGGCCTGCACTTCAAGATAGGCGGGCTGGACGATGCCGACCAGGCAGAGCAGGGCGCGGCAGGCGGCTCGGCGGTAATCGCCCTGTTGTCGGCGCTGGCGCCAGGTGACTTGCCGGGGCAAGCACGGCTGAGCGAGGCGCTGGTGGCGGGGCTTGAGCGTACGACTATACGCCGGCTGTTGCTGGTGGGCGATTTCGCTGTGCTGGATGAGCCGGCCAAGTACAGCGAGGTGGAGCGGGAATGTGTGGACCATGTGGTTGATGGGTTGCAGCGCAGTGCTTTGCACTGGACCTTGATCAATACGCCGCAGGCTTTGCCCGATGAGGGGTGGGCACGTGTGGCGGCGGGGATGGCGGATATGCTGGAACTGGACCTGCACCGGGGCGAGCATCTGAACTTCGTGGTCTAGATCGCCGGGGCTGCTGTGCAGCCCATCGCCGGCAAGCCAGCTCCCACTCCGACCGCGCCGATGCCGGGCCCTGTGCGGTACCTGTGGGAGCTGGCTTGCCGGCGATGGGCCGCAAAGCGGCCCCAACATCTCAAAGGCTGCGCCCATGCCTGGCCCCGTGCAGTACCTGTGGGAGCTGGCTTGCCGGCGATGGGCCGCGGCCCCAACATCTCAAAGGCTGCGCCGATGCCTGGCCCTGTGCAGTACCTGTGGGAGCTGGCTTGCCGGCGATGGGCCGCAGGCCCCAACATCTCAAAGGCTGCGCCGATGCCTGGCCTGTGCAGTACTTGTGGGAGCTGGCTTGCCGGCGATGGGCCGCAGGCCCCAACATCTCAAAGGCTGCGCCATGCCTGGCCCCGTGCAGTACCTGTGGGAGCTGGCTTGCCGGCGATGGGCCGCCGCCCCAACATCTCAAAGGCTGCGCCGATGCCTGGCCCCGTGCAGCACCTATGGGAGCTGGCTTGCCGGCGATGGGCCGCAGCCCCAAAATCTCAAAGGCTGCGCGGATGCCTGGCCCTGTGCAGTACCTGTGGGAGCTGGCTTGCCGGCGATGGGCCGCAGAGCGGCCCCAACATCTCAAAGGCTGCGCCGATGCCTGGCCCCGTGCAGTACCTATGGGAGCTGGCTTGCCGGCGATGGGCCGCAGAGCGGCCCCAAAATCTCAAAGGCTGCGCCGATGCCTGGCCCTGTGCAGTACCTGTGGGAGCTGGCTTGCCGGCGATGGGCCGCAGAGCGGCCCCAACATCTCAAAGGCTGCGCCGATGCCTGGCCCTGTGCAGTACCTGTGGGAGCTGGCTTGCCGGCGATGGGCCGCAAAGCGGCCCCAACATCTCAAAGGCTGCGCCGATGCCTGGCCCCGTGCAGTACCTGTGGGAGCTGGCTTGCCGGCGATGGGCCGCAAAGCGGCCCCAAAATCTCAAAGGCTGCGCTCATCCTCAAGCCACCCCACAAACCGCTCGATCAACGCCCCACGCCGCTTGCGCGGCGGCAGCACCGCGTAATACCCGCGCTGAGAGCGCAAACTCCCCGCCAGCGGCCGGCACAGCAACCCTTGCTCCACCAACCCATCCACCAGGTGCCGCCAACCAATCGCCACCCCTTGCCCTGCAATCGCTGCCTGAATCAGCAACGTATAGTTGTCGAACCGCAATTGCCCCGCAGGCGGTGGGCTGGCCACGCCAAACCCGCGGAAAACCCCCGCCCAGTCAAACCAGCGGCTGGCCTGCTCGCCCTTCAAATGCAGCAAAGGCAAACGTTGCAAAGCCACGGCTGACAAGGGTTTGCCATCCGTCAGGCGGGGGCTGCACACCGGGAAAACTTCTTCATCGAACAGCCAGCGGCTTTCACCCTGATGAAAGCGCCCATCGCCAAACAGCACCGCCACATCGATGTCCGGGCGCAACATCCCCTGGCTGCGTTCACCGGTCACCAGGCTCACATCCACCTGTGGATAAGCCTCGTGAAAGCGTTGCAGCCTTGGCATCAGCCAGAAGGCCGCAAAGGCAAAGTCGGTGGCCACCTGGAGCACTTCTCGCTGGCCACGCCCGCTGGCCTGGGAAATGCCGTCATCCATGGCTTGCAGGCCCTGGTGTACCTGTTCAAACAACAGCTGGCCGGCCTCGGTGAGCTCGATGCCGCGATAAATACGGTCAAACAGGCGCGTGCCCAGCTGGGCTTCCAGGCGTTTCACCTGTTGGCTCACTGCCGGCTGTGTCGTGCCCAGCTCCAGCGCCGCCGCAGTAAACCCCCGCAGGCGTGCCGCAGCTTCGAAAACGCGCAAGGTATCCAGCGACAACTCGGCAAGGTGCTCAAACATAAGCTCAGCTAATCCCAGTCATTGCCCGCCATGGGCTTTACCCATGTTATCCGCAGTCGCATCTTGAAAGGCAAGTGAATCGCATAACCCTCAACGATGGAAGCCACCATGACGCGCCCGAATATCCTGTTCATCATGGCCGACCAGATGGCCGCACCCTTGCTGCCGATCTACGCCCCTTCGCCCATCCAGATGCCGCACCTGAGCCGCCTGGCCGAGCAGGCGGTGGTGTTCGACTCGGCCTACTGCAACAGCCCGCTGTGCGCGCCGTCACGCTTCACCCTGGTCAGCGGCCAGTTGCCCAGCCGCATCGGCGCTTACGACAATGCCGCCGATTTCCCCGCTGATGTGCCGACCTATGCCCACTACCTGCGCCGCCTGGGCTACCGCACCGCGCTGTCCGGCAAGATGCACTTCTGCGGCCCGGACCAGCTGCACGGCTATGAAGAGCGCCTGACCAGCGACATCTACCCGGCCGACTACGGCTGGGCGGTGAACTGGGACGAACCGGATGTGCGCCCGAGCTGGTATCACAACATGTCTTCGGTACTGCAGGCCGGCCCATGCATACGTACCAACCAGCTGGATTTCGACGAGGAAGTGGTGTTCAAGGCGCGCCAGTACCTGTACGACCATGTGCGCGAGAACGATGGCCGGCCATTCTGCCTGACCGTTTCGATGACTCACCCGCACGACCCGTACACCATCCCCAAGCGCTATTGGGACCGCTACGAAGGTGTGGATATCCCCATGCCCCGCGCCGAGTTCAACCAGGCAGAACTCGACCCCCACTCGCAACGCCTGCTCAAGGTCTACGACCTGTGGAACAAACCGCTGCCTGTGGACAAGATCCACGACGCCCGCCGCGCTTACTTCGGCGCCTGCAGCTACATCGACGACAACATCGGCCAGCTGCTGCAAACCCTGGAAGAGTGCAACCTGGCCGACGACACCCTGATCGTGTTCTCCGGCGACCACGGCGACATGCTTGGCGAGCGTGGCCTCTGGTACAAGATGCACTGGTTCGAGATGTCGGCGCGGGTACCGCTGCTGATCCATGCGCCCAAGCACTTTGCGGCGGCTCGGGTCAGTGCCTCGGTATCGACCTGCGACCTGCTGCCAACCTTGGTAGAACTGGCTGGCGGCACTGTGGATAACAACCTGCATCTGGACGGCCGCTCGCTGCTTGGCCACCTGCAAGGGCAGGGCGGCCACGATGAAGTGATCGGCGAATACATGGCCGAAGGCACCGTCGGCCCGCTGATGATGATCCGCCGTGGGCCTTACAAGTTCGTGTACAGCGAAGACGACCCATGGCTACTCTATGACCTGAGCCGCGACCCGCACGAGCGGGAGAACCTCGCCGGCAGCCCGGACCACCAGGCGCTGCTGCAGGCATTTGCCGATGAAGCACGACAGCGTTGGGATATCCCCAGCCTGCGCCAGCAGGTACTCGCCAGCCAGCGGCGCCGCCGCCTGGTGGCGGAGGCGCTGGCCATCGGCACGCTGAAAAGCTGGGACCACCAACCGCTGGTGGACGCCAGCCAACAGTACATGCGCAACCACATCGATCTCGACGACCTCGAGCGCAAGGCACGTTATCCACAGCCCGCACCCCTGGATTGAAAAGAGAGGCCGCCATGCACAAGTTCTCCGCCGCCGTGTTCGCCCTGGCCCTGGGCACCGCCACGGCCCACGCCGCCGACAGCGACGCGCAATGCAGTACCGTAAAAATGGCCGACCCCGGCTGGAGCGATATCGCCTCGACCAATGCCGTGGCCCGTCTGTTACTGGAAAGCCTGGGCTACAAGGTGAAGATCGACAGCCTGGCCGTGCCGATCATCTACGGCGGCTTGAAGGACGGCCGCGTCGATGTCTTCCTGGGCAACTGGATGCCGGCGCAGCAAGGCTTCCATGACAAGTTCATCGCCAACGGCGATGTGCAGCAACTGTCACGTAACCTGGAAGGAACCGAGTTCACCCTGGCGGTGCCCGACTACGTGTGGAATGCCGGGGTGAAGGACTTTGCCGACCTGCAGAAGCATGCCGACCAGTTCGACAAGAAGCTGTACGGTATCGGCTCCGGTGCACCGGCCAACCTGTCGCTGAAGGCAATCATCGACAAGAATGAATTCAACCTCGGCCAGTGGAAACTGGTGGAGTCCAGCGAGCAGGCGATGCTGGCCCAGGTCGACCGGGCGGTGAAGAAACAGCAGTTCATCACCTTCCTTGGCTGGACCCCGCACCCGATGAACGTGAAGCTGAAAATGCATTACCTGACTGGCGGGGAAAAGTGGTTCGGCAGCAAGGGCGAGGTGTACACGCTGACCCGAAAGGGTTATCCACAAGCCTGCCCGAATGCGGCGAAGCTGTTGGGTAACCTGAAATTTACCCTGGACATGGAAAACGCCATCATGGCCGAGGTTGTGGATAAGAAGATCAGCTTCGATGACGCTGCCAGGGCTTGGGTGAAAACGTATCCAGAGGTGCTGGAAGGGTGGTTGGCTGGGGTGACTACCAAGGCCGATGGCAATGCCCTGGAGGCCGTCAAAGCCAAACTGTAGTTTCAGACACGACGCGCCCCCTGTGGGAGCGGGTTCACCCGCGAATGCTGCATTGCATGTACCGACGCATTCGCGGGTAAACCCGCTCCCACAGGGGACAGTGGACCTTTGGAAATGTGAATATCTCATGCATCGCATCATTCACCTGCTGCCCTTCCTCACCTGGCTCCCGCGCCAATCGGGCCGCAGCCTGCGCCAGGACCTGCTGGTGGGCCTGAGCGGTGCCATCCTCGCCCTGCCACAATCCATCGCCTACGCCCTGATCGCCGGCTTGCCTGCCGAATATGGCCTGTACGCCGCCATCGTACCGGTGCTGATCGCCTGCCTGTGGGGTTCGTCCTGGCACCTGATCTGCGGCCCCACCGCTGCCATCTCCATCGTGCTCTACGCCAGCATCAGCCCGCTGGCCGTGGCCGGCAGTGCCGATTACATCACCCTGGTGCTGCTGCTGACCTTCCTCGGCGGCATCTTCCAGCTGCTGCTCGGGCTTTTGCGCTTTGGCGCGCTGGTCAACTTCGTCTCCCACTCGGTAGTACTCGGTTTCACCCTGGGCGCCGCTATCGTCATTGCCCTGGGCCAATTGCCCAACCTGCTGGGCATGGACCTGCCCAGCCAGGCTACGGCACTGAAAACCGTACAGGACCTGGCCAGCCATGCAGGGGAGGTCGACCTGCCTTCCTTGCTGTTGGGCCTGGCCACCGTAGTGATCGGCGTGGCCTTCAAGCTCTGGCGCCCGCGCTGGCCGAGCCTGTTGATAAGCCTGATGCTGGTCAGCTTGCTGGCCTGGCTGTTGCCGGGCTTATTTGGCCATGTGCCGCGGGTGGCAGCGTTCACCGGGCAACTCCCGCCTTTCAGCCCGCTGCCTTTGCTAGACGTGGAGCTCATGTTGCGTCTGCTGCCCAGCGCCGTTGCGGTAGGCATGCTGGGGTTGGTCACCAGCCTGTCGATTGCCCGCTCGTTATCGGCACGTTCAGAACAACTGATCGACCCGGACCAGGAAATACGCGCACAGGGCCTGTCGAACATTGCCGGTGCATTTTTCTCCGGCTACCTGTCCGCCGGTTCCTTCACCCGCTCGGGCCTGAGCTACGAGGCGGGCGCCCGTTCACCGATGGCCGGGGTGTTCTCGGCTCTGTGGGTGGCGCTGTTTGCCGTTACCGGCGCCGGCCTGATCGCGCACCTGCCGATCCCGGCCATGGCCGGCAGCATTTTGCTGATCTGCTGGGGGTTGGTGGACCATCGGGGGATTCGCGCGCTGTTCAGGGTCAGCCGCTCGGAGTTTCTGGTCATGACACTGACGGCGGCGGCGACGTTGTTGCTGGAGCTGCAGACGGCCATCTATGCCGGGGTGCTGGCGTCACTGTTTTTCTACTTGAAGCGCACTTCCCGGCCACGGGTGCAGCAAAGCCGTGAAGGAGACGCGGATGTGTTACGGGTGGGCGGGTCAATATTCTTTGGGGCTGCGCATTACCTGCAGGTGCGCTTGCAGCGCTGCCAGGGGCCACATGTGGTGATCGACGCGCGGCAGGTGAATTTTATCGATTACTCGGGTGTGGATATGTTGCACCGTGAGGCGCGGCGCTTGCGGCGCTTGGGCGGGAGCTTGACACTGCACCGGGCCAGGCCCCAAGTGATCGAAGAGTTGCAGAAGCTGGAAGGGGTGGAGTTGTGCCCGATCCGGTTTGAGGAGTGAGGCTGAGATTCTGGGGCTGCTGCGCAGCCCATTCGCGGCACAAGGCCGCTCCTACAGGGGATCGCGTTAGCCCGGATAGCGCGGGCGTTGTAGGAGCGGCCTTGTGCCGCGAATGGGCCGCAAAGCGGCCCCGACAATTTCAGCCCCGAGCCAGCTGCCGGCGCAGCTCAGCCAACACTGGCGCGGTATCAGGCCGCACCCCACGCCAGATAAAGAAGGCCTCAGCCGCCTGTTCAGCCAGCATCCCCAGCCCATCCAGTACCTTGGCAGCCCCCAGCTTGGTAGCCCACTGGCAAAACGGCGTCGGCTCCTTGCCATACATCATGTCGTAGCAAACCGTGCGCCCCGCCTCGACCAGGCTGTCGGCAATCGGCGGCATCTCCCCGGCCAGGCTCGCCGAAGTGGCGTTGATGATCACATCCACCGGCTCCTGCAACCAGGCAAACCCGCTGGCCACCACCGGCCCCAGCTCATCGAACTCTCGCGCCAGCTGCTCGGCTTTTTCCACAGTGCGGTTGGCAACCACAAGCGACTGCGGTTTGTGCGCCAGAATAGGCTCCAGCACGCCACGCACGGCGCCACCGGCACCGAGGATGAGAATGCGTTTGCCAGCCAGTTCGACCCCGGCATTCACTGTCAGGTCGCGCACCAGCCCCGCGCCATCGGTGTTGTCGCCCTGCAGGGTGCCATCAGCCAGCTTGCTCAGCGTGTTCACTGCGCCAGCGCGCTGGGCACGCGGGGTCAGGCTGTCGCACAGGCGGTAGGCCTCTTCCTTGAACGGCACGGTGACGTTGCCGCCGCTGCCTTGCTTGAAGAAGCCGCGCGCGCAATCGCTGAACTCGTCCAGCGGCGCCAGCAGGGTGGCGTATTCCAGGTCCTGGCCGGTCTGCTCGGCGAACAGGCGGTGGATCAGCGGCGACTTGCTGTGGCCGATGGGGTTACCAAAAACGACGTACTGGTCCATGACGGCTCCTTGTTTATCCACAAGCTTACTGGCCAAGCCAGTCGCGGTCCTGCAGGAAGTACTCGGTCAGGCGCGCTTCCTCGCTGCCGGGTGCGGCCTTCCAGTCGTAACCCCAACGCACCTGAGGTGGCAGCGACATGAGGATGGACTCGGTGCGGCCACCGGACTGCAGGCCGAACAGGGTGCCACGGTCGTAGACCAGGTTGAACTCCACGTAGCGGCCGCGGCGGTATTCCTGGAACTCGCGCTGCTGCGGGGTGTAGGGCGTGTCCTTGCGGCGCTGGACGATCGGCAGGTAGGCGTTGACGAAGGCATCGCCGATGGCGCGGATAAAAGCGAAGCAGGTGTCGAAGTCCCACTCGTTCAGGTCGTCGAAGAACAGGCCGCCGATGCCGCGTGGCTCGCCACGGTGCTTGAGGTGGAAGTAGCGGTCGCACCAGGCCTTGTAACGCGGATACACGTCGGCGCCGAACGGTGCGCAGGCCTGTTCGGCCACGCGGTGCCAGTGGATGCAGTCTTCTTCGTTGCCATAGTACGGCGTCAGGTCGAAACCGCCGCCGAACCACCATACGGCCTCTTCACCTTCCTTTTCGGCGATGAAGAACCGCACATTGGCGTGGGAAGTGGGCACATGCGGGTTGTGCGGGTGGATCACCAGCGACACGCCCAAGGCTTCGAAGCCACGGCCTGCCAGTTCGGGACGGTGGGCACTGGCCGACGGCGGCAGGCCGCTACCAAACACATGGGAGAAGTTGACCCCGCCTTTTTCGATCACTTTGCCCTCACCGATAACCCGCGTGCGCCCCCCGCCACCGGCTTCGCGCACCCAGGCATCCTCGACGAAACGGGCACCGCCGTCTTCGGTTTCGAGGGCAGAGCAGATGCGGTCTTGCAGGTCGAGCAGGTAGGCTTTCACGGCCTCGGTGCGGCTAGTCATCGGGTCACCAGGAAGGAGCGAGGAAAATTCGCCACGTAGCATAACACCGGCCGACGCCGCGTCGTAGTTGACGATGGTCAAGCAAAGAGGGCATTGAGTTATCTTGAGGCACACTAAACTCAAAATGCTGTCATTTTGCTTATGGGTACATGCTTACCGATCCGATCATTACGACCCAAGCTCTGTATGAAACGTCTTGAGACGCCGCTCAGGCATGACGAAAACAGCCGAGGAAGCGGAGTTTTACTGGAGTAAATGAGTATTCCTGAGCTATTTTCAACACAGCATGACTAGTGTAAAGGCGTTTAGTACAGAGCCTAAAGTTTCTTACGCCGTGAATATATCGAAAACATTGCATCTAACAAAAAAATCTGGAAATTAAGAAGATGTAGCCTTTCCAAACTTCCAGATCAATGCAAAAACAGCCGTTGATTTAGAAATATGATTTTTTTGAATCTTGGTCGGGAACTGAAATCAGCAGATGAGCTGTCTCCCCACGGAAATCCTTGTAAATAAGTTTTCCAGTTTTATCATAATTATTCGTTGTCCAAACATGGGTGCCTATTTCCATATGCTCAAAAATGTATTTCAATTGTTCTTGCGGTAGGTACACCCTCTCAGGTTCACCGTTTTCTAGGATCATACTCATAGTATACTCAATATCCATTTTCAACTCCCTTTTAATTAGTTGTCTTGCGAATAAGATCTTGAACCTTCATTTTTCTTATAACAACTGACAGAAAACTCAGTTGACTACAACCAAGCAACTGTGTTAATGGGCTGCTATTTAGTATCTACAGATTTCGATCCAACTAAAGGAGCTTGTGATGGCAAAGCGTATCCAGTTCACTCAGCATGGCGGCCCGGAAGTAATGCAGCTGGTGGAATTCGCCCCGACCCCGCTCGGCCCACAGCAGGTGCGTGTGCGTAACCATGCAATCGGCTTGAACTTCATCGATACCTACTTCCGCAGCGGGCTGTATGCGCCGCCGTCCCTGCCTTCTGGCCTGGGTACTGAAGCTGCGGGCGTGGTCGAGGCGGTGGGCGAGGGTGTGACCCGGCTCAAGGTCGGCGACCGCGTGGCCCATGCCGGCGGCCCGCTGGGGGCGTACAGCGAAGTGCATACGCTGCCGGAGGCCAACCTGGTCAAGCTGCCCGACAACATCAGTTTCGAGCAAGCGGCGGCGGTGATGCTCAAGGGTTTGACCGTGCAGTATCTGCTGAAGCAGACCTATGAGGTGAAACCGGGTGATGTGATTCTGTTCCACGCGGCGGCTGGCGGCGTGGGTTCGCTGGCGTGCCAGTGGGCCAAGGCCTTGGGCGCCAAGCTGATCGGTACCGTGAGTTCTGCCGAAAAGGCCGAGCGGGCTAAGGCGCTGGGGGCTTGGGCGACCATCGACTACAGCCATGAGGATGTAGCCAAGCGCGTGCTGGAACTGACCGACGGCAAGAAATGCCCGGTGGTGTATGACGGCGTCGGTGCCGACACCTGGCTGACCTCGCTGGACTGCCTGCAGCCACGTGGGTTGATGGTGAGCTTTGGCAATGCCTCGGGTGCGGTGAGCGGCGTGAACCTGGGGATTCTGGCGCAGAAGGGCTCGCTGTATGTCACCCGGCCGACGCTGGCGACCTACGCCAACAATGCCGAGAACACCCAGGCCATGGCCGATGACCTGTTTGCGATGATTGACAGTGGCAAGCTGGTTGTGGATATCCAGCAGCGGTATCCGCTGAGTGAGGCGGCCAAGGCGCAGGCGGAGCTGTCGGCGCGGCGGACTGTGGGGTCGACTGTACTAATCCCCTGAGCCACACACGTTCCCTGTGGGAGCGGGCATGCCCGCGAAGCAGCCACCGCGGTGGATGGCACCGGCTCTGCCGGTGTTCGCGGGCACGCCCGCTCCCACAGGTACTGCGTCGGCTTCAATAGCTGCGCTATGCCTGTGAGGGCCGGTTTGTCGGTGGAGGGGTCGACTCGATGCCATCGAGTATTGCCTCAATCACACCCTCCGCCATTTCAATCGCATGCAGGTTCGACCAGAACATGCCACGGCCCTCTTCGCGCATGTAGTCCAGGGCTTTGTAGCCGGTTTCGTAGGCGCTGCGCAGGTACAGGGCTACGTGGACGAGAGCGTCCTCGGCGGAAATGTTCGGGTTGACGGTGAAGAGCGGGTCATGGCCGGCGTCGCAGCGGCCGAAGGGGCGGGCGGAGGTGCGGGGTAGGGGTGGATCGGGCACTAGTTTCTTCATCACTGGAAAATGCTCCTCAGGGCCGCCAACCATCACTACCACGTGAATGGGTGGCGACTGTACGCGAGGTGGTAGACCCGGGCATTTTCCAATCCAGGCAGGCTCGAAAGCCTCCCACGCACAGCCGCCATAGACTGTCATGGAAAAAAAACGCATCCGGGCTACCACACCCGATCGCCAAGTTATTCGGCGACGGATAGAGCCTAAGGACACTGGTTCCTACTGAACAGGTGATGGCAGGGGACGCGGGGCGTAGGATATTTCCCAATCCTCAAACCGGACAACCATTCGAGACAAAATCAGAAAAATCTGCAGGGGTTGGCGGCCCAATCGCCGGCAAGCCATGTGCAGTACTTGTGGGAGCTGGCTTGCCGGCGATCGAGGGCGAAGCCCTCGCCAGCGGTATCAGCCCGGGCGCACAACCTCGCCGGTTGCCAGGTTGCGAATCACACTCGGGTTCTTCCGCCCGCCCAGCGCCCCGCCAAGCACCAGGTCCAGCTGGCCGTGGAAGTACTGCTCCACCCGCAACCGGGTCTTCGCCGCCGGGCGACCGCCGGGGTTGCACGAGGTGGAAATCAGCGGCCCCACCAGCGCGCACAGTTCACGCACCACCGGGTGGTCACTGACCCGCAGCGCCACGGTGTCATGCTTCCCCGTTACCCACTCGGGCAGCAGGTCCTGGTGTGGCACCAGCCAGGTATTCGGCCCCGGCCAGGTGCTGCCCATGCGGTCGATCCAGTCTTCGGGGAAGTCCTCGAACAGGAAGTCGAACTGGCGGATGTTGTCAGCGATCAGAATCAGCCCTTTATCCACAGGCCGCGATTTCAGCGCCAGCAGACGATACACCGCGTCCTCGTTCCATGGGTCGCAGCCCAGGCCCCAGACCGCTTCCGTCGGGTAGGCGATTACTGCGCCCGCCCGGATCTCACGTGCGGCTTGTTGCACACGAAAACTGCTCACCATTGCTGTTTCTCCGCCTGAATACCTTGCTTGTGCGCAGTGTACTTAGCCCGCGCGGGCAAACCAACGCCCGGCTTCATTGCTTACCCGGCCTTCCAGCTCCAGCTCGGTCAGCTGCGCCAACACTTCGGCCAGCGGCAGCTCGCTGCAGTGTGCGAGGCTTTCGCTGGTTTGAGGCGCTGCATGCAGCAGGGCAAGCAGGGGATGGTCGAACCTGTCCACAACTGCAGGCGGCAGGTTCTGCCAACCCTTCAGGCTTTCCAGGATCTGCTCCACACTTTCCACCAGCAGCGCCCCATCACGGATCAGCTGGTGGCAGCCCTTGGCCCCCGGGTGGTGAATGGAACCCGGAATGGCATACACCTCGCGGCCTTGCTCGGCCGCCAGGCGCGCAGTGATAAGCGAGCCACTGGCCAAGCTGGCCTCGACCACCAGCACGCCCAGCGACAAGCCGCTGATGATGCGGTTGCGCCGTGGGAAGTTGCCGGGCAGTGGCCCGGCGTCCAGCGGATACTCGGAAACCAGCGCACTGCCGTTGTCGATCATCGCCTGCGCAAGCTCTTGATGGCGCTGTGGATAAAGTTTTTGCAGCCCCGTACCGAGCACGGCAATCGTGCACCCACCGGCCTGCAACGCGGCCCGATGAGCGGCACCGTCGACACCCACCGCAAGCCCGCTGGTAATGGTGAAACCAGCCTGCGCAAGGTAGCGGGAAAATGCCCGGGCGGTGTCGAGCGCCGGGGGTGTGGCACGTCTGCTGCCCACAATCGCCAACTGAGGGCGGTCGAGCAAGGCCCGGTCGCCGGCAACGAAAAGCAGCGGCGGGGCATCGTCGATTTCTGCCAGCAACGCTGGGTAGCCAGGGCCGTCCCACATCAGCAAATGCTGGCCGGGGCGCTCTAACCAGGCCATTGCGGCGAGCGCGCCCTCGCGTACCTCGGCACTGCGCCGGGCATCGATGGTGGCTTGGGGGATGCCCAACGCTCGCCAGGCCGAACCGGGAGCGCTAAGCGCACTAGAGGCGCTGCCGAACGCATCCAGCAAGGTGCGAAAACGTCGCAGTCCTGTCTCGGGCAAGCGATGCAGGCGTAATCGCGCCTCCAGTTCGGCAGGCGGGCAGAGCGACGAATGGTAACTGGGCATGGGGATCGTCCTTGATCGAAACTGGGCCATCTACGTGGCACAACCTGTGGATAACTCTGTGAGTAACACTTTGAAAACCTGTCCATTGGCTGGGGGCTATCAAGCCCATAGACACCCTAGACGAGCTTGCCAGGTGCCGAAATCCCCGTTTCCCTTTATTATGTGTGCTCAGTTTTCAACCGAACGCACAGTGACTGCCTGACCTTATGGCCATCTTGAACATTCTCGAATTCCCGGACCCGCGCCTGCGCACTATCGCCAAACCGGTGACGGAGTTCGACGACGCCCTGCGTCAGCTGATCGACGACATGTTTGAAACCATGTACGAAGCCCCTGGTATCGGCCTGGCCGCCACCCAGGTCAACGTGCACCTGCAGGTCGTGGTCATGGACCTCAGCGAAGACCGCAGCGAGCCGCGCGTCTTCATCAACCCCACGGTCGAAGAACTGACCCACGACATGGGCCAGTACCAGGAAGGCTGCCTGTCGGTGCCCGGCTTCTACGAGAACGTAGACCGCCCGCTGCGTGTGCGGGTCAAGGCCCAGGACCGCGACGGCAAGCCTTACGAGCTGGAATGCGAAGGCCTGCTGGCGGTGTGCGTGCAGCACGAATTCGATCACCTCAACGGCAAGCTGTTCGTTGACTACCTGTCGCAGCTCAAGCGCGACCGGATCAAGAAGAAGCTGGAAAAGCAGCACCGCCAGCAAGCCTGATCCCTACCTTCCAGAAGGCTTGCTCCGGCAAGCCTTTTTCTATTTTGAAGCGAGAACTCCATGCGCATCGTCTTTGCAGGCACTCCAGAGTTTGCCGCCGAACACCTCAAGGCCCTGCTCGACAGCCCTTACGAGATCGTGGCCGTCTACACCCAGCCCGACCGCCCGGCCGGCCGTGGCCAGAAGCTGATGCCAAGTGCGGTCAAGGCACTGGCCGTCGCCCACGACATCCCGGTGTTCCAGCCGCAGACCCTGCGCAACGCCGATGCACAGGCCGAACTGGCCGCGCTGAAGCCGGACCTGATGGTGGTGGTCGCCTACGGCCTGATCCTGCCGCAGGCAGTGCTGGATATCCCGCGCCTGGGCTGCATCAACAGCCACGCCTCCCTGCTGCCACGCTGGCGCGGTGCGGCGCCGATCCAGCGCGCCGTGGAAGCCGGCGACGCCGAGAGCGGCGTAACCGTGATGCGCATGGAAGCTGGCCTGGATACCGGCCCGATGCTGCTCAAGGTAGTCACCCCCATCAACGCCGATGACACCGGCGGCACCTTGCACGACCGCCTGGCCGAAATGGGCCCGCCCGCCGTGGTACAGGCCATCGCCGGCCTGGCCGACGGGTCGCTGCACGGTGAAGTGCAGGACGATGCCCTGGCCACCTACGCACACAAGCTGAACAAGGACGAGGCGCGCATCGACTGGAGCCGCCCGGCGGTTGAGCTGGAGCGCCTGATCCGCGCCTTCAACCCGTGGCCGGTGTGCCACAGCACCCTCGATGGTGAAAGCGTGAAGGTGCTGGCCGCCAACTTGTCCACAGGCCAGGGCGCCCCGGGCGAAATCCTGTCCGCCAGCAAGGACGGGCTGGTCGTTGCCTGCGGTGATCAGGCGCTGAGCCTGACCCGCCTGCAATTGCCCGGCGGCAAGGCGCTTAACTTCAGCGACCTGTTCAACAGCCGCCGCGAGAAGTTCGCCGTCGGCAAGGTGCTGGGCCAATGAACCCACGTCTCGCCGCCGCCCGTGCACTTGCCGCTGTGCTCAGTGGCAAGGCCTCGCTGAACAGCTCGCTGCCGGCACAACTGGACAAGGTTGATGAGCGCGACCGTGGCCTGACCCAGGACCTGGCGTTCGGCACCGCACGCTGGCAGCCGCGCCTCGACCTGCTGGCCGCGCAACTGCTGCAAAAGCCTTTCAAGGCGGCCGACGCCGATGTGCAGGCGCTGCTGCTGGTCGGCCTGTACCAGTTGTTCTACACCCGCATTCCGGCCCACGCCGCCATCGGCGAAACCGTGGGCTGTGCCGACAAGCTGAAAAAGCCGTGGGCCAAGGGCCTGCTCAATGCCGTGCTGCGCCGCGCCCAGCGCGAAGGCGAAGAACTGCTCGCCGGCATGGAGCGCGACCCAGTGGTACGCACTGCCCACCCGCGCTGGCTGCAGAAGGCGCTGAAAGCCTTCTGGCCGGAGCAGTGGGAAGCCATTTGCGCCGCCAACAACGCCCACCCGCCGATGATTCTGCGGGTCAACCGCCGTCACCACAGCCGCGATGCCTACCTGGCACTGCTGGCCGAAGCGGGCATTGGCGCCAGCGCCTGCCAGTACAGCCGTGACGGCATCGTGCTGGCCGAGGCCTGCGACGTGCGCGGCCTGCCAGGCTTTGCCGAGGGCTGGGTGAGCGTGCAGGACGAAGCCGCGCAGCTGTCCGCCGACCTGCTCGAACTGGCCCCTGGCCAGCGCGTGCTGGACGCCTGTTGCGCCCCGGGTGGCAAAACCTGCCACCTGCTGGAGGCCGAAGCCGGCCTGGCGCAGATGGTGGCCATCGACCTCGAAGCCAAGCGCCTGACCCGCGTGCGCGAGAACCTCGACCGCCTGCAACTGGACGCCGAGCTGATCGCCTGCGATGCCCGCGACACCGCCAGCTGGTGGGACGGCAAGCCGTTCCAGCGCATCCTGCTCGACGCGCCGTGTTCGGCCACCGGCGTGATCCGCCGCCACCCGGACATCAAGCTGACCCGCCAGGCCGACGACATCCCGGCACTGGCAGCGCTGCAAGGCGAGCTGCTTGACGCCCTGTGGCCGACCCTGGAAGTAGGCGGCATGCTGCTGTACGCCACCTGCTCCAGCCTGCCGACCGAGAACACCGAAGTGGTAGGCGCCTTCCTTGCCCGCACCCCAGGCGCCCGTGAGCTGGACCTGGCCACCGAGGCCGGCTTGCGCCAGCCCCACGGCCGCCAGTTGCTGGCCCAGGAAGGCGGCCACGACGGCTTCTACTATGCCAAGCTGATCAAGATCGCCGCCTCTCGCGGATAAATACAAACGGTAGGGAGTAGCGGATGAAGATCATCATCCTCGGCGCAGGCCAGGTAGGCGGTACGCTGGCAGAGCATCTGGCCAGCGAAGCGAACGACATCACCGTGGTCGACACCGATGGCGAGCGCTTGCGCGACCTCGGTGACCGCCTGGACATCCGCACCGTGCAGGGCCGTGGCTCGCTGCCGACGGTGCTGCGTCAGGCCGGTGCCGATGACGCCGACATGCTGGTGGCAGTGACCAACAGCGACGAAACCAACATGGTCGCCTGCCAGGTGGCCTATTCGCTGTTCCACACCCCGACCAAAATCGCCCGGGTGCGCGAGTCGGCTTACCTCACCCGCGAAGAGTTGTTCGACAACGACCATATCCCGGTCGATGTACTGATCAGCCCCGAGCAGGTGGTGACCAACTACATCAAGCGCCTGATCGAGCACCCAGGCTCGCTGCAGGTGATCGACTTCGCCGAAGGCAAGGCCCAGCTGGTAGCGGTGAAGGCCTACTACGGCGGCCCGCTGGTCGGCCAGCAACTGCGCCAGATCCGTGCGCACATGCCCAACGTCGACACCCGCGTGGCGGCCATCTTCCGCCGCGACCGGCCGATCACCCCGCGTGGCGACACCGTGATCGAAGCTGACGACGAAGTGTTCTTCATCGCCGCCAAGAAGGACATCCGCGCCGTGATGGGCGAGCTGCGCCGCATCGACGAGACCAACAAGCGCATCGTCATCGCCGGCGGTGGGCAGATCGGCGAGCGCCTGGCCGAAGCCATCGAGAGCCGCTACCAGGTGAAGATCATCGAGATGAACCCGGCCCGCTGCCGGCACCTCTCCGATACCCTGGAAAGCACTGTGGTGCTGCAGGGCAGCGCCTCGGACAAGGACCTGATGCTCGAAGAGAACATCGCCGACGCCGACATCTTCCTGGCCCTGACCAACGATGACGAAGCCAACATCATGTCGTCGCTGCTGGCCAAGCGCCTGGGCGCAGGCAAGGTAATGACCATCATCAACAACCCGGCCTATGTCGACCTGGTGCAGGGCGGTGATATCGACATCGCCATCAGCCCGCAGCTGGCCACCATCGGCACCCTGCTTGCGCACGTGCGCCGGGGCGACATTGTCAGCGTGCACTCGCTGCGCCGTGGTGCGGCCGAGGCCATCGAGGCAGTGGCGCACGGGGATTCGAAGTCGAGCAAGGTTGTGGGCAAGGCCATCGAAGACATCGCCCTGCCACCGGGTACCACCATCGGCGCCATCATCCGCGACGAAGAGGTGATGATCGCCCACGACGCCACCGTGATCGAATCGGGGGACCATGTGATCCTGTTCGTTGTGGATAAAAAACAAATCCGGGATGTGGAGAAGCTGTTCCACGTCGGCTTGAGTTTCTTCTAGGAGAAGAAGGCATGCGCGAATCGCTGGAGAAGATGCTGGCCAAGGGTGTGGATAACCCGCTGCTGAGGTTTGGCTTGGGCAAGGCCTGGCTGGATGAAGGCAACGGCGCTGAAGCGGCGGTGCACCTGGCACGGTGTGTGGAGCAGGATCCCAAGTATTCCGCGGCGTGGAAGCTGCTGGGCAAGGCGCATCAATTGCAGGGTGACCTGGCAGCGGCGCGCAAGGCCTGGGAAGACGGGATCGTGGCGGCACAGGCCCATGGGGACAAACAGGCCGAGAAAGAGATGACTGTGTTCCTGAAGAAACTCAACAAGGCCTGAGATTGCCGGGGCTGCTTTGCAGCCCATCGCCGGCAAGCCAGCTCCCACGGGGCCGAGCAAGCCCATGGGCCTTGTACAAGCCAGAGCTTGTCTAAGCCGAAAGCATGAGCTCGGGCCGGCACGGTCAAGGTGGGAGCTGGCTTGCCGGCGAAAGGGGCGCAAAGCGCCCCCCCTGAAATCTCAGTACCAGCGCGGCTCGCCAGCCGGGCGCTTCTTGAAGCGCTTCATGCTCCACATGTACTGGCTCGGGTACTCGCGCACATAGCGCTCGACCACCTTGCTCATCGCCGCCGCCGACTCGGTCACATCGGTGCTGTACATCGCTTCTGGCGCTGCTTCCAGAATCACCCGAAAGCCCGAACCATCCGGCAGCCGCAGCGCATGCAGGAATACCCCCACCGCCTTGCCACCCGCCAACATGTTCGGCACGAACTTGCTGGTCAGCGCCTGGGTGCCCAGGAACGGCACAAACACCCCTGCCGATTCGGCCGGCTCCGGGTCGGCTGGAATACCCACCTGGCCACCGCGACGCACTTCCTTTATCACGCTGAGAATGCCTTCCTTGGTCGAAGGCGCCACGCGGTTGCCCATCTGCACGCGCTGCTCGCGCAACAGGTCATCCACCGCTTTGAGCTTAGGCGGGCGGTAGAAGATGATCGGTTTGCACTGGTTGCAGTAGAAGTGGTTCAGCACTTCCCAGTTACCCAGGTGGCTGGTGATACCCACCACGCCCTTGCCCGAGGCCAGGGCCTGCTCCAGCACTTCCAGGCCGTGCACTTCCTTGACCAGCTCCAGCGAACGCTGCGGCGGCCAGATCCAGGCACAGGCACTTTCGACAAAGGATTTGCCGATATCCCGCAGCGCTTGGCCAACCAGCTGCTCACGGGCAACCGGGTCCATCTCCGGGAAACACTTGGCCAGGTTGATTCGCACCACATTGCGCGAACCGTTGGGGACCTTCCACATCAGCCAGCCAATACCCGCGCCGACGCGCTGCACAGCGCCCCAGGGCAGCTTGGCAAACAGGCGCAGCACCCCGACCATCAGGGCGCCCTTGAACTTTTCCACAGGCGAATTCCTTATTTCAGCAAGGCGCGCATTGTAACCCCTCAGCGCAACAAGGCGGCGTAGCGATCGCAATCGGTGGTGTGGTCCATGACCATGCCGGTGGCCTGCATGAAGGCGTAGCAGATGGTCGGGCCGACAAAGGTGAACCCGGCTTTCTGCAGGGCCTTGCTCATGGCCTTGGCTTCATCGGTAACCGCCGGCACATCGCTGCGGCCTGTGAAATGGTTGACCTTCGGCGCACCGTCGACGAACGACCACAACCATTCGGCCGGGTTATCCACAGCCAGCCACGCCTGGGCATTGCGCCGGGCAGCCTTGAGCTTGAGGCGGTTGCGGATGATGCCGGCATCCTGCATCAGTTCTTCGATGCGTTCGTCGCTCATGGCCGCCAGTTTCACCGGGTCGAAGCCGTACATCACCTGGCGATAACGCTCGCGTTTGCGCAAAACGGTTATCCACGACAGCCCGGCCTGGAACCCTTCGAGCAAAAGCATCTCGAAGAGCAACGCCGGGTCACGCTGTGGCGTTCCCCATTCCTGGTCGTGGTAGGCCTGGTACAACGGATCGTCGGTACACCAAAAGCAGCGTGGCATAAGGCTCCAATGAGTAGAGGGCGAGGCGAATCAGGTTATACTCCCGCTCTTTACATCCGCATCCCCAGATACAGGTGAATTTCGTGAGCCAGCCTACGCCAGCCGTGCGTACCTTCCAAGACCTGATCCTCGCCCTGCAGAACTACTGGGCAGCTCAAGGTTGTGTGGTGCTTCAGCCCTACGATATGGAAGTAGGCGCCGGCACTTTCCATACCGCCACGTTCCTGCGCGCCGTCGGCCCAGAAACCTGGAACGCCGCCTACGTGCAGCCTAGCCGTCGCCCTGCCGACGGGCGGTATGGCGAAAACCCAAACCGCCTGCAGCACTACTACCAGTTCCAGGTAGTGCTCAAGCCCAACCCGGCCAACTTCCAGGAGCTGTACCTCGGCTCGCTGAAAGCCATCGGCCTGGACCCGCTGGTGCACGACATCCGCTTCGTCGAAGACAACTGGGAATCGCCGACCCTCGGCGCCTGGGGCCTGGGCTGGGAAATCTGGCTGAACGGCATGGAAGTTACCCAGTTCACCTACTTCCAGCAGGTAGGCGGTATCGAGTGCTACCCGGTCACCGGTGAAATCACCTACGGCCTGGAGCGCCTGGCCATGTACATCCAGGGCGTTGATTCGGTGTACGACCTGGTGTGGGCCGACGGCCCGTTCGGCAAGGTCACCTACGGTGACGTGTTCCACCAGAACGAAGTGGAGCAGTCGACCTACAACTTCGAACACGCCAACGTCGACAAGCTGTTCGAACTGTTCGACTTCTACGAAAGCGAAGCCAACCGCCTGATCAAGCTGGATCTGCCGTTGCCGACCTACGAAATGGTCCTGAAGGCCTCGCACACCTTCAACCTGCTGGACGCGCGCCGCGCCATCTCGGTAACCGAGCGCCAGCGTTACATCCTGCGTGTACGTACCCTGGCCCGGGACGTGGCGCAAAGCTATCTGCAAGCCCGCGCACGCCTGGGCTTCCCGATGGCCACCCCTGAACTGCGTGACGAAGTGTTGGCTAAGCTGGAGGCTGCACAATGAGTGCTCAAGATTTCCTGGTAGAACTGGGCACCGAAGAGCTGCCACCCAAAGCCCTGGCCACCCTCGGCGACGCCTTCCTGGCCGGCATCGAGAAAGGCCTGCAGGCCGCTGGCCTGAACTACACCGGCAAGCAGGTGTACGCTGCGCCGCGCCGCCTGGCCGTGCTGATCCGCCAGCTGGACGTGCAGCAGCCTGACCGCAGCATCAATATCGACGGCCCGCCCCTGCAGGCTGCTTTCAAAGACGGCGAGCCGACCCAGGCTGCTCTTGGCTTTGCCAAGAAATGCGGTGTAGATCTGTCGGAAATCGATCAGAGCGGCGCCAAGCTGCGCTTCTCCCAGCATATCCCGGGCAAGTCCACCGTCGGCCTGCTGCCAACCATCGTCGAAGATTCGCTCAACGACCTGCCGATTCCCAAGCGCATGCGCTGGGCGGCCAGCCGTGAAGAGTTCGTGCGCCCGACGCAATGGCTGGTGATGCTGCTGGGCGACCAGGTGGTCGACTGCACCATCCTGTCGCAGAAGGCCGGCCGTGAATCCCGTGGCCACCGCTTCCACCACCCGGAAAACGTCGTCATCACCACCCCGGCCAACTACGTCGAAGACCTGCGCAAAGCCTACGTGCTGGCCGACTTCGCCGAGCGCCGCGAGCTGATCAGCAAGCGTACTGCCGAGCTGGCCATGCAGCAGGAAGGCACCGCCATCGTGCCGCCTGCGCTGCTGGACGAAGTGACTGCCCTGGTCGAGTGGCCAGTGCCGCTGGTGTGCTCGTTCGAGGAGCGTTTCCTTGAAGTGCCACAGGAAGCCCTGATCACCACCATGCAGGACAACCAGAAGTACTTCTGCCTGCTGGACAGCGAAGGCAAGCTGCTGCCGCGCTTCATCACCGTGGCCAACGTCGAGAGCCGCGACCCGAAGCAGATCGTGCAAGGCAACGAGAAGGTCGTGCGCCCGCGCCTGACCGACGCAGAGTTCTTCTTCAAGCAGGACAAGAAGCAACCGCTGGAAACCTTCAACGAGCGCCTGAAAAACGTGGTGTTCCAGGCTCAGCTGGGCACTGTGTACGACAAGGCCGAGCGTGTTTCCAGACTGGCTGCGTTCATTGCCCCGCTGATCGGCGGCGACGCCCAGCGCGCCGGCCGTGCCGGCCTGCTGTCCAAGTGCGACCTGGCCACCGAGATGGTCGGCGAGTTCCCTGAAATGCAGGGTGTTGCCGGTTACTACTACGCGCTCAACGACGGTGAGCCGCAGGACGTCGCCCTGGCCCTGAACGAGCAGTACATGCCGCGCGGTGCTGGCGCCGAGCTGCCGCAGACCCTCACCGGTGCTGCTGTGGCCATCGCCGACAAACTCGACACCCTGGTTGGCATCTTCGGCATCGGCATGCTGCCCACAGGTAGCAAGGACCCGTACGCCCTGCGCCGTGCTGCCTTGGGCGTGCTGCGCATTCTGATCGAGAAGCAGCTGGACCTGAACCTGACCGGTGCGGTCGAGTTCGCAGTCAAGCAGTTCGGCGCCAAGGTCAAGGCCGCCGGCCTGGCCGAGCAAGTGCTGGAGTTCATCTTCGACCGCCTGCGTGCGCGTTACGAAGACGAAGGCATCGACGTGGCCACCTACCTGTCGGTGCGCGCCCTGCAGCCGGGCTCGGCCCTGGACTTCGACCAGCGTGTGCAAGCTGTGCAGGCGTTCCGCAAGCTGCCGGAAGCCGAAGCTTTGGCCGCGGTGAACAAGCGTGTATCGAACCTGCTGAGCAAGGCCGAAGGCGCCATCGCCGAACAGGTCGAGCCAAAGTACTTCGACAACGCCAACGAGTTCTCGCTGTACTCGGCCATCCAGCAGGCCGACCAGGCCGTGCAACCGATGGCTGCTGCACGCCAGTACAGTGAATCGCTGGCCCGCCTGGCGGCCCTGCGTGACCCGGTCGACGCCTTCTTCGAGGCGGTGATGGTCAACGCTGAAGACGCCAAGGTACGCGCCAACCGTTATGCCCTGCTCAGCCGCCTGCGCGGCCTGTTCCTGGGCGTGGCCGACATTTCGCTGCTGGGGTAAGCCTTGAAACTGCTGATTCTCGACCGTGACGGGGTCATCAACCATGACTCCGACGCCTACATCAAGACGCTGGAAGAATGGGTGCCGATCCCTGGCTCGGTCGAGGCCATCGCGCAGTTGAGCAAAGCGGGCTGGACGGTGGCCGTGGCCACCAACCAGTCCGGCATTGCCCGTGGCTATTACACACTGGCAACCCTGGAAGCCATGCACGCACGCCTGCGCGAGCTGGTGGCGGAGCAGGGGGGCGAGGTGGGCCATATCGTGTATTGCCCGCACGGGCCGGACGAAGGCTGCGATTGCCGCAAGCCAAAGCCTGGCATGCTGGTGGCGATTGCCGAGCATTACCGGGTCGCCCTGCAAGGCGTCTGGTTCGTCGGCGACAGCAAAGGTGACCTGGAGGCCGCCCTGGCCGTCGGTGCACAACCCGTGTTGGTAAAAACCGGCAAGGGCGAGCGGACCCTGGAAAAAGGTGTCCCTGAAACTACACTGATTTTCGACGATCTGGCAGCTATCGCCAGAGAACTAATTTAAACGGTGCGCCCTCGGGCGCATTTTTCTCAGGCGGGCATGCCCCGCAATGGTACAAGCCACTATGTCGATCCTGCAGGCGATCAGAATCTTTCTTTTTTACCTGCTGCTGGGCACCAGTTCGCTGCTGTGGTGCTCGCTGAGCTTCTTCATCGCGCCGTTCCTGTCGTTCCCCAAGCGCTACAGGTTCATCAACGTGTACTGGTGTCGCTGCGCGCTGTTCCTGGTGCGCACCATTCTCGGCATCGACTACAAGGTCACCGGCGCCGAGAACGTGCCGAATGAGCCCTGCGTGATCCTGTCCAACCACCAGAGCACCTGGGAAACGTTCTTCCTTTCCCAGTACTTTTCGCCGCTGAGCCAGGTGCTCAAGCGTGAACTGCTGTACGTGCCGTTCTTCGGTTGGGCCATGGCCATGCTGCGGCCGATCGCGATCAACCGCGACAACCCAAAGGAAGCGTTGCGCCAGGTGGCAAGCAAAGGCGACGAGCTGCTCAAGCAGAAGACTTGGGTGCTGATCTTTCCGGAAGGCACCCGCGTGCCGTACGGCACCGTGGGCAAGTTCTCCCGCGGCGGTACTGCGCTGGCCGTGAATGCCGGGCTGCCGGTGCTGCCGATTGCCCACAATGCCGGCAAGTTCTGGCCGAAGACCGGTTGGGGCAAGCGTGCCGGTACCATCGAAGTGGTGATTGGCGAGCCGATGTACGCCAATGGCACCGGGCCACGTGCCATCGCCGAGCTCAACGACCGCGCAGCGGCGTGGAACGAAGCCACCCAACGGGCCTTGGGTTCGCTGCCCCCAGCCGATGAAAAAACCCAACAGCAGACCGCTTGATGATCTGTGGATAACTTGTGAGCAGTTTTTCGATCAAATGCTTGAAGTGAACGCTAAGTCGTTGAATTAGCTGTTTATTTCTACGTGTGACATTTTTCTTAAAATCGTGCATAAGTTTTTTTGGGGCATAAAAAAACCGGCTTTTACAGCCGGTTTTTTTGTGCCCTGTGAACAGCCTCAGACCTTGTCGAGATCCACGTCTTTGGTCTCTTTAAGGCAGAAAATCCCCACGACCAAACTGATCCCGGTCACCAGCACCGGGTACCACAGCCCGTAGAAGATATCCCCGGTATACACCACCAGCGCGAACGACACGGTTGGCAGGAAGCCGCCGAACCAGCCATTGCCAATATGGTAGGGCAGGGACATCGAGGTGTAGCGGATGCGTGTCGGGAAAAGTTCGACCATCACGGCTGCCAGCGGGCCATAGGTCATGGTAGCGATCAGGATCATCGCCACGATCAGCACCACCACCATGACCTGGTTGACCTGCCCTGGGTCAGCCTTGGCCGGGTAGCCAGCCTGCTCCACTGCGCTGCGCATGGCCGCTTCGTCGTAGCCATTGATGGTCTTTTCACCAATATTGACCACTACATCGCTGCCGGCCACGCTTACCGAGCTGTACGGCAGGCCCTGCTTGACCAGGAACGTCTTGACCTTGTCGCACGGGCTGTCGAAACGCGCTTTGCCCACCGGGTCGAACTGGAAGGTACAGCTTTGCGGGTCGGCGGTGACCACGATCGGCGCCTGCCGGCTGGCGGCGTCGATCTGAGGGTTTGCGTAGTGGCTCAGCGCCTTGAATAGCGGGAAGTACAGCACCGTGGCAAGCAGCAGGCCGAGCATCAGGATCGGCTTGCGGCCAATGCGGTCCGATAACCAGCCGAAGAACACGAAGAACGGCGCACCAATCACCACACTGATGATCAGCAGGGTGTTGGCCTGGGCCGGGTCCATTTTCAGCATCTGGGTCATGAAGAACAGCACGTAGAACTGCGCCGTGTAGAACGTCACCGCTTGCCCGGCGTTGATGCTGAACAGCGCGGTAAGCACCACTTTCAGGTTTGGCCAGGAGGTGAACGACTCACGGATCGGCGACTTGCTGACCTTTCCCTGGGCCTTCATTTTCACGAAGGCCGGCGACTCGTGCATGCTCATCCGGATCCAGGTGGAGATGGCCAGCAGCACTATCGACAGCAGGAACGGCAAGCGCCAGCCCCAGGTTTCGAACTGGTCGCCACTGATGTAGCGGCTGCCCAGCACCACCAGCAGCGACAGCAACAGGCCAAGGGTGGCGGTGGACTGGATGAAACCGGTGTAGAAGCCCCGTTTGCCCTGGGGCGCATGCTCGGCCACATAGGTGGCAGCACCGCCGTACTCACCACCCAGCGCCAGACCCTGCAGCATGCGCAGGATCACCAGGATGATCGGTGCGGCTATGCCGATGCTGGCATAGGTGGGCAACAGCCCCACAGCGAATGTGGACAGGCCCATCAGCACGATGGTGACCAGGAAGGTGTACTTGCGCCCGATCATGTCGCCCAGGCGGCCGAACACCAATGCACCGAACGGCCGCACCAGGAAGCCGGCGGCAAAGGCCATGAGGGCAAAGATGAAGGCGGTGGTGTCGTTCACGCCAGCAAAGAACTGCTTGCTGATGACAGCAGCCAGCGCTCCATAGAGAAAAAAGTCATACCACTCGAAAACCGTCCCGAGGGATGACGCGAAAATGATCTTGCGTTCTTCACGGCGGCTGGGGCTGCTGGCCACCGCATCCTGTTCCTGGATGTAATCCGACATCGTTGCTGTCCTCGGCCCGCAGGCCACAGTGATTATTCTTTTTGTTCCACTGTCGGCGGCTTCTGACCGCGAGCCGCCGGTGTTGCACGCACCCGGGTCAGGGGGTCGGTATCGCGTCTTCGTTCAAGTAGGTCTGGGTAGCAGCTCCTTTGAGGATCAATTGCGCCGCCTTCTCGGCGATCATCAGGGTCGGTGAACAGGTATTACCGGAGGTGATCTGCGGCATGATCGAGGCATCGGCCACGCGCAAACCGGGGATGCCGTGTACGCGCAGCTGGTTATCCACAACGTCCAGGGCACCGCTGCCCATGCGGCAGGTACCCACCGGGTGGAAGATGGTGGTGCCAATCTTGCCGGCTGCCTCAAACAGCTCTTGCTCGGTTTGCAGGGCTGGGCCTGGCAGGTATTCCTTGGGGTCGAACGCTGCAAGGGCAGGGGCCTGCACGATGCGCCGGGTGAGGCGGATGGCATCGGCGGCCACGCGCAGGTCCTGTGGGTCGCTGAGGTAGTTGGGGTCGATCAGCGGCGTGCTGTTCATGTCGGTGCTGCTGATATCGATACGCCCGCGGCTTACCGGGCGCAGGTTGCACACCGATGCGGTAAAGGCCGGGAACGGGTGCAGCGGCTCACCGAAGCGCTCCAGTGACAGCGGCTGTACGTGATACTGCAGGTTGGCTGTGGCCTGTTCCGGGCCCGAGCGCACGAACGCGCCCAGCTGGCTCGGCGCCATGGCCAGCGGGCCGCTGCGGTCATAGATGTAGCGCAGGCCCATGCCCATCTTGCCCCAGAGGCTATTGGCCATCTGGTTCAAGGTGCGGGTATTGCGGATCTGGTAGATCAGGCGCAGTTGCAGGTGGTCCTGAAGGTTGCCACCAACGCCCGGCATATCGTGGCGTACACCAATGCCCAGGCTTTCCAGCAGCTGGCGCGGACCGATGCCGGAGCGTTGCAGAATACCGGGTGAACCAACAGCGCCGGCGCAGAGGATGATTTCGCGACGCGACGCAAACTCGTGCCAGGCGCCTTGCCAAAATGCTTTCACGGCCCGCGCCCGGGTGTTGTTGAGCAGTACCTGGTCAACCTGAACGCCGGTCAGCACAGTGAGGTTGGCGCGGCCCTTTATCGGCCTCAGGAAAGCTTTGGAGGCGTTCCAGCGTACGCCGCTGCGCTGGTTGACCTGAAAGTATCCACAGCCCTGGTTGTCGCCGGTGTTGAAGTCGTCGACCTTGCCGATGCCGCTTTGCTCGGCGGCATCACGGAAAGCATCGAGGATCGGCCAGCTGTAGCGCTGGCGCTCGACCCGCCATTCGCCATCGCCGCCGTGGTGCTCACTGGCGCCGGCGAAGTGGTTTTCGCTGGCCTTGAACAGCGGCAGCACGTCCTTCCAGGCCCAGCCGTCATTGCCTTGCTCGGCCCAGCGTTCATAGTCCGCCGCCTGGCCACGCATGTAGATCATGCCGTTGATTGAAGAACAGCCACCGAGCACCTTGCCGCGTGGGTAGCCCAGTGCGCGCCCCCCCAGGCCTGGCTGCGCCTCGGTCTTGAAGCACCAGTCAGTGCGCGGGTTGCCGATGCAATAGAGATAGCCGACGGGGATGTGAATCCAGGGATAGTTGTCGCGGCCACCTGCTTCCAGCAGCAAAACGCGGCAGGATGGGTCGGCGGACAAACGGTTGGCCAGCAGGCAACCGGCGGGACCGGCCCCTACGACCACGTAGTCGAAGACAGAATCGGCTGATGGCATGTGCAACCTCGCGCCTGTTTTTTATTCTTGTCCCGATCCATCTTAGTGAGTAATTTCGTGAGTGAAACACGAGATTTCGCGCAGCCGTTGTGCGTTTTAGCACAGGGGTAAGCCTGGACCGACCTCTTCGCGGGCTCGCCCGCTCCCACAGGGATCTCGTTGCCTTCAGGATGTTCTCTGTACCTGTGGGAGCGGGCATGCCCGCGAAGAGGCCGGAACGAACTGCCAAAAAGGATCAGCATGTTCGACTGGAACGATCTGCGGTTTTTCCTCGAGTTGCAGCGCAGCGGCCGCCTGCTTACCGCCGCAAAGCGCCTCAACACAACCCACAGCACCGTGGCCCGGCACATCGAGAGCATCGAGCAAAGCCTGGGCACTGCGCTGTTCGTGCAGCATGCCCAGGGCTACGAGCTGACGCCCTCAGGCCAGGCCCTGCTCAAGCATGCAGAAGCCATGGAAAACGTCGCGCTGTTGGCGCAGGAAGAAATCACCCAGGCCATCACCCCGTTGGGCAAAATTCGCCTGGGGGTGACCGAAGGCATCGGCATCATGTTCTTCACCCCACGCATGAACGCGTTGTTCGAGCGATACCCGGGCCTGGAGGTGGAACTGGTGGCGGTGCCGCGCTTTGTCAGCATCCTCAACCGCGAAGCGGAGATCAGCATTCACCTGGAACGCCCCAACGCCGACCTGTTGATAACCCGCAAGCTCACCGACTACCGCCTGGCGCTCTACGCCAGCCAGGGCTACCTGGACCAAGCACCGCCGTTGCGCAACCGCGAAGACCTGGCCCGGCACAACTGGATCGGCTACGTCGACGACCTGCTGTTCAGCCAGGAGCTGCTGTTTCTCAACAGTTTCTGCCGGGCACCGACCGTGGTGTTTCGCAGTACCAGCGTCATTGCCCAACAGGCTGCCGCCCGCGCCGGGCTGGGCATCGCCGTACTGCCCAACTACATGGCTCACGACGACCCGACGCTGGTGCGCGTACTGCCTGGCGAGACCATCCAGCGCAGCTACTGGATCTGCACCCGCCGCGAGCTGCACAAGTCAGTGCGCCTGCGGGTGGTGTGGGACTACCTGCTGGCGCTGTGCGCGGCAGAACAGGACGCGCTGCTAGCCCAATAGCGCCTTGCCAGCCAGCAGCAATGCCGCGGTCCAACCGGCCACCGCAAACATCTGCTGCAAACGCGGCCCGGCCAGCTTGGCCGCCAATGGCCGCGCTAGCAGCAGGCCGAGCACCGCGCCTGATGCGAACGGGGCTCCGACCTGCCAATGCATGACACCCGCCAAGCTGGCGCTGACCACACTGCCGGTGGACACCAGTGCGATCACCGCCAGCGAGGTGGACACGATGCTGGCCATGCGCAGGTTGGTATATCGGTTCAGGGCCGGGATGATGACAAAACCACCGCCAACCCCGAGCAAACCCGACAGCAGCCCGGACAAGGCACCGGTGAATGCCAAGGCGCGTGCGCAGGGCAGGGTCCAGCGCAAGCGGCCTTGCAACGGGTTCAGCACACAGGGTTCGATATAGCGATGGGCGTCATTGGCCTCACCGCGCAGTTCCCTGGCCGCCTTACGCCAGATACGCAGGCAGGCGTACACCAGCACCCCGGCAAACACCAACTGCAAAGGTGTATTCGGCAAGCGGTGCGCCAGCATCAGCCCGAACGGCGCCGCTGCTACGCCGATCAGCGCGATAAAAAGCGCCGCCCGATAACGCACCAACCCCTGACGCAGTCCCAGCACTGCGCCAACCGCCGCCGCCATGCCTACGGCCAACAGGCCGACCGGTGCAGCCTCGACCATCGACAGCCCCAGGCCGAACACCAGCAAGGGCACAGCAAGAATGCCACCGCCGGCGCCGGTCAACGCCAGCACCGCACCGATGATCGCGCCCAGGCCCGCCCCCAACAATTGATGTTCGATCACTGCCCACCCTCAGCTACCAGCTGCGGGCGCGCCAGCCACTCGCGGCCCTTGAGCATGCCTTGCCAGTACAGCGGCGGCAGCGCCTGCGCCTTGAGCAACCAGGCCAGTCGCGTCGGCTTGCGGCCATCCAGCAACCAACTGGGAAAGCTCGGTGCCAGTTTGCCGCCATAGGTGAACTCGGCCAGGACGATCTTGCCGCGCTCTACCGTCAGCGGGCACGAACCATAGCCATCGTACTGGGCGAGGGTGGGCAGCCGGCCCAGTGCCACCAGCACATTGTTGGCCACTACCGGCGCCTGCTTGCGGGCCGCTGCGGCGGTCTTGGCATTGCTGGTATTGGCCACGTCACCCAGGGCATGGATATTGGTGTACTTGCGATGGCGCAGGGTATGCGGGTCGACATCGACCCAGCCGCCATTATCGGCCAGCGGGCTTTCGCGAATAAACGCCGGCGCCACTTGTGGCGGTACCACGTGCAGCATGTCAAAAGCCTCGATGCGCGTTTCGCTGCTGCCATCGGGCGGGGTGCGCACGAAGGTGACGCGCTTGTTCGGGCCATCCACGGCGACCAGTCGGTGGGAGAAATTGAGGTCTACCGCGTATTTTTCGATGTACTTCATCAGCGCGGGCACATAGTCCGCCACACCGAACAAGACTGCACCGGCATTGAAGAAGCTGGCTTTCACCGCACCAAGATGGCCGTTGCGCAACCAGTGGTCGCAAGACAGGTACAGCGCCTTTTGCGGCGCGCCAGCACATTTGATCGGCATGGGCGGCTGGCTGAACACGGCGCGGCCTTGCTTGAGTTTCTGTACCAGCTCCCAGGTGTAGGGCGCGAGGTCGTAGCGGTAGTTGGAGGTGACACCGTTGCGGCCCAGGGTTTCGCTGAGCCCATCGATGGCCGCCCAGTCCAGCGTGAGCCCGGGGCAGACCACCAGCTGTTCGTAGCTGATGGCGCGGCCGTCCTCAAGGATGACCAGCTGGCCCAGAGGGTCGAAACCCTGCACCCGCGCCTTGACCCAGCGCACACCGCGCGGGATGGTCGAGGCCATGGTGCGGGCGGTACTCGGTGCCGTGAACACACCGGCACCGACCATGGTCCAGCCGGGTTGGTAGTAATGCACGTCGGCAGGGTCGATCAAGGCAACGTCCAGCGACGGGTCACGGCTGACCAGGCTGGAAGCGGTGGCGATACCAGCGGCACCGGCACCGACGATGACGACTTTGTGATGGTCGGTATTGGCAGGGGACAACATGGCAGGCATGGCGGTAAATCCTGGAAATCTGATTATGGGGCAGGGCGGTTACAGCTTGTTCAGCGGGATTTTCAGATAGCTCACGCCGTTCTCTTCCGGCGTGGGGAGCTGGCCGCTGCGCATGTTCACCTGCACCGAAGGCAGGATCAGCACGGGCATGTCGAGGGTCTTGTCACGGGCTTCGCGCATGGCGACGAAACTGTCCTCATCGATGCCTTGGTGAATATGAATGTTGCTGGCGCGCTGCTCGGCCACGGTGGTGACGTACTGCATGTCGCGGCCACCTGGCAGGTAGTCGTGGCACATGAACAGCCGGGTCTGGTCGGGGAAAGCCAGCAGACGACGGATAGAGCGATACAGGGTACGGGCATCGGCCCCGGGGAAGTCGCACCGGGCAGTGCCATAGTCGGGCATGAACAGGGTGTCACCCACAAACACCGCGATCTCGCCGGCGTCTTCGATCATGAAGCTCATGCACGCGGGCGTATGCCCGGGCGTGTGCAGTGCCCGGGCGTGCAGGTTGCCGATACGGAACCCTTCCTCGTCTTCGAGCAGCACATCGAACTGGCTGCCATCACGGGCGAAGCCAGGCTCTGCATTGAACAAAGCCCCGAATACTTTCTGCACCTGGGTGATGTGCGCGCCGATAGCAGTATGGCCACCCAGTTTTTCCTTCAGGTAGGCCGCTGCGGAAAGATGGTCGGCGTGCACATGGGTTTCCAGCACCCAGCGCACGCTGGCGTTCAGTTCGGTCACGCGTTCGATCAGGCGGTCGGCCGAAGCGCTGCAGGTGCGCCCGGACTTGGGGTCGTAATCCAGCACGCTGTCGATCAACGCGCATTGCCGGGTTTCACGGTCCATGACCAGGTAGCTGATGGTCGAGGTCGCCTCGTCGTAAAAGGCGTCCACGTGCAGGTTGTTGCCGATGATCATCACGTTCTCCAATTTATCCGCCCCACCTTGCAAGGCGTAGGCAGTGACAGGAGGTTTATCAAGATGCATGCCAGGCTTTGCAGCGCGCTTGCGCCAGTGAAACCGGTCCGTCACAGGCAACTGGCAGCAATGGTGGCAGAACATGTGGCAGTCGACTGTCAGCCAATGGCAGTGTTTGGCAGTCCTTGTTACGCTGCCCCGGTCATCCAAACGGTGCCGTCATGTCTGAAGCCCATCCCCTCATCCTAGCTCTGGTTTCCTACCTTGAGCACGATGCCCTGCCAGCAATCGTGCTGGACACCGACTACAACATCCTGGCCGCCAACGCCGCCTATCGCCGTCAGTTCGGCCGTGATGACCAGGCACCCCTGGGTGAGAAGTGTCACAAGGTCTCGCACCACTATGCCGTACCGTGCGACCAGGCCGGTGAGCATTGCCCCCTGCGCAAGGCGTGGGACAGCAAGGTGCCCGAGCGAGTGCTGCATGTTCATCACACACCACGCGGCCCCGAGCATGTCGATGTCGAGCTGCGCCCGATTCTGGATGAACAGGGCAGGGTGGTGGCCTTTGTCGAACGCCTGACCACCATCACCCTCGCGTCAGCGCAACCTCAGGAGCAAGGCCTGGTCGGCCGGGCTCCAGCTTTCAAGGCTGCCTTGGCCAGCCTGCAACGTGCGGCGCCAGCGCAGATCCCGGTGCTGCTGCAAGGCGAGTCGGGTAGCGGTAAAGAACTGTTCGCCCGCGCGGTGCACATCGGTAGCCCCAGAGCAAACGGCCCGCTGGTGGTGGTCGACTGCACTGGCCTGACGGAGTCGTTGTTCGAAAGCGAATTGTTCGGCTATGAGAAAGGCGCGTTCACCGGTGCCAACCAACGCAAGATCGGCTTGGCTGAGGCGGCCCATGGCGGCACGCTGTTCCTCGACGAAATTGGCGAAGTACCGCTGGCGATGCAGGTGAAGCTGCTGCGTCTGATCGAGTCTGGCAGCTTCCGCCCGGTGGGCAGCCTGCGCACGGTGCATTCGGATTTTCGCCTGGTATCGGCCACCCACAAGCCGCTCAAACAGATGGTGGCGGACGGCACCTTCCGTGAAGACCTGTATTACCGTATCAGCGGGTTCCCGATCCGCTTGCCGGCATTGCGAGAGCGGGTGGAAGATTTGCCGCTGCTTGCGCAGAGCCTGCTGCAGCGAATGTCTGGCAAGCCGACGCCCAGGCTGAGTGACGATGCCTTGCAGCAACTTGGGTTGCATGCGTTTCCGGGCAATATCCGCGAGCTGCGCAACATCCTGGAAAGGGCGCGTCTGTTTGCCGATGACGGGCTGATTCGACCCGAGCACTTACCGGAAGATATCGGGCCGGTGGGGGCGCTGAAAGGAAGCGGCCGTCGTAATGACTTGGGTGAGCTGGCGCAGGCGCTGGACCAGTTCAAGGGCTCGCGTAGCGAACTTGCCAGCCATCTTGGGATGAGTGAACGCACGCTCTATCGCCGCTTGAAGGCCCTGGGCCTGAATTAACGAGTATCGGCAACGCTCCCACGGTGTTCGCCCCACCTGCACCTTTACCCGACCTTTACCTCTGCCCTTACATTAAACGGCTAGAACCGTGGTCTGATTGGTTAACCACACCCGGTACCCAGACAGTGACAACCGGGCGTTAACAGGCAGAGGACCGCAACAAATGAAGAAAACCCTAACCGTGATCTGCGCCGCGCTCATGTTCAGCGCACCGCTGGCCAGCTTCGCGCAGCCGGGCCCACCAGACCGACATGATGGCGGCCCATCGCACCAAGGCAACTCGCCTCATGGTCAGCCCCAGCAACAGGGCCGACATGACAACGGCCGCGGTCCTGCTTACCGTGATCCGAACTTCCGTCCACAACAAGGCATGCCGGTACCTCATCAGCAATGGCAGCGTGGTCATGCCGTTGACCCGCATTACCGTGGTGACCGTTACTGGGTAACCGACTGGAAAGCGCGCCACCTGTATGCACCACCACGCGACCACCGTTGGTTGTATGTGAACGGTGACTACGTGCTGGTGGCTATTGCCAGTGGTGTGATCGTGAACATTCTTACCGGCTACTGATTTTTTGCAGACACTAAAAAGCCCGCATCAGCGGGCTTTTAGTGTCTGTCGATTTAGACCTGATGTAGGTTCACAAAATAGGTGATAGGCCAGACCCCGTGAAATTGGAATCTTCGCCATTTTTTTTGTGAAATGAAGGGGTGCTTTTCACAGAAAAGCCGAGAAATCCCTACTCACCAATCACAAAAGTTGATTGGCCTGGAAAGGGCCGTTTACGACCGACGCGTGACTTTTCGGTAAGGGATGAGGAGTAGTCGCAGCGATCCTTTAGCTCCTAGTCTGGCGACCTTGGGTTCAGAATCCGACTGGCAATGCCCGCCGTCACTACTTCAGAGGAACCAGCTTCCTCTGCTGCCAAAATTGCGGGGGCTCATGCTGGTACCCAGGCCCGACAAATGCGCAGTTGCAGCCCTCAATTGCAAGGCTATCCAAAGCGGCACGCGTGTCAATCAAGATCTGATGCATGACGATGGCCGGCCTCACGGAGGTGAAACCGGAGATTCAGAATGACTAAACCGACCCCGTAGACACCAACCTCCACGAAGGCCGCTATCGACCCAAAGCTGTCCTTCAAGAAAGGCAGCTAACGGCGAGAAGCGGTCATTTTGTATCTACAGGTTTCGGGGCGATTCACTCGTCTGATGCTCAGGAGCACCAGGATGGGCGTCAAGGAGGTGGTCATCTTGAGGTGGACTATGCTGACCAGTTGCTCTCAAATCTAATCGTGAGGTCCTCCATGGCAAACCCCAATCTGCTGGCTCTATTCAGAGATGAAGTCCTTCTGACCGGGCCTGAAAGCTCCCTACCTAGCAACCTATCTCAGTTCTGGCTTGAGGAGCTCCAGAATCATCTGGAGAGGTATTTCGACGGTTTGAACTCGGAGTCAGATGCAGAAGAGAAGGATCTCGACATCTCCCTCCCACTCGCAGCGATCATCCACATCTTGTTCGCAAAAAATGGTGGGGAGGAGATATCCGAGAGCTCTGAAAAGCTGTACGAGTATTTCCAAGACTACCGGCTCGAACTGGCCCTTGAAGAGATCACGCGAAAGACTCATGTGGCTGCCGAGGCTGCAACCATTGAGACCATCTTCACCAACCGAGACGTCCTGGTGGAGCAAAGCCCCCTTCTTCAATAGGTACCTCCACCGATGCCATCGCCGGCGGGCACGCTCCGAGGCATTGATGGAATGCATTTTGACGACTGCCGAGATCAGCGAATGAAAGAAATTGCTGCGCCGATGTTCGATCTAATCGCTTTGTCGCTTCCACGAGGGTTGGGGTTTGGGGACAGCCCGCCAGTAGGGGCATGGCTTAGTGAGGACGGAATTTCTTGTGCCGCTCTAACCCGAAATATCAATTCCGGCAGCTTCGGAATTGTCACCTTGCGGCGTCGTGTCGATAGCGTGTGGGTGCTCCTCAGCCATGGTGAGTGCACCACTGGCGAGTCCGAAGCCCGCGCCTCAATCAGCCATTTTCTCTATACCCAAGCCCATCCGCTTCCACTCCCTTCAGGTGAACGACGACGTGCTCCTCTAAGCAGAATGGGTAAGCGCACACCAAGCGTGGTGTTCAAATCACTATTTGATCCAAGCCGCCGTATTGGGGCGTGGGCGCTGAATCAACTGTATCTCGCACTGCCATCCCCAGACAGAAATTGGGTTCCCGATTGCCAGACTGAGAATTTTCACACCCGCCTCTGGGAAGCCCACCTATTAGCGATTTTTCGTGAACAGGGACTCTTGGTCACCCAGCCTAAAGAATCACCCGATTTTCACATCGAGAATAGGCTGGGAGATGAGGCCTGGGTTGAAGCAGTGACAGCCAACCCGGAAGAGCGGTATGAGCATTTTGGCGCCTCGCCGGTCCCCCCACCCGCTGACCGACATGAGCGTTTCTTAGGAGCGGCTGCAGAAAGGTTTGCGAGGACCATCCAAAACAAATTGGACAAGCGTTACGAATCCCTACCGCACGTGGAGGGTAAGCCGCTCATTCTGGCCTTAGCCGATTTCCATGCGCCCAGTTCAATGCTGTGGAGCAGGGAGTCGCTCATCAGCTATCTCTATGGCTTTGCAGTTCACTCATCTGCGCATCGTGGTACGCACCTGATAACTGTGGAGGAAGAGACATCTCTGCTATCAGGGCGCCCCAACGGCCTATTTACGCTAATGGAAAATGCCCATCTTTCAGCGGTCATTTTCACCAATGCCTGCACAGTGCCAAAGCTCAGCCGAGTGCCGATCTCAGGTGGAGCTCATCTAGACGGGTACCGATACTTGCGGTTTGGTGAGTTTTTCGACCGTTCTCCGGGAGCATCACGAGGTATCCCATTTCTGTTGGATGTAGCGTCCAGCGACTACGGTCAGCTCTGGCCGCAATATGGCTACGAGCCGTGGTCTGCTGAAGTGGAGGTATTCCATAACCCTATGGCACTATACCCGGTGCCTAATGAGTTGATACCAGAAGTCACCCACTGGAGAGAAGTAAACGGAAGAGTCGAGTGCGAATCTTTCTTTGATGTATCCATACTCCGATCCAGAACACTCGTCCTCAGTGCAAACGCTAAGGTTCCGTCACTCGATGAGTTGCTGACAGCAGCCAGTCCTCCAGAGCTCTGACGGCGGCGGGGTGGCCGCATCGTTGCCACGCAGGTAGATGAGAATTTCTCAGCAAGCTACCCAGCCAGGGGAAGGACATGAGATCCCCTGCGCAATTCAGGACCGTTGAAGCGTCACCTCTCTTCGGGTAAAAGCATGACCGTCATACAACGCTACAACAGCGTCATACCCGAGAGCATAGGAAGAAAAATGTCGATCCAAGGACTAAAACGATACTTTGGAAACAAGATTCACGCAGTGATAATGATGGCCCCGCTTAAGCGGGAAATGATACGCCTCGGCATATGCACCCTTATGGCGATTATTCTGAATATCATCTTGTATACCGGCGTTGAAGTAGACGGCACCATCAAGCCGTGGGCAGAAACCCCGATAAAACTGTTTGCATCGTCGATGTTATTCGCCTTCATGATCAAGGCTTTTCTGCCAGTTCTCGGCTGGACGATACTGAAAGCAATGCTGTTGAGTGCGAACAATGCCTTCAGCGGCATACTGAGTTTTTTGGGCAATCAGTTCACAGGCGTCATGTACTGTACCGGAATTATTATGGGTTCTATCACGATTAAATTGTATATGGTTTCCGGGGTTTTAGACTCTGAGTTTGCTTATCTGTCCGCAATCGTATTTGCTTCCGGGGTTTTATATTTCTATGTGCTGCAATGCGCCATTCAAAAAACAATGAGTCCGGCCCTGCGTACACCAGCAGTACCGCGTTAAACCACTAGGCTGTGACTATTCATCTCTGGTGCTCAGTAGGCGCTCGCTCTGCTGAACCCTCACCCATACACAACCATTAATGGACTGGCCCGCCTTCGACTTTATGAAGAAGGCGAGCGAGCACGTGACTGATTGCGCATGTATTCCGAGATGAGACTTTCGAAATTGATGTCCGCCTCCTCAACGAGAATATTGACGTGACAGTACAGCTCTTCAGGACCTCTGAGATAATTGAAAATCCTTGATCTAACGATGCCGCAAACCCCTTCTTTGACCGCCGTAGAGGGGAGGTTGATAACATCGCCAACGCACGGGATAAGAGCTAGGCCATGGTCGCTGTTGAAGACAATGTCAGCTGGACAGGCATCAATGCTGGCATCGGATTGTCCTTGCGAAACCTGCTGATAATCAATGCTATACCTCATGTACAGCCTACCTCATTTGTTGAGTGAGGAATCAGCGCCGCGGATCGTAAACAGAAACCTCAAGTTCGCAAGCGACGGGAGCATGTAGCGGATTTTCGGTACTAGAGAGCTTGGCAACTATCGTTTTTCAAGCACATACCCTACGCCCCGAAGCGTATGTATCAGTTTGGTCTCGAAAGGGTCATCTATCTTGGCTCTGAGTCTTCGAATCGACACCTCTACAACGTTTGTGTCGCAGTCAAAATTCATATCCCAAACCTGCGAAATAATTTGGGTGCGGCTCAGCACCACACCGGTATTACGCATCAGGTAATGCAGTAACGCGAATTCTTTCGTGGTCAGGTCAATGCGCTGACCGTCCCTGAATGCCCTGTGCCGGCTCTGATCAAGCTCCAGGTCAGCGACGCGAATGACCTCTACGGATGCAGGGTGATCTGACCTGCGCATCAAGGCGCGAACCCGGGCCAGCAGCTCAGGGAACTCAAATGGCTTGATCAGGTAGTCATCTGCTCCGTTCTCCAGCCCCCGGACCTTATCCGCCAGCCGGCTTCTCGCCGTCAGCATCATGATACGGGAAGGGCAGTTTTTACGACGCAACAACTCAAGGACCTGCCAACCGTCCATCTCTGGCAGATTTATATCCAGGATAATCAGCTCATATTCGTGCTGCTTAGCCAAGAATAATCCATCTGACCCGGTGTGGACGCAATCTACGACATAGCCACATTCCGTCAGACCTTGACGCACATACTCCGCAGTTTTTACTTCATCCTCAATTACCAGAATTCGCATGGGATTTTGTCTCGATATCACTGAGCAATTAACCGCGCACGCGCGCCGGCATTATTGAAAGGGATGGTAAATCAAAATGAGCGTGCCGGGGCTCAAATGACGGATTTGTAATTTCTAGGTAATACAGTTGATAGTCTGGCGGTATATCTTGTCGCGGTTTGGGTTTGACAGTTGCGGGCCCTCTCTCCAGCAGGTGATTTGACCTTATGAAGTATTGGGTTATTTTCTTCTTTGTGCTGGCTTCGTTCCGCTCAGATGACGGCGAGGTCGCTCACATTGAAGAGACTGGTCATTGGTGTAGTCATGAACTTCACCGGCATGCGATGCGTACAATCGAACGCCTACTTGAATTTTAGGCAAAAAAAAGGCGCCCAATGGGCGCCAAATATCCACCTTTTACCAAAGGAGCACTTAAGCCACTCAAGGTGAATGCGTAATGCTCGTTTTACTAACAGGACCCGCCAATGGATAACTGGCCCAGTTAGCGAATTACAGAATCGAAAGCGGGTACTCGATGATTACACGAGTTTCATCCAGATCCGATTCGAAAGCAGTGGCACGCGTGGTTGCCTGGCGCAACCGGAAGGACAGATCTTTTGCCGGACCGGTTTGGACAACGTATTTGACTTCGACGTCACGCTCCCAACGCTTCTGATTGTCGAGCGGGTTGCCGTTGTCGTCGGTGCGCATGTAGAACTGGTTAGCGTTCGAGTAATCCGCACCCGAGCCTCTGGCGTAGCGCGTCATGAACGTCAGGCCTGGAATGCCGTAGCTGGTGAAGTTCAGGTCATAGCGCAGCATCCAGGAACGCTCTTTCGGCGAGTTGAAGTCGCTGTACTGGATGGAGTTGTCGACGAAAATCGAGTCCGACTGACGCAGGTAGTCGAAATCGTCGTCGCCGTTGTTGCGCTGATGCGACAGGGCCAGGGTGTGGGCACCGTAACGCACACCGACCTTGGCACTCCAGATGTTGTTGTCGAATTCACCCAGGCGCTTCTTACCTTCATCTACGGCTTTGTAGTAGTTGAAGCCACCGATCAGCGCCAGATCGTCGCTCAGCGGGTAAACCACGCTTGTGCCGGCGTAGTACTGATTCCAGACGTCTTTCAGCTGGCTGGCGTAGACGCTCACAGTCCAGTTGTCGTTGATCGAGTAGTCACCGCCACCGTAACCGATCCATGGCGAGTTGACCGGGCCGCCGTAGAACGTCACGAAGTTGTCGTTCAGGTTGCTTGAGACCGGCTGGCTCATCGCATGCAGACGACCACCCTGGAGGGTAAGGCCCTGGATGCTGGTGTTCTCAACGGTCACACCGCGGAAACTCTCTGGCAGCAGGCGAGAGTCACCCGATGCGACGACCGGGGTCGATGGGAAGACATCACCCACTTTCACGATGGTATCGAACAAGCGGACTTTGGCTGCGCCGCCGACCTTGGTGTATTCGTCGCGAGCTTCACCCTTGTTATCAACGGGCAGCACGTCGAAGGAGCTACGGCCGCCGTTGCGCCCATCACCGGTGTCGAGCTTGAGGCCGATCATGGCAAAGGCATCAACGCCAAAGCCAACGGTACCTTGGGTAAACCCGGAGTTGAATTTGCTGATGATCGCGTGCGCCCAGGCTTCGGAGTAGCCGTTCGTATTGCCCTTGCCACTGTTGTAAGTGGGGGCGGTGCTGTCGCGGTTATCACGGTTGAAGTAGAAGTTACGGTTCAACACTGTAAGGCTGCTGCCTTCAATGAAGCCTTCTGGCTTGTCTTCAGCTTGTGCCGAAATAGCATAGCTTCCAGACAGCGCAGAAACTGCCGCCAAATACAGTGGTACTTTGATTTTCATCCGATGCTCCTTTGATTCACGGCAGTTTTTATTATGTTTACCGGCGCGGGTGTCGTTAGTTGTTCTGACCCGGCGGCGCGCCTAGCGTAGCGCGAGCTCATATTTGCAGGCCGAAGATAACGGGAGGGTGATAGGACAATTACAATTTCGTCATCTACCTGTTATTCGGCACCTTCGCACCGCGTGTTTGCCATCTCTGTTGCTTGTATCGAAATCATCGTGTCGGGTTGGGTTTCCCAGTATTTACGGGCATTACAAAGCTTTCTTACGAAATTGTAATTTTCTAGCCACCCCTCTGATAGCTACCGCTCATTAGAGTGCCATCACCTAATCAAGTGGGGCTTGGCAGCTGTTTCGGCGTTCTCGCCAAGCTTTATCGAAGTTTGTGCACGAGGACCATCAAAGTGCCCCGGTATAACCGCAATGTCTTACCCAAGACCCCCGTCTCGCCCTGGAAGATCGCTGCACTCTGTGCAGTCATCTCTGGGTTGATGGCGCCTGCAGCCCTTGCCCAAAGCATCAGCTTGCCCCAGGCGCTTTCGACGGCCATGGATGCCAACCCAGACCTGGCCGCGGCCAGGCAAGAAATTGGGATCGCTGATGGTGCTCGCAAGCAGGCCGGGCTTATCCCCAACCCCACAATCTCGTATGACGTGGAAGACACCCGTCGTAACACCAGCCAGACGACTGTCTCTCTCAGCCAGACCCTTGAGCTGGGCGGTAAGCGGGGGGCTCGTGTTGACGTCGCCACATACGGGCAGACCGCCGCACAGCTTGAGTTAGACCGTCGCGTTAACGGCCTGCGTGCAGATGTCGTCCAAGCCTTTTACGCCGCGTTGCGGGCCCAGACAGGTCTCGACCTGGCCAAGCAATCTCTCGAACTGACTGAGCGCGGTCTTCGCATCGTCGATGGCCGTGTTCGCGCAGGTAAGTCGTCCCCAGTGGAGGCGACCCGCGCTCAAGTGCAACTGGCCGAAGCCCAGCTGCAAGTTCGACGTGCAGAAACGGAAAAAGCGACCGCTTACCAACAGCTCGCTCAAATTACCGGGAGCTCAGTCACCGTGTTTGATCGACTCGAATCGCCAACCCTCTCCCCGGGCTTGCCACCTCGCACTGAAGATCTGCTGGCTAAGCTCGACCAAACAGCAGAAATGCGTCAGGCCGTGGTGCAGATAGACAAGAGCGATGCCTCGCTCGGCTCAGAGAAAGCTCAGCGTATCCCGAACCTTACTGTCAGTGTAGGTAGCCAGTACGACCGCTCTGTGCGCGAGCGGGTCAACACTGTGGGCCTGTCTATGCCTTTGCCGCTGTTCGATCGTAACCAGGGCAACATTCTTTCCGCTTCTCGTCGTGCAGATCAGGCCCGGGACCAGCGCAATGCTGTTGAGCTGCGCCTGCGCACCGAAACCCAAACCGCGTTGAACCAATGGTCCACCGCCATGCAGGAGGTCGAGTCCTACGACAAGACCATTCTGCCTTCAGCCCAACAAGCCGTAGAGACCGCAACCCGCGGCTTCGAGATGGGCAAATTCGGTTTCATCGAAGTGCTGGATGCCCAGCGCACCTTGATCGTCGCTCGTGGCCAATACCTCGAATCGTTGGCAGCGGCGACCAATGCGCGTGCGCAGGTGGAAAGGGTTTATGGCGAAGTCGGCTCAACCGCCGGCACTCGCTGAACGGGCCAAACATTTTCTTCGGCACACAGCCTTGAACAAGCCGGTGCCTACGATCAGCAGGAGTAGCAATGGATAACAAACGCAAGATCGCCCTCGCGGTAGCCGCTGTGGCAGCCCTCGGATTTGGCAGCCTTGCCTGGAACAACAGTTCCGGACAGCAGGCCGCCAGTACTGCCGAGCATGGCGCTAACGATGGCCATGGCGACGAAAAGAAAGCCGCATCTGCCGCCAAAGAGGAAGGTGATGAGGGCCATGGTGAAGAAGGCCACAGCGAAGAGGGCGGTGAAGAAGAGGGCAAGCTGACGCTCAGCGCTGAACAGATCAAGGCCGCTGGTGTTGCCCTGGAAGCTGCAGCGCCTCGTGACCTCGGTACCGTCGTGAGCTTCCCTGGCGAAATTCGCTTCGACGAAGATCGTACTGCCCACGTGGTTCCTCGTGTTCCTGGCGTTGTTGAGGCTGTCCAGGCCAACCTGGGCGAGACGGTCAAGAAAGGGCAAGTCCTCGCGGTAATCGCCAGCCAGCAGATCTCTGACCTGCGCAGCGAACAACAGGCCGCACAGCGTCGCGTCGAACTGGCGCGTGTGACCTTCGAACGTGAGAAGCAACTGTGGCAGGACAAGATCTCTGCAGAGCAAGACTACCTCCAAGCACGCCAAGCGCTGCAAGAAGCGGAGATCTCCTTGGCCAACGCCAAGCAGAAGGTCGGCGCAATCGGTGCCTCGGTTAACTCCGTTGGCGGTAATCGTTACGAGCTCCGCGCTCCCTTCGACGCCGTGGTAGTGGAGAAACACCTGACCGTCGGCGAAGTCGTCAGCGAGGCGACCAACGCCTTCATCCTTTCCGACCTGAATCAGGTCTGGGCGACCTTCGCAGTTCCGCCGACAGATCTGGGCAAGGTCACGACTGGCCGTGCAGTGAAAGTCTCTTCGCCTGACATGAACGTCGAGGTCGAAGGGAAGGTGGGTTATGTCGGCAGCCTGCTGGGCGAGCAAAACCGTGCAGCTACTGTCCGCGTCACCTTGACCAACCCCAACGGCGCCTGGCGTCCAGGCCTGTTCGTAAACATTGCGGTCACCTCCCAGACCGATCGAGTTGCCGTAGCGGTCCCTGAGCACGCTGTGCAGACCGTTGAAGACAAACCTTCGGTATTCGTACGCACCCCAGATGGCTTTGACACCCGCCCGGTAAAACTGGGTCGCCGCGACAATGGGTACGTGGAAATCATCGACGGTATTGAAGCCGGCGCCCAGGTAGCAACCAGTGGCAGCTTCACACTCAAGTCCGAGCTCGGCAAAGCTTCTGCCGAACACGGTCACTGATGCGAACTGACAGGATGATTTCTCATGTTTGAACGTATCATCAGATTCGCCATCGAGCAGCGCATCGTAGTAATGATCGCCGTTCTGATCATGGCGGGTATCGGTATCTACAGCTATCAAAAGCTGCCCATCGATGCGGTACCCGATATCACCAACGTCCAGGTGCAGATCAACACTGCAGCGCCTGGTTACTCGCCCTTGGAAACCGAACAACGGATCACGTTTCCAGTTGAAACGGCCATGGCCGGTCTCCCGGGCCTTCAGCAGACCCGTTCCCTGTCTCGCTCTGGCCTGTCTCAGGTCACCGTGATCTTCAAGGATGGCACTGACATCTTCTTTGCCCGCCAGTTGATCAACGAGCGGCTGCAGGTTGCGAAGGAACAGCTGCCAGAAGGTGTAGAGGCCGTCATGGGTCCGGTATCTACCGGCCTCGGCGAGATCTTCCTGTGGACTGTTGAAGCCGAAGATGGCGCGGTCAAAGAGGACGGTACGCCGTACACCCCGACCGACCTGCGCGTGATCCAGGACTGGATCATCAAGCCTCAGCTGCGTAACGTCCCGGGTGTGGCCGAGATCAATACCATCGGCGGTTATGCCAAGCAGTTCCTGGTTGCGCCGGATCCAAAGCGCCTGGCTACCTACAAGCTGACACTCAATGACCTGGTCGCAGCGTTGGAAAGTAACAACGCCAACGTCGGTGCCGGCTACATCGAGCGTAATGGTGAACAGTTGCTCATCCGTGCACCGGGTCAGGTAGGCAATATCGAAGACATCGCCAACATCGTGATCACCAGTGTGGATGGTGCACCGATTCGCATCAGCAGCGTTGCTGACGTCAGCATCGGTAAAGAGCTCCGTACAGGTGCTGCTACTGAGAACGGCCGCGAAGTCGTGCTCGGTACCGTGTTCATGCTGATTGGTGAAAACAGCCGCACCGTATCTCAAGCTGTCGCCGCCAAATTGGCGGACATCAACCGCACCCTGCCAAAGGGCGTGGTGGCTGTGACTGTTTACGACCGTACCAACCTGGTTGAAAAAGCCATCGCGACGGTGAAGAAGAACCTGGTGGAAGGCGCGATCCTGGTTATCGCCATTCTGTTCCTGTTCCTCGGCAACATCCGTGCGGCTCTGATCACCGCGATGGTGATTCCGCTGTCCATGCTGTTCACCTTCACAGGCATGTTCAACAACAAGGTCAGTGCCAACTTAATGAGTTTGGGGGCACTCGACTTCGGCATCATCGTCGACGGTGCCGTGGTTATTGTAGAAAACGCGATCCGTCGACTGGCTCATGCGCAACATAAGCATGGCCGCATGCTCACCAAAACCGAACGCTTCCACGAGGTCTTTGCCGCGGCGCGAGAAGCTCGCCGGCCGCTGATCTTCGGTCAGCTGATCATCATGGTGGTGTACCTGCCGATCTTCGCCCTCACCGGCGTCGAAGGCAAAATGTTCCACCCGATGGCCTTCACCGTTGTGATGGCGCTGCTGGGTGCAATGGTCCTGTCCGTTACCTTTGTTCCTGCAGCTATTGCCATGTTCGTCACTGGCAAGGTGAAGGAAGAGGAAGGCGTGGTCATGCGCACAGCTCGACTGCGCTATGAACCGGTTCTGCAATGGGTGCTGGGACATCGGAACATCGCTTTCTCGGCCGCAGTAGCCTTGGTCGTGCTCAGTGGTTTGCTGGCAAGTCGTATGGGTAGCGAGTTCATCCCAAGCCTCAGTGAGGGTGACTTTGCGATGCAGGCCATGCGTGTGCCTGGAACGAGCCTCACTCAATCTGTCGAGATGCAGCAGCGTCTGGAGAAAGCGGTGATTGCGCAGGTGCCTGAAGTTGAGCGGATGTTCGCACGCTCGGGTACCGCAGAAATTGCATCTGACCCGATGCCGCCGAACGCCTCTGACGCCTACATCATGCTCAAGCCTCAGGATCAGTGGCCTAACCCGAAGAAGCCTCGTGATGAGCTGATTGCTGAAGTGCAGAAGGCCGCAGCGGGTGTTCCAGGAAGCAACTACGAGTTGTCGCAGCCAATCCAACTGCGTTTCAACGAGCTGATTTCGGGCGTGCGTAGTGACGTCGCTGTGAAAGTCTTCGGCGATGACATGGACGTGCTCAACAACACCGCCAACAAGATCGCGGCAGCGCTCAAAGCGGTCCCGGGCTCATCGGAAGTGAAAGTTGAGCAGACATCCGGCCTGCCGGTGCTGACCATCAACATTGACCGCGAAAAAGCAGCACGCTACGGCCTGAACATCGCGGATGTTCAGAACTCGATCGCTATCGCCGTGGGTGGCCGTCAGGCCGGCACGCTGTATGAGGGCGACCGTCGGTTCGACATGGTAGTACGCCTACCAGAGACCGTTCGCACCGACGTAGCGGGTATGTCCAGCTTGCTGATCCCGGTACCTGCCAATGCGGCACAGGGTGCCAATCAGATCGGCTTCATCCCGCTGTCCCAGGTCGCCAATCTGGACCTGCAACTGGGCCCGAACCAAATCAGCCGCGAGAACGGCAAACGTCTGGTTATCGTCAGCGCCAACGTTCGAGGCCGCGATCTGGGGTCCTTCGTTGAGGAGGCGACCGCATCGCTGGACAAGAAGGTGCAAATCCCTGCGGGCTACTGGACGACTTGGGGGGGCCAGTTCGAGCAGCTGCAGTCGGCTGCCAAACGCCTGCAGATCGTTGTTCCAGTCGCCTTGCTGCTGGTCATGACCTTGTTGTTCCTGATGTTCAACAACCTGAAGGACGGCATGCTGGTCTTCACCGGTATTCCATTCGCACTCACCGGTGGTGTTGTGGCGTTGTGGCTGCGGGACATCCCACTGTCGATCTCGGCAGGTGTCGGCTTCATTGCACTGTCCGGCGTTGCAGTACTGAACGGCCTGGTGATGATTGCCTTCATCCGCGGGCTAAGGGAGGAGGGACGAACGCTCAGACAGGCAGTCGATGAAGGTGCATTGACCCGTCTGCGACCTGTTCTGATGACAGCCTTGGTAGCGTCCCTGGGCTTCATCCCGATGGCTTTGGCCACCGGCACCGGTGCCGAAGTTCAGCGGCCATTGGCGACGGTGGTGATTGGCGGGATCCTGTCCTCCACCGCACTGACCTTGCTGGTACTGCCTGCCCTGTATCACTGGGCACACCGCAAGGATGAAGACGGCGACGAGGCCGAAGTGGTTAGCTAACAGCCTCCGCTAAAGAGAAGCCCACAACACGTGTTGTGGGCTTTTTTGTTTAAAGTGAAGTAGATGCACTTACCTTTCAAAATTGTAAGTTTCTCGTCATGCCGGTGATGCCTATGCATTGCTAAGGTTACGCCCGAGAAGTTTTGAAATTGAGAGGGTTTTATGAAAAAGCTAATTATCGCTGCTGCACTTGTTGTTTTCTCGGTGGCTTCGCAGGCCAACACTTTCTCCGAGAGCAAGCAGCTTCAATACACCAAGGAACACCAGACCGCAGTGGCCAAGTACGCGGAGAAAAATGGCAAGCCAATGCCAGAGATTCAGGATTACAAATATGGCATGAAGATAGACGTTGCGAAATTCGTACGTCAGTCGCAGGACCCCCGTACCTGCCAGGTCTATCCACGGTTGATGACCTTCGAGGACTCCCAGGGCACGCTCAAGACTGTTCGTTACTCGATGTATTCGCAATGCATCAACAACAAGTAGTAAACGATTTGAACAGAACAATTAGAGAATTCATAAATGCCAGGCAGTGCCTGGCATTTTTTATTACGCCCGATACCCCATAGCTTCGAAATGTTAACGCCTGGGCTCGGGCAAACCGTGCAATAGATCTTAGCCAACCAACAGAGACGGCTCCCCAACTGCAGAGGGCAATTGGAAGCCTTGACCCCAGAAGGGACGAGTTATGAAGAGTTTGCTTGAACGCCCTGATGACCAAGCCGGGCATGAAGGTCATAGCCATGAGCATGGCGGCATTTTTGGAATGAACACAGAGCTGATTTTCGCGCTGATCTGTGGTGCTCTCCTGGGTGCCGGAGCTCTCGCAGGAAAACTTGGCCTGATTGATCGTCTGCCTCTGATTCTGTACGTGTCGGCCTACGTGTTCGGTGGATGGTTCACCACTAAGGAAGCGGTTACCAACATCCGTCAGAAACGCTTCGAGATCGACTCGCTGATGCTTCTCGCCGCAGTCGGTGCCGCGAGCATCAGCGCCTGGGCGGAGGGGGCTCTGCTGCTGTTCCTGTTCAGTCTGGGGCATTCCCTTGAAAGCTACGCGATGGGGCGGGCCAAGAAAGCGATTGAGGCACTGTCCAAGCTCGCACCAGCCACCGCGATCGTACGCAGAGCAAATGGCACGGTGGAGATGCCCGTGGAGCTGCTGGTTCCCGGTGACGTTGTCATCGTGCGCCCCAATGACCGCCTGCCGGCCGATGGTTTTGTAGTCGTAGGCTCCTCAAGTATCAACCAGGCGCCAGTAACCGGTGAGAGCGTCCCCGTGGACAAGCAACCTGTTCCTGATGCCGAACTCGCACGCAGCAAGCCAGATGCAGTGGATGCAGCCTCGAAAGTCTTCGCCGGTACCATCAATGGCGAAACGCTCATCGAGGTTGAGGTAACCCGGCGCTCTACGGAGAGTACCTTGGCGCGGGTCATCAAGATGGTCAGTGAAGCCGAAGTCAGGAAGTCACCGACCCAGCGATTCACGGACCGCTTCCAACGCATATTCGTCCCGTTGGTTTTACTGCTGGTAGTCGGGCTGCTATTTGCCGGCATTTTCCTTGACGAGCCGTTCCGTGACTCGTTCTACCGGGCGATGGCCGTACTGGTTGCAGCCAGCCCCTGCGCGCTCGCGATCGCTACACCAAGCGCCATTCTCTCTGGCATCGCCAGGGCAGCCCGAGGTGGCGTGCTGATCAAGGGCGGTGCGCCACTTGAAGAGCTTGGATCATTGAATGCCATGGCATTCGACAAGACCGGTACCCTGACCGAAGGGCGCCCACGTATCACCGATGTAATACCCATAGGCGGCACGCAGATCGAGGATCTGCTAAACGTCGCCATCGCTGTGGAGTCGATGAGCGACCATCCGCTGGCTGCGGCAATTGTGCGTGACGGTGAAGAGATGATTGGCACACGGCGCCGATTCCAAGCCAAGAACATGAGCAACATGATTGGCCGCGGCGTGCGTGCTGAGCTTGATGGGCAGTTCGTCTGGATTGGCAAGGTCGAGATGTTCGGTACCAATGGTATTCCCGCACTCAGCAAGGCAGCCCTGGAGGCTGCGGAGCGTCTACGTCAGTCAGGCCGTACCACCATGGTGGTACGGCGTGCTGACAAGGATCTGGGCGCTATCGGGCTATTGGACACACCCCGGGAGGGGGCCAAAGAGGCACTCCAGAAGCTTAGAGAGATGGGCATCGAACGCATGGTCATGATTTCTGGAGACCACAACCGCGTTGCAGAGGCTGTAGCCAAACAAGTTGGCTTAGATGAAGCGTGGGGAGACCTGATGCCGGAAGACAAGGTCAAGGCCATCAAAAACCTGCGCCTTAGCGCCAAGGTGGCCATGGTGGGTGACGGCGTCAATGATGCCCCTGCCATGGCCAGTTCGAGCGTTGGTATCGCAATGGGGGCTGCTGGATCTGATGTTGCCCTGGAAACGGCTGATATCGCGCTTATGGCTGACGACATCAGGCAACTCCCATTTGCGGTGGGGCTGAGCCGTCACACGCGATCGATCATCCACCAGAATCTGTTCGTCAGCTTGGGGATTGTGGCCATCCTGGTTCCGTCCACCATCATGGGCTTGAGCATTGGTGCCGCTGTTGCGATCCATGAGGGCTCCACACTGTTGGTCGTCTTCAACGCCTTGCGCCTGTTGGCCTACCGCAGAAGCACCTGATCCCTGAGCTTCAATCATGAAGCTAAGCAGGGAAATGACCTGAAGTAGAAGTACGGGTCGTGCGCGATCAGCGCACGACCCGTACTTTTCTCTCACTCGTCGATCCCGATGCGCTTGAGGCTTTCAAGGGCCTTTCCGCACTCAGGTGAGCCATGCCGTAAGCCGCAGGCCAATGCAGCTTTGAGGCTCATGACACCGGCTACGAAACCGACTTGATTGCCGACTCCGTGTCCGTCCGCAAATCCCTGATCATACGCAATCTCGACAAGCGCATTGATCGCCGCCAGGGTGTCCTGTTTGTTTTTACTCTTTTGCATATCTACTCCGCGAGCATTCAGCTCATATCGCTCGGTTAGGTGGCGGCGCCTTCAGGTTTGGGGTGAGCGAATCCCGCTCCCATAGCCAATCCCTAACGGGGGGCTCAGCCCGCCACCGTAAGGAAAATCAGCTATTGAGAGCAGATGACTCGTTTTGGTCACCCGTGCTGCTCGCCTCACCGCATTGGCACTGAGTGGGTACATCCGGGTAGTCGCTGTGATTCTCAATGAACAGCGTTCGGCAGGTTTCGCACCCATAGATCCGGGGCAGGGATTTAAGGCCGCTCGGAAGCACGTCACTCAGAGGCTCGTTATGCCAAGGAGCCCCGTCAAGGATTCTTGAACGCAGGATGTTTCCCAGGCGCCAGGTGTCACTTTGTGCGCGCCAGGACCACATCGGCGCAGAAAGCGAATACTGGATGAAGGTCTCTTGTGACTGCCTGGATAGCGGGTACTTGGGGCGGGTCCAGCCGGAATCGATGATGCTGAACCCCATGCCCATTTCTGCGCTCGGGTGGGTCTTTTCACCAAAGAAACGGTCATGCGTCGCTGGAGCCGTCGCATGATGGTCAGTCGGTGGGAATACCCACAGATAACACTCATCCCGGTTGACCATGCTGATGAGCTCGCTTGGCCCCCGCATGGGGGAATTTGCAGCCAGGGCGAAGCGATCCTTCCACGACATTTTGGGAGGCGGCGCAATACCAGCAGCGATGGCCAACGTTGCAGTCTTGGGGACGAAGCGATCGCCTAGCTCGTTCAGATCCAGGTTCTTGCAGAGAGCCTTGAAGGCCTTTTTGCGAGTCTTCGAGCTGAAGGAGGGGTCAAGGAGCAGGCGAACCTGGTTCACGCCGATTCCCGCAGTTCGTAGCACCTCAATGACTTCTTCAGCCACACCGACTGCTTGAAGATCGGTCAATCCTAAGCACGTTTTCGCCCGCTCGACCGCCGCGTAGAGGTTGTACTGCCGTGTCTCGTTGTCACGACAGACCTGAATTGGCAGCTTGTCTTGGATGGCAACTTGCGGTGCAACGGAGCCGATGGCCGCGTGGAACAGCTGGTGGAGGTGCAGATGAGAGTACGGGCGGCCAGAAGCCGAGAACGAGGCGTGCAGCTGAGCAGCGAGAGGTTGAAGCAGCTTTTTTGCAGACATGACTATCCCCTAATGAGCGACGTTGGGGTAGCTGCGCTTGTAGGGCCGTTAGACGCGAAGCTGGACGTCGAATCAGGTTCAATCATGAATAGGAGTCAGGTTTGATTTGCTTGCACGGCCACCATGCAAAGCCCGACGCGGCAATCACATCAGATTCGCCGAGCTTTGGCAAGAGCGGTCATCGGTAAGCGAAAGCAGGTAGGAGGAGGGCGCTCCATGCTTGATCACCTCCAGAAACAGGAAAGCCGGAAGCACGTTGAGCGCTTCCGGCTTTCTCACGTCAGACTGATGAGAGGGATCAGAAGACGTATTGCAGGCGGGTCACGATGGCATTGCCGCTGTCGTCGCCCACGGTGTTCTCGTTGTTGTCGGTGCGCACGTTGATGTAGTTGGCACTGACTTTCACCGCCTCGTTGACGTACCAGTTCACACCCACCGTGTGGCTCTTGGCCTTGCGCTCGTTCGATTGGTCCGCCGCGGTGACCAGGTTGCCGTCTTCGACCTTGATATCGTCAAAGCGGTAGAAGACTTCCCAGGCCCCCAGTTCCTTGTTCTCTGGTTTGATAGTGTCGAACTTGGCACCATCGAGCTTGTAGATACGCGGCTCGCCGGTCAGGGTGTAAGCCATCTGGGCGTAGTAACCGGAGGCCTTCATGTCGTTGTTGGCCTGGTCAGCTTTCAGCTTGCGGCGAAGGTATTCCGCTTGAACCGAGAACGGGCCGGTGGCCCAGGCACCTTCGAGACCCCAGACCGAGTCGTCCTTCCACAGGCCATCTTGTGCAGCAGCACCGCCAAACAGCATGCGGTTGCCGTTGGTGCCGGCATCGCCGCCGCCATTGGTATCTACACCGCGGACGCCCAGACGCGAACGAATCCGGGTATCGACCGCACTGTTTTTGAGGTCGCGGTAAGCGTACTGAGCACCGACGTGCAGGACGTTGCCATCACTGTGCAGCGGTGCGAACACGCCACGTACGTTGTAGCGCTTGGTGCTGTCGCCATCCGAGTTGTTATTGGTTTCGCTGAAAACGCTACCGGAAACATAAGCCATGTCAGCGATGGTGCTGGTGGCTTGAACACCCATGCCGGCGTTGTCGTTGATCCAGTCCGCCAGGTCGTACGAGAGGTTCCGCTCCATGGCGGTGGTCCACTTCGAACTGGTGGCTTTCTCAAGACCGAAGTCGGTGTAGAAACGGCCAAAGCGCAGTTGCACCGGCTTGAAACCCGTGTAGGTCAGGCTGGCTTCGTCGAAGTAGCCGTCGGAGTCGTTGCCCGTGTTGCGGGAAAGGTCGTAGTTGAGCTGATACTTCCAGTCGCGGTACAGCACGCCACCGAGCTCAAGGTAGGCGCGACGGAAGTAGCCTGCGTCAGCGGTATCGCCATTCTTGGTGAAGACACCATCGAAACGGCCGTAGTCGGCCTGAACTCGGCCGCCCAGTTTGAAACTGAATTCCTTGTCAGAAGTCGATACTTCAAGACCGCCCTTGGTCTTCAGAACGATGTCAGCTCCGTCAGTGGTTACTGTTCCGGAGAATGCTTGCGAGGAAAATGTGCCTATTATTGCGGCAGCCAACAGCTTTTCCCGCATGTTCGAAGAACGGATCATTGCTTGCCTCTCGTATGTTAAGTGCTTAGCTACCGACGTTATATTTCGCCCTGCGCCGGCCTAAATTTATCTTGCAGATGGGAGCAGGCCACGGTTGTCACCTGCTGTAACAAGATGCCTTTGTTCTAAGCACTCTGACTAGGTTGCAAGCGAATATGACAGTTGTGTTTCTGTAGTGTTAACGGAGGAGTTTCAAACCTAACAAAACTGTTACCGAACAAGCCAGTCCTTCTTATCAAAGAAGCTCTTCTTGATCAATCTTCGAATTTCCAAAACCTGCGGATTGCGGACAAGCTTCGTTTTGATAACAAGATAGACATCTTTCTCCTCCAGGTCGTCCAGGAAACCCGGCACGGGTAGGATATTTCTCTCCAGTTTTCGGCTGTAGTCGGGCAGCACTCCAATACACGCACCGCCAACGACAAGGCCTCGTGATAGGTTGTAGCTCTTGACCCGAGTGGTACCGCCCTGATGCTCAGCCATTATCGATGCCCACTTTCGTGAGCCCGCCAAGATCTCTTCATCCCAAGGGACAACGAGCATGAAGTTGTGCAAATCCAAGCTCTCCACTGGAAGGGTGACGCTTCTTGAATAGCGGCTGGAAATGAACAGGGCGTGCCCAATCCGGCCAAGCCGTTCAAACCTATACGTAGGATGGCGATCAAGCGCGCCTTTATCATCTGGGCTCACCAAAGCGATACCCACATCGACTTCACACTCAGAAAGCATCTGCGTTGTGCATTCTGAATGGATTTCCAGCTGCATTTCGGCATGATCACGCACGTAGGCGACTAGATCGCGGTTTACGATGTCGTTCAGCACTGGCTCTGTGATCGCGATGGTAAGCCTGGGGACTTCCTTTTCACCGGACTTGCCAAGGCCGTCTGGGCCGAAGAGCTGGCACAGGTAATGGCTGACCCTCTCGCCTGTGCGGGTCAGGGCAAGCTTGTTGTGTTTGTAGACAAACACGGGAGCACCAATGTGCTCTTCCAGTTTCTCCAAGCGTTTCCGCAGGCCTACCACTGGCACATTGAGCCCTCGGGCAGCCTGTTTGAAACTGGCACAACGTGCTGTTGCGAAAAACTCTACGGCCAGCTGATCATCAATTGGCAAATCATCCAATATGTCAGGGCTGTAAGGAACAACGGTGCTTGTATATGTTTCATTTTGTGTAACCATTAGGTCCCCCTTAATTCGGGGAATCTATCTCAATGCCACCCGGTGTTTCCTTATCTTGTCAACATTGTAATCCACGGGTCATGCATGCGTTATCGGAAGGCTTTTATTTCGAAAGCGTAATTTTCAGGCAATCCCTCTGATATTGTAGCGTGCTAGCCTAGTGCGCCGACTTGTTACTTACCATATATAGATTCGGCTAATTACGCATTTACATTTAGTTCACTATTTTTTCACCTTTGCCTCCATAGGCTTTGGGCATGGAAAATCAAACCCCACCTCTTACTACCTTACTGATTCGTTATCTGGGGATCGGCTTCATAGCAACGGGAGTCCATTATGCGGTGTTCCTATTGCTGGTTACGACAGAATTCGTTACTCCGTTACTGGCCAGTATCTGTGGCGGCATGGTTGGCGCAATCGCGAGCTTCATTGGAAATAGGGCGCTCTGTTTTGTGGCAGATGGCTCTCGTAAGTTTCAGCCTGTCAGGTTTGCACTGGTCGCGTTAACCACAAACTTCGGCAATGGCGTGGGTATGTGGTTCCTCATCAAGTCGAATCTGTCACCGCTCATCTCCCAAGTCGTAGTGACCTTAAGCCTCACTGCACTTGGATTCATTGCACATCGTTTTTGGACATTCAATCATGCAGACATTACATCGCTTTCCCGAGCGCCCTGATCCCTTGTTAACCATCGTGGTCCCTTGCTTCCAGGAAGAGGAAACCATCCCCGAGTTCCACCAGCGAATCACCCGCGTGGTGAAGCGCTTACCCGTCTCCTGCGAAATCCTCTATGTCGACGACGGCAGTAATGACCGGACGGCCGACATTCTTCGCCACTATCAGGATGGGTCATCTGTACGTTGCCTGTCCCTGAGTCGCAACTTCGGCAAAGAGGCTGCACTGAGCGCCGGGATAGACCATGCCCGTGGCAGTGCGCTGATCTTCATTGATGTCGACCTGCAGGATCCACCAGAGCTCATCGCGGCCATGGTGGACTACTGGCAACGCGGCTACGACGTGGTGAACATGCAGCGCAACCTGAGAATCGGTGATTCGTGGTTCAAGCGCATGAGTGCCCGGGCTTACTACTGGGTCATGCAGCGCCTGGTGGAGAAGGTGGACATGCCGGCCGATGTCAGCGATTTCCGATTGATTGGGCCTGCGCCGCTGGCAGCCCTGCGGGCCCTGGATGAACGCTCCAGGATTCTCAAAGGCATGATCGGCTGGGTAGGCTTTCGTACCATCGAACTGCCCTACAATCGCACTGTTCGCCATGCCGGGAGCACCAAATGGAATGCAGCTGGCCTGTTCAATCTGGCCATCGAGAGCATCGTCAGCTTCTCTCGCAAACCACTGCGCATTTTCAGCCTCATCAGTTTCGGTCTTTTCGTCTCCAGCATCTGCTACATGCTTGCGTCGCTTGTGGCAGGCAGTTTCGACATCCATCACCTGATCGTCGGAATGGCTTCATTCATGTGCGTCGGTGTCGCCATGGTGGGGGAGTACCTGGGCGTGACACTCGCGGAAGTGAAGCGCCGGCCTCTCTATTTCCTGAAGCACAGCAACAAGGCAGATCCCGTGTCACTCCACCCTTCGATGGCTTCGATCGAGGGTAAGAAATGCTGAACCTGAAGAACGAGAGGACGCTGTGGTGGGTCCTGGGTTCGATTTTGCTATTGCGTTTGGTGGGGCTGGGCATCTACCCGCTGATGGACACATCTGAGGCCCGTTACGCTGAAATGGCTCGCAAGATGGTCGAGTTGAATGACTGGATCACGCCCATGTTCGACTACGGGGTACCGTTCTGGGGCAAGCCTCCGTTGTCCTTCTGGACCCAGGCCGCGAGCATGACGGTCTTCGGCGTTAACGAGTTCGCTGCGCGCTTCCCAGCGTGGCTACTCCACCTGGCAAGCTGTTTCATCATCATCAAACTCGGCACGCAGCAGATTTCTCGTAACGCCGGCATCTGGGCTGCCATTATTTTTTCCAGCACCACACTTGGCCTGGTCTCCAGCGGTGTTGTGCTGACTGACCCTGTTTTGTCGTTCTCGATTCTGCTGGCCAGCTACGGTTTCTGGCGTTGGATGAAGTGCGCCAGCAAGGCGGATGCCTACCTGATGTTCGCAGGTCTCGGGCTGGGCTTGCTTGCCAAAGGGCCGCTGACCCTGGTGCTTATGGGGGCGCCGGCATTCGCCTGGTTCGTTATCTACAAGGAATGGGGACGGGTACTGAGGCTTCCCTGGATTAGCGGCCTTGTACTCATGTTCGGTATATCCGTGCCATGGTATGTCGCGGCCGAGATGAAAACGCCCGGCTTCATGGAGTACTTCTTCGTTGGTGAGCACTGGAGCCGCTACGTCGTCAGTAACTGGGCAGGGGACCTCTATGGTAGTGCTCATGCCAAGCCGTACGGCAGCATCTGGATCCAGCTCGGATTGTCGCTACTGCCATGGGCCTTGTTTCTACCACTGTTGATCCGCAAGCGTGGATCGATGCAGCGCTTCAAAGCCTACCTCTGGCTGTGGGCCTTGGCGACACCGGTCTTCTTCACATTTGCAGGCAACATTCTGTGGACCTACCTGCTACCCGCGCTGCCAGCGTGGGCATTGCTGCTGTCTGCACGGGTCAGCGAAGTTGGCCCGAAGACCACCTGGGCTGCCGCTGCGAGCGCATTGGTGTTGCCAATCATCGGTGCGGGCATCATCTACGCCGGGGTACTAGAGGAGCGCCCTCAGAATCAGCGGGATGTGGTTCAAGCCTGGCTCAATGTGCAGTCTGCTCATTCCGCTCCCCTGATCTATCCTGGCCGCCGCTCATACTCGTCGGAGTTTTACAGCAGCGGGAAGTCCGAGAACATCAAGGATCCTGCCAAGTGGCCGCGGGATGGCTCGTTCTATCTGTCCAGGCGCTTGCGAGACAGCAAGGATGGTCTGCCCGCTGATCTAGCTTGCACATCGATCACCGAAGCGAACGCCAGCCAGCTCCTGCTGTGCCATTGGAAACGCCCCGCACAAGGTGCCGAGGGTCTGGCCGGAGAAAGCAATGCGGAAACGCCTCGCAAGAACGAAGGCTAAATTCCAAGCACAAAAAAGCCAGGTTTTACCCTGGCTTTTTTGTCGATTTCTTTCGTCATTTGAAGTCCTATTTAACCGCCGATTAATTGTCGGCTTGTTCCTTACCATCCTTGCTTTCTTTCTTTTGCTCTTGAGCGACTTGTTGTTTGTTCTGGTCCGAAGAGTCATCGCTCCATAGGCGAGCCTGTTCGGTTCGGAAGTTCTCGTTGAACTGTTTCGTTCGCTCGAAGCCGCCTTCAGCGTAAGCGGTACCCATGAGACCCAGCAGCAGGCTGCCAATAGCGATAGATTTGACAAATTTCATTGTGAACCTCGGTTCATACTAGGCCAACCTGATTAGCGGCCTTTGTTGGTTTGTAGTTTAGGAACGCGAAGCTAACGACAAGGTGAGTCAATAATTACAATTCCGTAATTTTGGCTGCAGATAGGATGCGTTAAATCTTCAAATCTGGAAGGATCATGTCTATCTCGGCACTGTCGAGGGCGACTTCGAATTTTCTCTTAAATTACAATTTTGATATCTAGCGCGTTAATTCAGCGCGGCGTTGTTGGCCGCCCTAGGAGATAGCCATGAATGACATAGAGCCCTGGGCAGTTGCTATCGGTGACTTTCGCCGCTGCACTGAAAAACTCACTGTCCAGCTCGATGAGCTGACCTCGCAGACGCGCACCTCCAGCGCTGTTCTGGAGAGGTCGAACGAACTGGTGGAGCAGGTGGACGCTGTCGGCCGGCAGATTCAGGAGGAGGTGCGAAAGGCGGAGAAGGCTTGGTCGAACGCGGAGGAGGTTGCCTTGCGCGCCGCTGCATCAGCGTATTCAGCTGCATGCCGCGGAGTCGACACCGCCATCCAGCCACTGATCTCGGAGCTTACAGCAGCGACAAAGGCGGCGGACGCCTCTATCCAGGAGCTCAAGCGGGCACCGGTGCTGGCCAAGCGTTATGTGATGGTGGTCGCCACGGCGTTCTTCATTCTGGCGCTGATCTGTGTCTACTCGACCATGCGCCTGATCGATGCCGCCGGCAGCGTAAGTGCTCAAGAGAAAGTGAATGCTCAGTACTTCTCACACCTGTGGAAAAACGCCAATCCTGACGAACAGAAGATTATTAAGTCGGTGATTCTGCGGTCGCCCATGGACCCTGTGGTCCTTCGGCACTGATGCATTGAGGCAAACAAAAGGCCCGTCGATTGACGGGCCTAATCGTGTCTGCGCAATTTAAGCGGCGGTCATTGCCGGCTGCATTTGCTGGGCTTCCGGAAAGTGAAGGTGGAACCAGGTGAAGTTTTCTTCGGTCACCTCCACGCTCGCCGATCCCTGGTGCAGACTCATGATCGACTGCACAATGGCCAAGCCAAGACCGGTACCGCCTTCGCTCCGTGCTCGGCTCTTGTCCACACGGTAGAACCGCTCAAACAAGTGCGCGTGGTGTTCCTTGGCAATACCACGGCCGGGGTTGCCGACACTCAACGTCGTACCGCTCGCACTATGCTGCACCTTAACGTAGACCGTGCGGCCGCGAGGGCAGTAACGGATCGCGTTCGAGACCAGATTCGAGACGGCACGTTGAACCATCAGGCGATTCCCGCGCACCACGTCATCACTGCCGGAGATCTGCAGCTGAATCTCGCCTTCTTCTGCTGAAATGCTGAAGAGATCGCACACTCGCTGAACCTCGTCGACCAAGGAGACGGATTCGAACTCCACCATTGATGCTGGATGACTGACCTGGGCCAAGAACAGCATGTCGGAAACCATGCGGCTCATGCGGTCCAGCTCTTCTGTGCACGACTCCAGAACCTCCCGGTACTCGGAAAGCGATCGTTCTCTGGTCAAGGCAACCTGGGCCTTGCCCATCAGGTTGGAAAGCGGTGCTCGAAGTTCGTGAGCAAGGTCGTCAGAAAACTGCGAGAGCTGCTGAACCCCATCATCCAGGCGAGCCAGCATGATGTTGATGCCGTCGGCGAGCATTTTGAGTTCTGCCGGCATCCCATCAGTTGGAAGGCGATGGTCGAGGCTCTCGGTTGAGATTTTCGAGGCGATCTTGAGGAACTTGGTCAGTGGTAGCAGGCCTCTGCGCACAGTCCACCAGCCAATGGCCAAGATCAGTGCGAGGATGACGGGGGACATCATCAAGGCCCAGGTCAGCAACGCATCGAGCAGCGCCTCACTGGATGACTGGTCCATGGTCATATAGACGCTGACCTCTGTTCCATCGCCCAAACGCATGATTCGAGAAGCACTCAGCAGAGGACGGTCCTGCGTATCACGCCATTCGTGCTCTTTGGGCTGGGCCGCCGGCTGAAACTTGTGCACCTCCAGATTGACCTGTTTCGAGCCAATCGAGAGCAGGGGAGTCTGATTCTGTGAGGTATCGAATATGCTCACATACAGGTTGTTGTGGCCCATGACCAAATCGACAAGCTGATGCGCATCCGCGTTGACGCCGGAGATGTCCGGGATGGTGGACAGGTTGTGAGCCATCCCCGCCATCTTTACTTCCAGGTCTGCTCTGGCATTTCTTTCCAGAGCCTTGCCTACCATCAGATAGCCAAAGGTGGCGAACAGAAGCAGCAACGCTGCGCTCATCAACCCAACTTTTAACCCCAGCTTTGCAGCCAGGCTGAATGGCCTCATGCGCGTTCCTCAAAAACGTACCCAACGCCACGAAGCGTGTGAATGAGCTTGGTTTCAAACGGGTCATCGATCTTCGAGCGCAAGCGCCGGATGGCTACATCGATGACATTGGTGTCGCAATCGAAATTCATATCCCAGACCAACGAGATGATCTGAGAGCGAGTCAGCGCTTCGCCCGTTCGGCTCATGAGCAGGTGCAGAAGCGCAAATTCCTTGGTGGTGAGATCGATGCGTGTGCCACCGCGGAAGACGCGATGGCGGACGGAGTCGAGTTCCAGATCGGCAATTTTCAGCGAGCTCTTCTCGACTAACTCATCACCACGGCGTTGCAGCGAACGGATGCGAGCAAGCAGCTCAGGGAATTCGAATGGCTTCACAAGGTAGTCATCCGCGCCGCCGTCCAAGCCCTTGAGCTTGTCATTGATGCGTCCGCGGGCGGTCAGCATGATGATGCGGACCCGGCTGGTCTTACGGATGGTTTCCAGCAGGTCCCAGCCGTCGATACCCGGGAGGTTCACGTCCAGGAGGACCAACGAATAGACATTAGTGTTGAACAAGTGCAGAGCATCTACACCGTTGTGCACGATATCTACGACATACCCGCTTTCGGATAGGCCCTGCTGAAGATATTCGGCAGTTTTAATTTCGTCTTCCACAACTAGAACGCGCATAACTTATCTCAAGGTGTGAGGAAGGAGTTGGCCTAATCCGCCAAGATTATGGTTGCAGGCTGTTCGAAAGTTTGGCTGAGGGTATGGCATGTGGTAGTCGCTACCTCTGTCCATACGCCGGGTCACCTGAGGACGCTTGAATCTTAACGCGAAGAAGCTGGCCGCGGCGAAATCCTACAAATTTGTAATGTAGCCGCAAGATTTCTGACAGTCATGCAGGCTCCACCCCTAAGCATAGCGGATTCTGGGGCCTGCGGCGGTGTATGACAGATTCGCCTGGCAGGTGGAATCGGCCAGGACAGGCAGCATTTCGGTCGTTAGCTTGCAAGGACTGGTACTGGCCTTGGATCGAGGGCGCCACGCAGGCAGACCCCATGCACGGCCGCAAACCGCAGCGCCTTTCTGCAAATTAGTTCACGTGGCGGCTCGATATTCTCTCGAATAATTATCTTACAATCTATTACATGTCCAAATTGTAATTGCACGATCATCTTGGTGTTAGCCTCCTTTGCTAGTTTAAGGGCAGCGGAAGAGGCATCGCTGCTTTGGAAATTGTCTCATTTCAAAGCAGCTTGGCAAGAGCACCGAGCAGTTGTTCGCGCCAGTGCATTCACCTGTAAACCATACGCTCCTTTGGTAGGTGAATTTTAGCGCCCCCCTACGGGCGCTTTTTTATTAAGGGACTTCTTATGAACACTACTGTATCAGCGATCGCCGTGTTTATGCTCTTTACATCACTAACAGCCAATGCCCAAAGCGGTATGGAGATCAATAAACACATCGAGCGTACTGCTAGAGAGGCTACAGCGGATTATGCTCAACGCGTAAAAAAGCCCATGCCTCAACTAGAAGACTACGCCTATGGCATGGACCTGGACGTTGGTAAGTTGGTGTATGTATCACCCAATGTGCGGTACTGCGGTAATGTAAGAAGCATGATGACCTACGAAGACTCGAAAGGCGAACTGCACATGGTTCGCTACCTGGTGAAGGGCGAGTGTGTTAATAGCCGTTAAGACTCATCAAGATGATCCCTGCGGCCACCGGATCATAGAAGCTCAATGCCGAACCGGCGCAGCAGTATGGCGAAGCCTCCGAAGCTGGCCATTGTGATGAGGATGCTGCTGATCAGTGTCGGCCAAAAGCCGAGCTTAGGTAGCAGCAATGGAAAAGCAATAAACATCGGCAGGGTCGGAAGCACGTACCAGAACGTGTACCAAGCATGGTTGGAGATCTTCTCCATGCTCTGGTTCTCTAAATAGAGCCAGACCAACGTCACGACCGTGACCAAGGGTAGGGCGGCGACCAAGCCGCCCAGCTTGTCGCTGCGTTTCGCCAGCTCTGACACGAGAATCACTATACCGGCAGTGAGTAGGTACTTCGTGATGATCCAGGCCATCGCTGAGCCTTCTGGAGGTTGTTGACGAGGGCAGGCGAAGCCATTCACCAACCCCCTTGAAGCGCTCCTGCCGTTTACGGCATCCCTCACCGCATTTTTTTTGCAACATCACCCTCAGCCAGGAGGGTGATGTGTTTGCATGGTGTTTACCGATCGGTCAGTGCGAGGGTGAGGGAACGCTCTCGTGGAAAGCTGCCCGCTCGATCTGGATGGTGCAGTGATGGATTTCGAATGCATCGCTGACAGCATCCACGACGGCCGCCAACACAGCATCCCCATCTGCAGAATCCCGAACCACTACGTGCGACGTCATCACGTTACTGCCACTGCTGACAGCCCACACGTGCAAGTCATGAACGTCCGTCACGCCATCTACTCCGAGGATGGTGGCCTCGATTGCCGTAACGTCGAGCCCCCTCGGGACACCCTCCATGAGGATCCCCAGGCTTTCGCGAAGCAACTGCCACGTCCGCGGCAGAACCCAAAGGCCGATCGCCACAGCGACAATCGTGTCGACCCAGGTCCAGCCGGTGAAGCGGATGATAAGTGCCGCGATGATTACGCCAAGCGAGCCGAGCATGTCGCTCCAAACTTCGAGGTAGGCTCCTTTGACGTTGAGGCTTTCGTTGCTCGCAGATGCCAGAAGGCGCATCGAAATTAGGTTGATGATCAGGCCGGCGATTGCGATCCACATCATCGCTCCGGTAGCGATCTCCGCCGGCATGAAGAAGCGCTGGTAGGCCTCATACAAGATGTACATCGCCACCAGGAAGAGCAGCACGGCGTTGAACGTCGAAGCCAGAATTTCCAGGCGCGCATAGCCGAAGGTTCTTTTCTGATCCGCCGGCCGCTTGGCTATCTGAAGTGCAATCAGTGAGATCGCCAAGGCGGCAGTATCTGTGAACATGTGAGATGCGTCCGACAGCAGCGCCAGGCTGCCGGTAATCCACGCACCGATCACTTCTGCAATCATGAAGCTGCCAGTCAAGCCGAGCGCCATGATTAGCTTCTTCTGATGCCCCTCGCGTACTGCAGCGCTGCCATGGTCATGATTTGAACCCACGTATTTCTCCTTGCGCAGGGTTGTGGTCTCGTTGGCCTTCCTGTCTACCTAGCCTTAGAGCGTCGCTTGGCCACACTGACTGCAAAATCTTGCTCCTGCACTCAGCAGCGAGCCGCAGGCGGTGCAACCACTCGATAGCGGTGTTCCGCAGTTTAGACAAAAGCGTGCTGACGGATCGTTGGCCGTCCGGCACTGCCTGCAGCCCTGCAGATCTTTGATGGGGGCAGGAGTGGGAGGGCGCCCGCCGTCATACACCTGATTACCGCCGTCGCAGCCCTGCTGCCGGCCATGGCGATCATATTGCTCGGCCCCATGTCCCCCGCTGTGGTGCTTGCCTCCACCGTGGTTTCCACGGCCATGGTGCCCGCCCAGGATGTTTTTGAAAAAGCTCATGGTATTCGCCCCTCATTGATGGGTGACATATTAACGAGCAAAAGTTGAAAATTATGTTCTGCTCGCGAGAAAGACTTGTAAGTTGAATTGAAAGTTCAAAATTAGCCTACGACAAAACGAAACCGTTTTGTTTGTGAAATTAAATTTATCTAGCTGAGCGGAGCATTGCTTTTGGTGGGTAGTATTCCCCTAATTTTGATCATAGCGTGATCAATGACAATCAAAACAGCAGTAATTGGATTTCTGTCAGCATTGTAATCCCGAGGTCATCGTGTCGTTATCAGGTCCCGGAAATAATGCGCTCAGCGAGATTCATTTCTCTTTTTATCCCTATGCCTCACACATACTAAGCGTCCCCAACGCCTAGGGGCCTAAGGCCTCTGACGCTCCGCACATTGCGCAATCGCTCAGCATCTGTCGACGGTTTGCCTTGTAGCTCCCGCTAACTCCATAGCTACCGCCATGGATAAGCAGCTTCCAGAGTTTGATAATGACACCTTCCAAATCCATTGTTCACACCCTGTTAAGCAAATGGATCTTTGCTATTCGCAATGCGCGGCAGAAAGGCATCAGTACTAATTTGCTAATCGGCCTGGTGACTTTTTGGTTACTGCTATTCGCGAACGCTGAGCTCTGGAACGTGCTCTGGAAGCTGGTATTCAAAACCGATGAAGTGAACTGGCAGCTAGCGGCTAGCCTCCCAGTCATAGTATTCGCATGGGTGTTTACCGTTCTGAGCTTGCTGTCATGGGGGCGGCTGGCCAAACCCATACTGTGCCTGGTACTGATCAGCGCGTCTTTTGCGAGTTACTTCATGAATGCCTACGGCATCGTGATCGATTACACAATGTTCACCAACGTTGTGGAGACCGACGTCGCTGAGGCAACCGAGCTGCTGAATTGGAAGCTCGGTCTTTGGGTCGCAATGGTTGGGGTGTTGCCCGTCTACCTGATTGCCCGGGTTCCCCTCCGGCGCAAGCCTTGGGCCAAAGCTTTGGTCAGCAGGTTCATTGCTCTGTCGCTCGCTCTGTTGACCTTATCTGGCATCGCGTTGAGTCAGTACCAGTCGTATGCCTCCTTGCTGCGCAACAATCGGGAGATCCGGCTGATTCTGGTACCTACCAACTTGTTTGCGGCTGGCCATGGGTACCTGAAGCGTCAGCTGGCCTCACCTAAAACGCTGACGGCCATTGGTACTGATGCGGTAGTTAATCGACAGGGTGCGGCTCGTAAACCCAGGCTGCTGGTACTGGCAGTAGGAGAGACCGCTCGCTCCGCCAACTTCTCCCTCAACGGCTACTCCCGTGAAACGAATCCGGAACTAGAAAAGCGAAATGTCATTAGCTTCACGAACGTGAGCTCCTGCGGTACCGCTACCGCGGTCTCGCTGCCATGCATGTTCCTGGACGTGGGTAAGGCCCAGTACAAAGATGGCTTGGCCAAGAGCCGAGAAGGGCTGCTCGACGTGCTTCAACGCGCTGGCATCAGTGTCATGTGGACTGACAACAACTCGGGGTGCAAAGGGGTCTGCGACAGGGTTCCCAACCACAAGGCTGCCTCTCACGCGGATTCCCAACTGTGCACCAGCGAGGAGTGTAAGGACGGGGTGCTGCTCACGGAGATGCAAGACTTCATCAAGCGCCAGGAAGGCGATGCTGTCCTGGTGCTCCACTACAAAGGCAGTCACGGCCCGGCCTACTACAAGCGCTACCCCTCGCAATTCAAGAAATTCGCACCGGTGTGCGAGACCAACGAGCTCGACAAATGTAAGCAGGAGGAGGTGGTCAATGCCTACGACAACTCAATCCTCTACACCGATTATGTGACTGCAAATCTCATCGATATCCTGGCGGCCAACACCAAGTTCGACACTGCGCTGATGTACGTTTCGGACCACGGCGAATCGCTGGGGGAGGGTGGGCTCTATCTACACGGGCTGCCTTACGCGATGGCTCCTGACGAGCAAACAAAGGTGCCGTTGGTACTTTGGATGTCTGACTCGCTCGCGAAGAGCGAAAAGGTCAACGTGGGTTGTTTGAAAGCTCAAACCACGTCACCGCTGAGCCACGACAACCTGTTCCACACCGTGCTCGGCATGATGAACGTCCAGACGTCTTCGTATCGCTCAGCGCTGGATTTCACTGCCCCTTGTAAGCCCTTTGTCGGAGGCTCTTATTCTGGCCTCTGAATGTTCGATGTGGACCGGATCATCGGCCAGGCGGTTCTGCACCAGCCTGCTTTGACAGCTGAGAGAAGCTGGACTAATTACATAGCTGCATTCAACAACCCAAGCGGAAAAGGAAGTTTTGCATGAGCATCAAGCCAGGCCCAAAGCGCACCAATGAAGATGGCACTCCGGACAAAAGGCAGCGAGTCACCCCTGAAAAGCAGAAGGACCATCCGGACCTGAAACCCCACAAGCACAAAAAGGGGGAGTAAGAAAAAAGCAGCTCTCGGGAGCTGCTTTTTTTTTGGGGCTGTGTGCAAACCCTCCCGACCGTCTCGCTGATCAATCGGACCGCGTCGTGAGTCTTCCGCTTGGCTTGATGGATTCTGAAGCTACCTCCGGATCGGTTATCCCTTCAGTGCGGACGACGAGACTGATATCCCAGAGCGTTGAGCTGATACTCGCTGACAGCCCGAAATTGTGATTCTGCGATTTGACGCAGGCGCTCAACCTCTTCGGCAGATGAGCCAGAAGCCTGCGCCTCGTGGTATTGCTTCATCGCATCCACTGCGTCGGTATACATGGGGTGGTCGGGGAGAAGAGCTGGCATCTTTTTCGTCATGTAGCGGCAGGTCCTCACTGGATAGTCGACGGTGGTTTACCTGCTTTGAGGAGCTGAAAATCAATGACCGCCTGATAGAGCGAATCTGCCAATGGGTGAAGACGCTGTACCTCAAGGTCTGGCAATCCAGCAGCCTCCGCTTCGTGGGCCTGTCGGATAGCTTCAAGCGCTTGCCTCATCAGTGGCTCACCAGCCTCGACCATTCCAATGAATGTGCGCTTCACAACATTTTGCTCCATTCAGCTGAAGATGAATTATAGGACACCGCGGCGTGGCAAGGCCCCGAGCAGCATAGGTGTTCGACGCCCGACTGAACGAATCAATGAGGAGCGCGCTGGCCTGGGGAGTGGCCAGGGCGCGTGTCGTAGCTACGTTGTAAACCACTTTTTTTCACTGTAAACCACTGTGGTTACAGTGAAAAAAAGTGGTTTACAACAGGCCTCCTCAGGCCTGAGTCAGCTCCAGCAGATCGCCCAGTTCCTCCCGGGCCATCTTCACTCTATCCATTCTGCGATAAGGATGATCAACCGGCATCCGGATAAGGGATTCGAACCAAGCCGAATCGAATTTGATGACTTCCTTGTGAATGTGCTCAAGCTCACCTCCGCGAGGCTGTGACACTACAAACTCCATGCTTTCAACCAAGCCGGACGCTTCACTGTCTTTGACGATTCGATGGCGGATGAAACTCATTTTGAGATCAAAATATGCCGCCTTCGAACCAGGCACCTTCTTCGATTCCAGCCGACCAGTGCTGCTGATTTCCGCCCCTGGCACCTCAGCGGCAATAGCTTTCACCAGCTCAGCATTTCCAATGACCTTCTGGCCAAACAGGCGGGTGGCGTCCGACATGTAAGCAAAGATCCATGGCACATTGCGAAGCGTCGCGCCGGTATAGAGGTAGCCACGCTCTCCCTTGTAACGCTGCAGCATGCCTCTCAACGCGTTCTCGGAAAGGACCAGTTGGGTCTCTTTCTCCAGGATGTAAACCACGCGATCGAACTGTTCGATCAATAGCTTGAGAATCTTCCGTGGGACGCCGTCAAACCTGGTTTTTCGTTCTGTTTTCTTGTGCTGGCGAGGCTGGAAGTACGGGCAATCGTTACGGGCCTCACTATCAAATGGAGCGATGCCGCGAATGCTCTTAGTAGCATGTTTCCCGAATGGGTTCTTCACGTTAGGCGGTAGCTCATACAGCCCAACCAGCTGGACAGGGTTGTCGCATGCCGGGCATACAGCAAACTGAGCTAGCTTGCCGGCACTTCCAGGCTGGTACCATGGATCTCTGCGGAAGGTCTCGGCCTCGAAACCTTCCTTGTCGATGATCTTGCTTTCTGTGTCTTCGATGCGGACCTTATAGACATCCATCTTTGCTGAAACCGTATCAATAGAGGGTCTCTGGATGGTAACGAGCGAGGATAGGCAGCAGTAGGCCTAACTGACCCTTTTGGTGGTCACCCACTGGTTTGAGGCCCGCCCAAAGCATGCCTGATCGACCTGGGCGGGCCCTAGAAACAACTAACCCCCTGGTGCGCAGTACAGGTCTGGGACCTGCCCGAGGCGTGGGGGCTATTCTTGGAGCGACAGTGACACCGGCTCCGGAGAAAATCAATTGGTTTGTAGAGCAGCCGGTCAGCTAAGGTCAAACCCAGATCCTAAAGGGGAGGCCGATAGCAGCTCAGTCAGCATCATCGGCACCTTCTTCATCTTCATCGGTATCCCCAACACTGAGCCAGTCGTGAAGGTTGTACCGCACGAAGTCTTCCGCATCGAGCATGGTAAAGTCTTGGAGCACCGTGACGTCTGCTCCACCGAAGTACAGCCCATCGTTGAGATTTCTGGCCACCCCGAGCAATTCATTCAGCTGGTCGTGCAGCTCATTTGCGCGCCTGGCGTGCTCTCGTTTGGTCAAAAACCGGAACACCACCTCGTAGGGCTCAGCCGGGTCGCGAATCTCGCCCTTGGGGTTGAAGGAAACCCAAGCACTAGCGAAAAATTGGTTGTTCTGATGGAGGAAATCGTCGACAAGCACGGCGATGCCCTTCATGCCGTCGTCACCTTGGTCTGCCTTCAGGCGGTTGACCAACTCGTCCGGCATCGCAATACGGTTGTAATGGTGGGACATCCAGTATGAGAAATACTGACCGTTTTCTTCGCTCAGCGTGATTACCGGATTTCGGTGGAGCGTCGGAAGCACGGCTCTCTTGGTCCACACACGCTTGTGAATCTTGAGCTCCAAAACCTGCTTTTCCGCGTGCTGCAGGTGCAGCGTACGTGGATTGAGGGCGTGCAGCTGCTTATCAAAGGCCTTTTTCTTTACCTTAACGGCAATCCACTCTATCCACGGCGCATCACAAAGGTTGCGTGCATGCACCGTGCAGGAATGGGAGGCCAACATCCAATAAGCTGGAGCCACCCCCTCGAATTGGCCTTTCAGGACCTCCTCGGATATGTGTTCAATCAAGGCGTCACCTGAGACGGTATCTCCTTGCAGCCAACCAGCAGCGCTAATGGCACTTACGATCTCTTGCTCAGGTGTATCAGCCATAATCAAACCAAATTCGAACCGCCCGATTTTTCTAACCTGGCGATGGTTTTGAGGTCCCTATCACGTAGCTGCTGCGCCTTGCCAGCCAACTCCGCAACCATTCCGTACACACCTTTAGCGCCATTTCGATTCCACGCTTCATCCGAAAGCGCATCCTGAATCAGGCGGCCATCGGCGGTTGGATAGAAAAGCACCCGATGCAGATACTGCGCTTCTTCGGCGTTAACTTGGCGCAACGCCTCAGTTAAAGCCGCAAGCCTCTCGGGAAAACCAGTGGCGGTTTTTCCAGTCCGCCAATTGTACACGGTCTGACGAGACACGTTGAAGATCTGCGCGATGGAGCTATCTGACAACTTGAAGTCGCTCCTAAGCTCCTCGATTAAGGCCGGCGCTACGTCTTCGGTAACATTGGCATCCTGGCTGGTGTCCACCTCGGTCCAGGCACCAGCATGCACGCCATGAAAGCTCATGCCTGCTGAGCCGATAAGTTGTGGATAGGGCAGGGAGGCAGTCCCAGGAGCGACTACTACCGAAACGGCCAGCATCGCTGTGAAAGCAATCGCCAATACAGGGTTTGCTGTCGTGCTACCTACACGCGGAGCAATTTCAGGGTTTTCCCAAGTAGAAGATCTGCTTACAGCAGCCCCGGTAGGATCAATCCATTGCCCATTCATTGCTGTAGTCATTTCGCCTTCCCCCAAACCTCAAAGGCATGATCTTTCGCGACTGTCCTAAAAGCAAAGTTAGCAGTCTTATGCAAACCGTCGAGTCTCGTGCAGATCTCCTCGGTTCCCAGTCGTTCGGCTAACTGCAGCGGCCAATGCGCATCCGTATCGAGAAGAGCACCATTTTCGCTAACAGGCACAAATGCACCTTGCAGAGGAGCACCATGCTTGGATGAATTCCTCGATTGCTTAGCAATTTCGAAAACCATGGCCGGCTCGACCAAATCTTCCGGTATCCACATACCAGTCTGCCGCCAGCATCTGATGTGCAGATACTCCGGATCTAGATGGTAGGTGGTAGTAGAGATTCCAAGCTGCTCCTTGGGGACTTTCCCATGCGCCGCTAGCTCATCGCATTTAAGTGGGAGCATGGCTTCCGGAAGGTAGTCGGCTAGGGTCTCACCTTCAGCTGGTTCAATTTTATCGACGTACCGCATCCCGATAGCGGTGATATCCAATGCACCTGCTTGCCCTACCAGCGCCTCAATGCACTCACGGAAAAGCGCTAAGTGGTTATCAAAATGAAGATAATTTGTGCTTTGCAGGATCATGTGATCCATGGCCAGCACGCACGCGTAGTCAGCATCCCGATTAAGGAACGCCCAAGAATTCGGTTCTCCGCTGTGCATCACTCCAGGCGGCACGCCCTTGACCATCTGGAAGAAGCCCGGGAGGCTCTGACGGATCGTGTGCTGAATGTCTGGGATCAGCTTTGGCAGCTTAAGAATCGGGGCAAATCTGATTACGCTCAACGCATAGATAAGCGGCGCCCTTGCTAAGACCCCTTCGCGTTCTGACATGTTAACTCCTCCACCGCGCCCAACGAGGGACCGGATTCTACATCATTTGACAAATCCTTTGACAAGAACTGTATAGCAGGGCCTTTCGATTTGACAAGCGGTCCCCGTGAGGGATGGAGTGCAGAAAACGCCTCCATCAGGAGCTTACTCGTCATTCCAGAAAAGCCTCTACAGACACCATCGCTAAGCCTCTGAGGAAGCACGAATTTTTAATCAGAGCTCTTCCTAGCAGTGAGAAGAAACTCAACGAATCGTCACCAGATAGCTCAATCCAGGGGAACGCTTGCTCTGATGGGGTGGTTCAGAAACGTGCTGTCTGGTCCAGATTTCTCATCTACGAAGAGCACGAAGAGCTCTTGGATCCAGAGTTTGAGGCCGTGATTGGCTGAATGGAGAGGTCGGAAAGAGGACGGGTGATCCAGTGAAGCACAAGCGCAGTCAGGAGGCTTGCGATGGTGTTCACTGAGATTGAGACGAGAGCATTCCGCATTTTGGAGAGTCCATTTTTTGAAGTGGACCTCTATTTAATGCGCATAAACTGTGTGTCACCACCACCCGCAGAAAATTTCGTCACGCCCCAGAATGGGAATTTGCATTCGGGGCGCACCACGATTCATCTCGTGCCAGAAGCCGCCTGCAGTGCAATCAATTGGCGAGCCAAGACTCGACTACCTCAGCGCCATACTCGTTTTTCCAGGCCTTAAGCGTACGCTGATTACCACCCTTGGTCTCAACAACCTCTCCGCTGTGTGGATTCTTGTAGACCTTTACTTCGCGTGGTTTCCGAGAGGTTTTTGGGGCCATATCAGTGGAAGCCACCGCTTGCGGATCGAGGATCAGCACCACTTGGCGCAGGCCGTAGCCATACTCGTTGAGCAAACTGCGCAGCTTCGTTTCAAATTCCATTTCCTGCTTCAGGGCAGAGTCATTTTTCAGCGCTTCCAGCTCCGCCAGTTGGGCTGCGAGCTGTTGTTCGAGCAGGCGGAATTCAGCGAGACGGGACATAAGATTCTCCAAAATGGGTTCGATGATTTTAGCAATCAAGAAAGAAAGCGTGCTAACTATCTTGATCCCACATGCCTGAATCGGCAATCACGAGGCTGAGCGATCGGTGTGGATAAAAACGTGATGGCTTCAGGATCGTCGATCTGGGCGGCTTCACTTGCGAGGTAATCGATCAGCTTTTTGCTTCTTACCCAAACGTACTGCCGGCAAGCCGCGTTTGGAATGGATGGCCCCGCAACGGGGCGAAACCTGGCCTCCCAAAGGTGCTTGAACGCCTCCCTGGTCGACTTCCCCAAATACACCGCAATCTCCGGTCCCAAGATATAGCCACGCCTGAATCTGTCGATGGCTTGAGGCTTAACCATCAATTGCGTACGCCGGCCTCGTTCGACAGCAGTGCTCCATAGCAGACCCAGTCGAACGAACGCGTATGCGCATTGTTCTTTGACGCCTAACAGCGCAGCAGCCTTGACTACCGACAGGCCGGGAAAGACCGGACTCTTGTTCTCAGCTCGGGCTTGTTGCCACGCTGCAAAATCTTGCGGCTTGAGTAACCACGCCCCTACCGCAACCGAGCCATTCTCAGCTGGGCCGTAAGCGCGAAGTTCACCTGCACGTATTGCCTGAACCAACTCGACCAACCCACCCCCCTTGGGCAGAGAATGCTTGGCCAAGTAGTTGATCGACACCAGGCTCTGGTCAGAGCTGGTAGGCAGCTTCTCATCAATCAATTCGTTGATCGAGCGGCAGTCAATCAGCCACCTTTCGCCTGGGCGCGGTTCTCCACCAAAGAACTGGAGGGTACCACCAGCTAGCAGCTGCCTAACCCGATTGCGACAGAGGCTTAGCAAAGTCGAGGTTTCTTTCATATCAGCCACGCCCTGGAGATGCTGCGAGATTGCCTTCAAATGATCCAGGTCCACGACCGTAAAGACTCGATCTTCATGGACCTTCTCCCGATAGGCGATTTGTCCCTCCTGATGAAGGCGTTTTATGACTGATACCCCGAGACCACAAGCTTCAGCAGCAGAATCGAACGACACCCAACGATGTCTCTCAATCGTCTCCTCACTCAAATTGCGATTTCGCTTCGCTAACGGTGCTTCCCACGCATGCTGCAGAAATGATTCGAACTCTCGACGAAGAAAGTCAAAACAAGAGTCATCCAGATCACGGTGGATGTCGTGGTATATCGGGCCGAACGATCTGCTGAGCGTCCAATGTTCGTTATCGGAATGGACTGCCTTGAGGCCACTCAGCAGTTCTCTGAATGCGAGAGGCCAGTTCATGAGAACCACGCCCGCCGCGTTTGCCATAAGCCGCGATATCTCTAGCGAACCCGAATCAGCAACCTTCAGCGGCTGGGTTCTTTCCGTAGGCAAACTTCTGACAGCGAGACGCGATGACAACTCGTGAAACTGTTCGTAGGTGAGGGCCGCCAATCCCGCGTCAGCTGGCAACGAGTCGGCGTAAAACCTATCTTCAAAGCCAGAGGTGAGCCAGGCGGCCGTATCACTCGCCGGCGCGATCTCAAAATTGGTCCCACTCAATGAGGTGCCACACGCTTGGCAACTATTCGCACTCATTGCGCTTGGATCGGTTTCCTTCAGACAGTTGGGGCACCGCCCGTGGAGTTCAGTGCCGTGGACAGAACACGTCGTAACCAGGGTCAAGCCCCAGCTTTCTCTCCAATAACCGGCTTCGCCCAAACAGATCGGACAGTAACGAGCGTGATGAGTCGTCCATAACTTGACCCCCTTGGGCCTTGGATCACGAAACTCAGCAGATACCGCAGGCCAGCTCAGTGGTCCTTCCATCATCTGCAGCCAGTCCGCAACATCGGTCTCGTCGGCTCGTGCAAAGGCGGTGAGCAGTTCCTTTCTGGGTAATCCGTTGGCTTTCGCCAGGCGCTGCAGGTACCCCAAAAGACTTTCGTCTTGGTGTGGTCGTGGGTTGATTAAAAGACCAAACATTCCTACACATCCATGAAATCGAAGACATAAAAATCAGGGGAGTAGAGCCGGGCCGATAAGCCCGGCCCTTGGCCGTCAGGTACTGCTCTCTTCGAACGTCTCAAACGGCTCCCGCTTCCCGAACAGAGGCTGGAAATTGAAGCTCGCACTGAAGGGGTTTCGATCCTCGGTGGCGTAGCTCCAAACCTCGTCTTCAAAAGCCTGGGCCAGCACAGGAAGTTCAATCCCGACAAGGTCCTGGACTTGAACCAGCCAAACAGCCCTGTCCACAATCTTGATGAGGTAGTCGATCAATCCATAGGAAGCCAGGTAGAAGCGTTTAATCATCGCTGGCTCTACAAAACTGATGGTTTGAACAGGCAGTTCGCCCTCGATTGCCTGCAACAACATCACGAAATGAAGAGACGTATTAGCGGAGAAGGTGAAGCGATCGTATGCCACCGTGGCCGAAAACCTGCGTCGCAGTTGCTCGTTTGCTAGCAGGAGATTTTCGGTGCGCTTCAGCCCAATCAGAACAAACGCGATACTGGTTTCATTCATCAGACTCTTGATCCAGTCTGCTGCCTCATACGCACCATTACGACGATAATCGACCAGGTGCTGCGCCTCATCGAGGACCAACATCTCCACGCCAAGGTTCTTCAGCAGCAGGACTACTCGCGCAAATTTAACCTCTGCCGAATGTCCTCGTGCCTCTGCGAAGGGATCCTTCAGCTCTGCCAAAATGGCTGCTGCCAGGTTCTTTTTGGTTGGAGACGAAGGCATCTCGACGAACAGAACTGTCCGCTTCTGTGGGTCATGGCTCTCCAATTCCTCCAATGACCGAATGTACTCCTTGACCAATGTGCTCTTGCCCACTCCGCTTGGACCTTGGATCAGCAACCCTTTACTTGCTCTGGTACGCCGACTATCGCCGTGGATATCGCCTAGTCGCGTCAACGCTCGCTCGACTTGAGGGCTGTGAATAAAACGATCGCGGAGCGTAAAGCTGTATTCACCATGCTCGTAGCATTCGTACAGATTGATGGCGTTCATGGCTTAGAACTCCCAGCAGGGCGACGAACCGAGACCTTGAAGGCTGCTGGCGGAATGTTAGGAATAGAGTCACCGGTCCATTCCACTTCAGCGAGTACCTTGGGTGGAGGCGTGCTTTCGGTCACTCGACCCTCCTTGTCGATTTTCGCTATGGCAGCTGCGCGTCGTTTTCTGAGCGTCTGCGAACGGCGGGCCTCGTCTGCATCTTCCATAATTTCCTGGTAGCACCTGTGCGTAGCCTCGAAGCTAGGCTGCTCATTATATTTTTCTCGCAGCGCTTTCTCGGCAGCCTTCCACACCTCCCTGCTCTTACCGGCCATTCGCTCATCTTTGGCGGGCACTTTGAAGAACAAGTTTCTGAAGCGGTCGTGAACCCAAACGTGCCCGGCTTCGTCTCGATAGCGGACGTTTACCTTTTCTCCGTCTGCCAAACGCATACGGAGCTCAGCAAGTTCCGTAGAGTGGTAGCCCACTTTGGCAACCTCGATGCCGTAATGGTGAACCTTCACCGAGGCCCGCTTGGCCAGAATGCACTCCAACGAGTCCAGGTCGACGGGAAGGCTGATGACATGGTTCGCCTCGCTAGTCCCCCAGACTTGAGCCGGTGTTCTGTTGTCCAGCCCCCGATGAGGAGTCTGGTGGTAACCATCGACGATCCATTTCACTACCACCGCCTCCAATTGAGGGAGCGTGAAACATGCATTCTTCTCCGAGTCGTAATCGCCACGCTGCTGGATATTCGAGAAGGTGGTACCCGGGAGGTTGTGGATAAGCCCCAGGTTCTGTGTGCTGAAAAAGCGTTCGACGGCACCTTTCCTTTGAGGGGCCCTTGAAGCGGGATACATGATCTCGATACCCAACTCGTTGAATCCCATGATGAGATCGCCCGCGTGAAATTCCGCTGCGTTGTCTGGGACTATTCGAGCCGGCAGCCCACGTGCCCACCATTCATTTCTCACTTTCGGAAAGCGCTTCAGCAATTCGGCTTTTGGACGGATTGAGCGTTCGATCACACGAAGCACGGTTTCCGTATTTGGCGCCGACAGGTGGAGCAAATATCCCATCACCATTCGAGAGAAGCGGTCGAGGACGATCGTCAGATAGGGGCGCCCAATGCACAGCCCCGAGGTTTCATCCACAAGCTGGACGTCCAACAAGGTGTGATCAATTTCCCAACGTTCCAAAATCTCATGGACACGTAGGACACCCGCCGCAACACGGTGCTTCTTGTCTGCTGCGTGTTTTCCGAGCCTCTCCTTATCCACAAGGTACGGATCCAGCTTGGCGATGTACCTTCGGACAGTCATTCCGCTTGGGATCTTGAGCTGATCCGAAGGCAAACGACTTTTGTTCCTCTCTTTTATCTGATCTTCGAATTCTGAAACGACCACGCTGACCGCTGGAATCGTATCCTGCAGGTAGGTTTTATTAATCACCCCTTCAAGAATAACTTCGAGCTCTCCCTGTATCGCGGCAGCCCGACCCTTTTTGGCATGCTGAGGGATAAGCTTTACTACGTTCTGGCCAATGTATTTGGCTGCCCAACGTCGAATAGTGGAAACCGAGGGTGCGCACGCATCCCCAATCTTTTTGGCGATATCTCTAAGTTTCTTGATCATGTCTTCGTCACCCGGTAGCTTGTATTTACCGCGCTTAGTTAGGTCGTCCAGATACTTGCGTCGACGCAATGCCTCATCTCCATGTTTTTTGGGGAAGCATGAAATATCTGGAGGGACGTTCCGCACATACGGAACCTTCCCAAGGTATGGCTGATCAGCGGAGATCTCGATCTCGCGCTTCTCGTAGGCCTCATAGAACTCCTTCTCGGATAGCTTCGTGGGCTCACCAAGCTCATCGAAAAAGAGCAGCTTCCGGTCAATAAGCCTCTTCTCAAGCACCATCAGTACGCCACGAACGATGACGACCAATTTCACCCTAAGGGAAAAGGTTTGCATGACGGTGCCCCCCTTGCAGGAAGACCGGGGAGTCAGTGTCAATTGACCTATCAAGGTCAATGCCCACCACCCCAAGGCCTAACAAGCGCCAGGCTTTCCCCTCACCAACCACGTAGAGCAGATCTGCAACGGTCATAGGCGGCCATTCGTTGAAGGTCGCCATTACCTCCTCCAACGCCTGATGCGAAAGCTCTGGACCGCGCCGGTGATACATCAGCCTTCTAAGATTGGTAGCCAGGGGCTCAGCTTCAATTAACTTTTCAGTGATCACCGAAAAGTTACGGGCAGTGGCGTTGAAGTAGCGCTCAGCGGCATCCAGTCGCTGCCTGACGCTGGCAATCTTCAGTCGGTCGTGAGGCTTCACTTCAAACCACCACTCGCGCCCATCCGCGAGGAAAACCTGTACGTCTGGGTAATATTTGAAGTAGCCCTGGAGCGATGGAACACGTTCCTCACTGGGCTGCGGGACGTAGCCGATGACCGCAGGAGACAGCTCAAGAAGCCGAAAAAGAGCGCCTTCGAGCTGGGACTCCCAGGGCACAGGCTTTTTATTTTTGAGCGATGGGAAGTAGCCGCGGTAATGGTTGGACCGCCGCGTGACCACCTTTCGTACTGTCATGAAACACCTCCGAAAATCTCGAAACGAGCGCCGACGCTGCGCCAAAAAATCAAGGCGCAGGGCGGGCGAAGTGAGGCCTTTCGACAGGCAACACTGTGCCGTCGAGTAACCTCGCTAAGGTCGAAAAAATGGGAGAGGATTGACAGTCGCTTCGAAAAAGCAGACATTGCGGGTTCTGAGGACGCAAGTCTGCTTCGCTAAGCGCGGTCAGTCCTCTCGGGATTGATCGCGTTTTTCTACATTTTCAGGTCTCCTTTTCTCTCATTGGTCATGACTCTCATGACTGATCAGAATCTAAAGCAATCGGCTTGCTCTCTTTATTTCTAAACGGCCACTTCGTGATCGCTGGAGCAATTTGGATCAGGTCTGAAGCTCTCGCTTCAAACAGCTGATTTGGCTGAAAATCTTCAGTGCAAAGCGGAAAAGTTGGTCATAGATCTTATTCCAACATCCCTTCGAAATCTACAAAAAATCCAAAATGGCAACTTCCACCAAATTCCATTTCCATACTAAATTGTTCAAATTAATACTTAACACGTACGCTTAATTAACTATTAAGGTGTTCAAATATTAGTTTTAAAGTCCTCTCAATCTCTCTGCTGCTCAGATCCGCCCGCCGACCCTCTCAGCACTTCCAGCGCCCCATCAAATCACTTCCTCAAATCCCCCCATCTGCATCATTTTCCAATGAGCGGAGTAGGGCGCCCCGGCAGGAATTCCAGGCAAAAAAAAGCCCGCGAAGGCGGGCTTGATGGTGACCGACAGGGGCCATGGTTGAAGCCCGGCCGGTCATCTATTTGTGAAAGCGTGCAGCTTTTCTGTGAACCTACACCTGATCAGAAGTCCAGGTTCGACACCGACAACGCGTTGCTTTCGATGAACTCACGACGCGGCTCGACTGCATCACCCATCAGGGTGTTGAAGATCTGGTCAGCAGCGATCGCATCCTCGATGGTGACCTTGAGCATACGGCGAACGGTCGGGTCCATGGTGGTTTCCCACAGCTGGTCCGGGTTCATCTCACCCAGCCCTTTGTATCGCTGGATGGTGTGACGCTTGGTGGTCTCATTCATCAGCCAGTCCAGGCCTTCCTTGAACTCGACAATTGCCTTACGGCGTTCACCACGTTGTACGTAAGCACCTTCACCCAACAGGCTGGAGAGCTTGGCACCGATGTTGACGACGGTCCGGTAGTCATTGCTGCCAAAGAAGTCACGGTTGAACGTGATGTAGCTGGCCAGGCCGTGGGAGGTGATTTCCACTTCCGGCAGCCATACGTTGCGTTCTTTGTCTTCACGCAGGCTCGCGTTGTAAGCCAGGCCAGACTTCTGGCTGGAGTTCAGACGCTCCTGCAGCTTGGCCAGCCAGGCTTGCATCACCGCGTGGTCACCCAACTGCTCCAGGGTCACCTCAGGCAGGTACACGAAGTGCTCGGTCAGCTCTTCCGGGTACAACCGCGACAGGCGCTTAAGGGTCTTCATGACACTACGGAATTCGTTCACCAGGCTTTCCAGCTGCACGCCAGAAACCGCTGGGGCCGACTCGTCCAGGTGCAGGCTTGCGTCTTCCAGGGCCGACTGGGTCATGTATTCTTCCATGGCCTCGTCGTCCTTGATGTACTGCTCCTGCTTACCTTTTTTCACCTTGTACAGTGGCGGCTGGGCAATGTAGATGTAGCCACGCTCGACCAGTTCCGGCAACTGACGGAAGAAGAAGGTCAGCAGCAGGGTACGGATGTGCGAACCGTCAACGTCAGCATCGGTCATGATGATGATGTTGTGATAACGCAACTTGTCGATGTTGTACTCTTCGCGGCCGATACCACAGCCAAGCGCAGTGATCAGCGTGCCCACTTCCTGGGACGAGATCATCTTGTCGAAGCGTGCTTTCTCGACGTTGAGGATCTTACCCTTCAGCGGCAAGATCGCCTGGGTACGACGGTTACGACCTTGCTTGGCCGAGCCACCTGCGGAGTCACCCTCCACCAGGTACAGTTCGGAAAGGGCAGGGTCCTTCTCCTGGCAGTCCGCCAACTTGCCTGGCAGTCCGGCGATATCCAGCGCACCTTTGCGGCGAGTCATCTCGCGGGCTTTACGAGCTGCTTCACGCGCACGAGCGGCATCGATCATCTTGCCAACGACGGCCTTGGCCTCGTTCGGGTTTTCCAGCAGAAAGTCAGAGAAGTACTTGTTCATCTCCTGTTCCACGGCGGTTTTCACCTCCGAGGAAACCAGCTTGTCTTTGGTCTGCGAGCTGAACTTGGGGTCCGGTACCTTCACCGAGATGATCGCGGTCAGGCCTTCACGGGCGTCGTCACCCGTGGTCGCCACCTTGTTCTTCTTCGCCAGGCCTTCCTGTTCGATGTAGCTGTTCAGGCTACGGGTCAGCGAAGAACGGAAGCCCACCAAGTGGGTGCCACCGTCGCGCTGTGGAATGTTGTTGGTGAAGCACAGCAGGTTTTCGTTGAAGCTGTCGTTCCACTGCAAAGCAACTTCCACGCCCACGCCGTCTTCACGCTGAACGCTGAAGTGGAACACCTGGGAGTTGACTGGCGTCTTGTTGGTGTTCAGGTACTCGACGAACGCACGCAGGCCGCCTTCGTATTTGAAGAACTCTTCCTTACCGCTGCGCTCATCCTTCAGCAGAATGCCAACGCCCGAGTTGAGGAACGACAACTCGCGAATACGCTTGGCCAGGATGTCCCAGCTGAAGTGGATATTCTTGAAGGTCTCAGCCGACGGCTTGAAGTGGATGTGGGTACCGGTGGTTTCGCTTTCACCGACAACAGCCATCGGCGCTTGTGGTACGCCGTGAACGTAGGTCTGCTCCCAGATCTTGCCGCTACGGCGAACGGTCAGCACGAGCTTCTCGGACAGGGCGTTCACAACAGAAACACCTACGCCGTGCAAGCCGCCAGATACTTTGTAGGAGTTATCATCGAACTTACCGCCGGCGTGCAGTACGGTCATGATGACCTCGGCTGCGGAAACGCCTTCTTCTTTATGCACGTCGACCGGAATGCCGCGACCATTGTCGCGCACACTGATGGATTCGTCCGTGTGGATGATGACGGTGATGTCATCGCAGTGACCGGCGAGGGCTTCGTCGATCGAGTTGTCGACCACCTCGAAGACCATGTGGTGCAGGCCGCTACCATCATCGGTGTCGCCAATGTACATGCCGGGACGCTTGCGTACGGCATCCAAACCTTTCAGCACCTTGATGCTGGAGGAGTCGTACGTTTGATTTTCGCTCATGCCTTCACTCCCGATGGTCGTGGGTCTGGGTGATACGGCCTTGTTCCACGTGGAACAAAGCAACTGGCGTTTCCGTCTGCCAGCCTTCCCTCAGTAATTCGTGATCTACACAGGTGATGAACACCTGGCAGCGTAATTCTTCAAGCAAGCGGCACAGCGCGCGGCGATGCTTGTCGTCCAGTTCGGACGGCAAGTCATCCACGAGATAAATACAGTTACCGCGACGAGCCTGGCTGACGAGGTGGCCTTGGGCAATGCGCAATGCGCACACCACCAGCTTTTGCTGACCACGCGACAGGATGTCGGCCGCGTTATTGGCAGCCAGACGAAGACGCAGATCAGCACGCTGCGGACCGGCCTGGGTATGGCCCATCTGCTGATCGCGAAGGAGAGAGGATGCGAGTACTTCTTGCAGTTCGCGGTCCTTGTCCCAGCCTCGGTAGTAGCTCAGGGTCAACCCGTCCAGCTCGACCAGTTCGCTCAGGGTTCGCTCGAAGACAGGCTTCAAGGCCTTGATGTAGTTGCGACGGTATTCATCTATTTCCGCGCTGGCCAGGCACAATTCCCGGTCCCAGGCGGCTTGCGAAGCTGCGTCAAGTGTACCATGACGCAACCACGAGTTCCGCTGCCGCAGCGCCTTCTGCAGCCGTTGCCAGGCTGGCAAAAAGCGAGGTTCCACGTGGAACACACCCCAGTCCAGGAACTGGCGGCGTATTTTCGGGGCACCTTCCAACAGCCGGAAACTGTCTGGGTTGATGAGCTGCAGCGGTAACAGTTCCGCCAGCTGGGCGGCGCTACGTGCATTCTGCCCATCGATGCGTATGGTGAATTCTCCCTGCCGCTCTCGAGAGACACCCAGGTTACTGGTGCCACCTTCAGCCAACTGCACTTCACCAAACACGGTACAGGCAGACTGCTCATACTGGATAACCGGGTTCAGGCGGGTGCTGCGAAATGACCGCGCCAGCCCGAGCAAGTGCACAGCTTCAAGCACACTGGTCTTGCCACTGCCATTGGCGCCGTAAAGGATATTGATGCGGGGGGAGGGCGAGAGGGTCACCGGGTGCAAGTTGCGCACCGCGGTGACCATGATCCGTCGAAGGGACATTGCGCCTGCTACAGGTTACAGGCGCATCGGCATGACAACGTAGGAAGAATCGTCATTGCCAGCTTCCTGCAGCAGCGCACTGCTGTTGGAGTCGGACAGGATCAGACGAACTTGCTCGGTAGTCATAACGCCCAGCACGTCCAGCAGGTAGCTGACGTTAAAGCCGATTTCCAGCGAGCTACCTTCGTAGTCCACGCTGATCTCTTCTTCAGCTTCTTCCTGCTCAGGGTTGTTGGCCTGGATCTTCAGTTGGCCAGCAGCCAGTTGCAAGCGAATACCGCGGTACTTTTCGTTGGAAAGAATCGCAGTACGGCTGAAGGCTTCACGCAGCGCCTGGCGGTCACCGACCACCAGTTTGTCGCCGCCCTTGGGCAGTACACGCTCGTAGTCCGGGAACTTGCCATCCACAAGCTTGGAGGTGAAGGTGAATTCACCGGTTGTGGCGCGAATGTGGTGCTGGCCCAGGACGATGCTGACCATGCCTTCCGGGTCGGTCAGCAGGCGGGCCAGTTCCAGGATACCTTTGCGTGGCACGATGACCTGGTGTCGATCTTCCTGCTCGATGGGCGCGGTCATGGAGCACAGCGCCAGGCGGTGGCCGTCAGTGGAAACTGCGCGCAGGGTGTTCCGGGAAACCTCCAGCAGCATGCCGTTGAGGTAGTAGCGCACATCCTGCTGGGCCATGGCGAAGCTGGTGCGCTCGATCAGACGGCGCAGCTTGCTTTGTTCCAGGTTGCAGGTCAGCGAACCCGGGCCTTCTTCCACAGTCGGGAAGTCATTGGCTGGCAGGGTCGACAGGGTGAAGCGGCTGCGGCCGGCCTTCACCAACAGTTTCTGCTCGTCGACCTTGATATCGATCAGGGCGTCGTTCGGCAGGCTCTTACAAATGTCCATCAGCTTGCGCGCCGGCACGGTGATTTCGCCAGGCTCGGCCGGCTCTTCCAGCTGTACGCGGCCTACCAGTTCGACTTCCAGGTCGGTACCGGTCAACGACAGTTGCTGGCCTTGTACGACCAGCAATACGTTGGACAGGACCGGCAAGGTCTGACGGCGCTCTACGACACCGGCGACCAGTTGCAGGGGTTTCAACAGGGCTTCGCGTTGAATGGTGAAATGCATGGTCTAGTCCCTTGCCTTCAATTAGCTGCGCAGACGGCCATCAGGTCGTCAGCGTCCGCAGCAGGTTCTTGTAGTCCTCGCGGATGTCCGCGTCGGATTCCTTCAATTCGTTGATCTTGCGGCAGGCGTGTAGCACGGTCGTGTGGTCGCGACCACCGAACATGTCACCGATTTCCGGCAGACTGTGGTTGGTCAGCTCCTTGGACAGGGCCATGGCCACCTGACGTGGACGCGCGACAGAACGCGAACGACGCTTGGACAACAGATCAGAGATCTTGATCTTGTAGTACTCGGCGACGGTTCGCTGAATGTTATCCACACTCACCAGTTTATCTTGCAGCGCCAGCAAGTCTTTCAGCGACTCACGGATCAGCTCGATGGTGATGTCGCGGCCCATGAAGTGCGAGTGGGCAATCACCCGCTTCAGCGCACCTTCCAGCTCACGTACGTTGGAGCGAATGCGCTGGGCAATGAAGAAGGCCGCATCATGTGGCAGCTCGACCTTGGCCTGGTCGGCCTTCTTCATCAGGATCGCTACGCGGGTTTCCAGCTCTGGTGGCTCTACAGCCACCGTCAGGCCCCAACCAAAGCGCGACTTCAGGCGCTCTTCCAGGCCTTCGATCTCCTTGGGGTAACGGTCAGAGGTGAGAATTACCTGCTGGCCGCCCTCAAGCAGGGCGTTGAAGGTGTGGAAAAACTCTTCCTGCGAGCGCTCTTTGCGGGCAAAGAACTGGATATCGTCGATCAGCAACGCATCCACCGAACGGTAGAAGCGCTTGAATTCGTTGATGGCGTTGAGCTGCAGCGCCTTGACCATGTCTGCGACGAAGCGCTCCGAGTGCAGGTACACGACCTTGGCGTTCGGGTTCTTCTTCAGCAGATGGTTACCCACAGCATGCATAAGGTGGGTTTTACCCAGGCCCACGCCGCCATACAGGAACAGCGGGTTGTAGCCATGCTTGGGGTTATCGGCCACCTGCCAGGCAGCCGCGCGCGCCAACTGGTTCGACTTACCTTCCACGAAAGTGTCGAAAGTGAAGGTGCGGTTCAGGTAGCTGGTGTGCTTGAGCGCACCTTCCACCTGCACAGTGCGCTGTTCGGTCCGGTTGTTGCTGGCTGGCGGCGAGACGGGCTCGGCCATGGCATCGAAGCTGTCACGCGACGACGGCTCGGCCAATTCATTGACCAGCACAGGTTCTACCGCTGCTACAGCCGCAGGCTCGGCTGCGGCCGCTACCGGCAAAGGCCTTTGAGCTTGGGTCTGCGCCCGGGTCTGCGCCAGCGAGGCCGCCACGGCAGCGCTGACTGGCGCGTTGGGCGCAGCCCGTGGAGCCGAGCTGCGACGGCTGCCTATTAATAAGGAAAGGGCAGGCGCAATTCCGCTGCCGTTTTCACCCAACAGCTCGAGCAAGCGACCCAGGTACTTTTCATTGACCCAATCGAGAACGAAACGGTTAGGCGCATAGACGCGCAACTCGTCGCCTTCGGCTTCGACCTGTAGCGGACGGATCCAGGTGTTGAATTGCTGGGCAGGCAGTTCATCGCGCAGAAGCTCCACGCACTGCTGCCAAAGTTCCACTGACACGGATATCCCCTGAGTTTGAAAGCCGGATGAGGCAAAAACAATCCGCCATTGTACCGGTCGAGCGTTCAGTTATCCACATGTGGACACGTTAGGAACCATGACAAAACAGCCATTTATCGACCAAAACGTCTTCGTCGCACTGCGCATAAGCCCTGTGGATAAGCGACCATGAGTGCTATGCACAACCCTGGGTCGTAGTCTGTTGATAACTCTGCTGTGGGTAAGTGCCATTTTAATCCACAGCTTTCGACCACGATGAAAACAAGCGCAGCACCGGTTTAGAACAAAGTTTCAAAACTCTGTACATGGCGAATTTTGAGGCCTACAGAAGGTTATCCACAGAAGGTTATCCACCTAATATCTATAAGTTCTTCAGAAAAGCTT